>CALKNK010000016.1 GCA_938091165.1 uncultured Ilumatobacter sp. | reverse complement strand
TGTCGGGTTGGCGAGGAATATGACGCTCAATCGAACGACTGCATTGCCGATGGTGTTCCAGAGTTTGGACCCGGTGCCGAGGGTCAGTGCCCGGCCGATGCAACCGGTAGCTATCCCGCCTGCCTATGTCGGGTTGGCGAGAGATATGACGCTCAATCGAACGACTGCATCGTGAGTATCGAACCAGTTGGTGAATGCACCTCCGTAGTGATCAACTGGCCTGCCAAGAGTGTGAAGCTAGGCGAATCTGCTGAGGTTTCGTGGAGTTTCACGCCCGCCGGCTGCCAACTCGCCGACGAGGGCGCACAGCTGACACTGACCGTTGAAGTAAATGCGAATTCAAACATCCCTGCCGAGTCAGTATTCGCGTCGGCAGCACAGCAGAGGACAACCCTAACGTTGCCGTGCTTGACCGATCGGAGCCGTATTTTGAGGTACGAAATGACGGGTGTAGATGAGGCTTTCGGCTACGAAACGGGCGTGGTTAACTCGAAAACGCAAGATCATGCCCAAGCGAACTCATGCCCGTCCTAGCCTGGTCGTGCGGGACGAACACAGGCTGAGCAAAAGTTAGGTGCTAAAAAATTGCTTAGCCCGACCGGCACCACTGTGCAGGGTAGACAAAAGTAACTTTGAAGGTGGTGGCAAAATGACGGTGCTAACGGCGCCGGAATTCCCCCGTGAGTTACGTAGAGCCGGCCCGCTTTCGTTTCCGCTGCAACCACCACTATCTTGGTTCGTTAACCCAGTACGGGTGAGAGTTCCCGTCGGGCGTTGTGATCACAGCGTTCAGTGAGCTTTGCGACCCCGGTTCCTGGTCGTAAATCAATAGCAACATCTGCTGTCGAAAGGAGAACGGTAAATGCAAATGCGTGATCGACGACAAGGCCGGCGCGCAGACCGGAGAGAAGAGCGTCAGGCCTTTGGAGCCCGTGGCAATGCCGTCCGATACCGCATGCGTGAGCGGTTGGTGTCAATTGGCGATGACTTTTGGATTGAAGACAGCAACGGAAACCGAGCGTTTAAGGTCGACGGCAAAGCCCTGCGTGTCCGCAGCACTCTCCATTTCGAAGACCTGTCGGGTCGACGCCTGGCTTCGATCCAAGAACGTAAGGCGCGCGTACGCGACACCATGGAAATCGAGGGACCAGATGGGTCGACGATCGCCAAGGTCAAGAAGGCAATGGTGACTCCGTTGCGGGATCGATACACAGTCTCGGTTCCAGGTAGCGACGACCTTGACGTCCAAGGAAACATCGTCGACCACGAGTATGAGATCTCCGCGAGTGGCAAGAAAGTCGCCCAGGTCTCCAAACGGTGGTTCCGGGTGCGCGACACCTACGGAGTCGAAATTGTTCCCGGTGGCAACGACGTCTTGATTCTGGCTGTCGCCGTAGCAATTGATTCCATCTCCCGCTGAGGCGGGGAGCAAGTTGAGGTAGCTCCTGAAGAAAACCTTCACTGCACCGATTTGTGGCGCTCGGAACGGGAGGCCGAGGGGACATCAACGGATTCACGACCGAAGTGATCGCGTAATGCGCAGCCGGCTAGTCGATTCAGCCCCACGTCACCGGCAGCCGAGCAGTTGCGGGCAAGTTGAAGAGGCGCAGCGTTCCGGATCGGGGACTGCTAGAAGCCCGAGCCAAACCGGCCGTCGTAGGGTAGGAGTCATGAGCAGCGTCGAGTACGAGAAAACCGATGGGGTTGCCACGATACGGCTTAACCGGCCCGGAAGCCTGAACGGTATGAACAGCGAGATGATGAGCAGATTGTCAGACGCATTTGCTGCGGTCGATGCCGATAAGTCTGTCCGTGTCGTCGTGCTAACCGGCGCTGGCCGAGGGTTCTGCGCTGGAGCCGACCTAGCGGCGGTGCGCAACGGCGACGAGGGTGCTGCGAGCGTCGAGACGATGGAGGAAATGTTCAATCCGGCAATGCGGGCCATCGCGTCGTGCCCAGTGCCGACGGTTGCGCGGATCAACGGTGTCGCCGCTGGAGGTGGGTTCGGCTTAGCGATGTCGTGCGACATCTCGGTCGCAGCGTCGTCCGCATTCTTTGTATCAACCTTTGGTCCACGACTCGGCCTCGTTCCCGACCTTGGCACCTCGTATCATCTAGCGGCGCGCGCCGGCGCCGCACGGGCGCGCGCTGTTGCGATGCTCGGTGGCCGAGTCACCGCTGAGCAGGCTGTCGAATGGGGATTGATCTGGAAAGTAGCTGACGATGGCGACCTAGACGCAGCTGTCGACGAGGTAACAGCCACGCTCAAACGCTCGTCGCCGACAGCCATGACCCGCATCCGCAGCATGCTGGCGCAGGCCGCACGCAATACGTTGCCTGAGCAGTTGGACCTCGAGCTCCACCATCAGCGCCAGTTGATCCCCCTTAATCTCAGCGAGGGCGCATCTGCCTTCGTCGAGAAGCGTGACCCAGACTTCAGTCCAACGCGCTGACAACGCTCGCTGATGTAGGGCCGTTTAGCTCACCCGGAGATCGCGGCCCGCCGGAGAAGTCCTAAGCAACTTGTGCTCGTGGATCCGGTCAGTAATCGATGAGGCCGAGCACCTCCCCGCAGTTAAGCGAGTCCGAATACGAAGACGCAACGTTCGCCGTTGCCTACAGGCGGTTCATCTTGGGGAGAAGCACAAGGGCACCCTGTTGCGGATAGTAACGGATGTAATCCTCACATTCATTGAAGGTCGCGTAGCACAGCGATCTCCTTGACTGCAGGGCCGTTCTTCGAGGGGCTCGCAATGCTCAACGCATTGGATGGCGGCCGGTTCCGCATGTTTGCTGGCTACCCGCTGTCCGCCTCATCGGATCTCTTGTGCTGGCTCGACAAGATCGGTGTTTGTAAGTCCGGTCTTCAGTCCGGCCTTGATGTAAGGGCGTTAATGACGACATGTGGCGTGGGTAGACTGCGTGCGCAGGCGGGTAGTCAAGGTCCCGCCGAGCGGTGGTGGGGGCTACCGCCTGCTCGGCTCGTCTCTGTTGCGCTGACCTTCAACCCGATCTCACTTGGCTCATAGTGCGGCGAGGGGCGGGGGAGTGAAGTGTCGGCCAAGAACAGAGGAGATCTCCTCTCCGATACTGAGGATCTTGTGATCGGACCACTTAGGGCCGATCAATTGCATGCCGACTGGGAGGCCGTCTGCAGTGTGGCCAACTGGGATCGCCACCGACGGAAGGTGGGGCATTGTCGCTAGACCAGCCCAGAACAGAATGCCGCGGTAGGGAGCGTCTGAACCATTTACGTTTAACGTGCGCTTACCGTATGACCGCTCGGTGTCGTGCGGGAACGCTGCGACCGGTTGGATCGGGGCGATCATTACGTCGACGTTCTCGAACACGTCGGCCCATGCCTGTTGGGCAATCGCTCGCCGCTCATTCGCTGCCAGCCAATCGCGGTGCGACAACACGGAGTTCCGGGCGAACACGACTGCGTCGTTGTCGATGTATTCGGCGTTCCCGTCAGCTTTCGTGACGAGTCTGTCCCAAATATCGCCGGGGAGCTGCGGTGACAGTGTGGCGTTTAGCAACTGCATGTAGTTGCGATGAAGATCTGAAGAAGTGATCGCTGGTCGGATCTCGCTGTCAACTTCTGCGCCTTCGTTACTCAGTTGGCGCGCAGCGTCTTCAATGAGGCCCTTCACGCTGCTATCGACCGAAGCCGTTGCATCGTCAGACCACACGCCGATCCTCAGGTCCGCAACGTCGGGTTGTTGCTCGAACCGCGGAAGCTCGGCGCCCGGCATTCCTCCAAATGCCGAACCGGAGTTGGTCAACACCTCGAGCAAGATTCGAAGATCACCGCATGAGCGACCAAGCGGTCCGAATACGCCAAGATCTGACGATGTCAACGAGCCGGTCGGCCCGGGAATATGGCCGCGGCCCGAAACAAGGCCGTAGGTTGTCTTCAGCCCAAAAATCCCGTTCAATCCAGCCGGTTGACGGATCGAATTGCCGATGTCGCTGCCAATTTCGGCTGTTGTGAAACCGCAGGCGACGGCCACGGCAGCGCCACCTGATGATCCGCCTGACGTCCGGGTGAGGTCCCACGGGTTGCTGGTGATGCCGTACACGTCGTTGTATGTCTGGTGGTCGCCGGCGTAGTACGGAACGTTGGTCTTGGCCCACACAATCGCTCCTGCGCGCCGGAGTAAACGCACTACGTCGGCGTCGCGCGTCGGCATGTGATCGGAGAGCTCCGGAGCGCCCGCAGTCGTCACTAGGTCAAGCGTCTCGTAGCAATCCTTGATCGTCATTGGCAGACCATGCAGCGGGCCGCACGGGTCGCCAGCAGTACGCGAGTTGTCAGCCGCAGTTGCCTCTGCTCTGGCCCGCTCCATGTCCATCGCAACAACGGCGTTGACTGCAGGATTCATTCTCGCAATGTTGCTGAGCATCCCGTCGAGAAGTTCCACACTCGATACCTCACGCCGCTCCAGCGCGATTAGGAGCTGCACGGTGGTTGCGGTCGCCAGATCAAGAGTGGTCACTACGAAAGAGTAGCGGTCTCCCATCCCGACCTAGTTGCCAACGACCTCTGGATAGACAGCTGTCAAAAAAGAGAGGTTGAGGCCAGAACAGGCCGCTCTCACCCACTGACCTGCGGGTGGCGCGACCCCGCGACTTTTTCGGTGCCCAATGATTATTCCTGCGCCGGGTAGGAGTTGGATTGTTGTACGGACCTTCCGTGGAAGCAGTCCGTACCGTGTACGCCAGACGTTCTCGCCCTGACCCTGCCAGCCGGCTACGACTTCACGACGAGGCAACGCACCGCCGAGTCGCGAGCCTTTGAGCCACCGATCAGGAACAGGTGGTGGAGAGTCGTTCAATCACGGCGTCTACCGAAGTCGACACAGCAGTAATTGACGAAACAAGCTGTTCAGCGTCTTCGATCGAGACTCCGCCGCTCAGACCGGCAAGAGCAGTGCCCAAGTCAGAGACCGCTGTTTCAAGCGTAGCGATTTCATCTGATGCGACGTCGGAGCCGCTGTCCTTGAGCAGTGTGAGGTCTGATTCAATTGCCTCGAACCGTTCGGTAAAGGCATCGGCACCGCCAGCAACAATGTCGATGTCGCCGATTGTTTCAATGTTTGACCGCAGGCTGTCGCCAGCGTCACAGAAGGCGTCCTCTGATGAATCGTCAGAGCCACACGCAGAAGCGAAGCCCAGCGAGAGACCTGCTAGCGCGACGACACTGACCACGCGACGCGATCGCACCTGAAACGAAGTGGGGCCGGCTGTTTGGGGCGCCTCATTTAACATTGACGACCATCTGGCGGCCGGCATCGTAAGCGAAGTTGGTGTTGCCTTACTGAAGAGATTGATGAGTTTCTGTTTGAGGTCCACGAAGACGCCCTTTGTCGGAGGTTTGATTAAAACGATCGCAAAGATACCGGTCGATGCGCGACATTGACGTTCGGTAGAGGATTGTTGTCCCGCTGGCGCCACTCGCTCGGCTCTGACGACGATGCACATTCCACGTCGCGGACGTGGTCGCTGCCACCCCGCAGGGATTCCGGCTCTCATCAAGATTGTCTGCGAACGTTTGGCTCGACTGCGCTTCGCCTCAACTCGGACCAGAGCGCGAGACTTGGGCATGGAGTTCTTGGATCCGCGTGGGGTGTCGAGTCGATCAATTGAGCCGTATGGCCTCCGTGCTGAACTGAAAGTGGGAGACACCGTCGCGTTGTTCGCAAACGGATTCCCCGACTCGGTGGCTTTTCTTGATCATGTGGGACAGGCGCTGTCGCGTGAGTTGCCCGGCGTTGGGTTCATCCAACTCGACAAAGGAAACGCCAGCGGGCTGGCTAGCGAGGATCACCTCTCGACGATTGCAAACACGTGCTCTGCCGTCGTTGCGGCCTACGGTCATTGAGGCAGCTGCACCTCCGGCACCGTGCGTGACGGAATTGAAGTAGCTCGAAGAGGCATCGCTGCTGTTGCTCTTGTTACTGAACAGTTCTGGTTGCAGGGTGACTCGGTCGCTACATCGGCTGGTATGCCTGACATTCCCCGGCTGCGTCTCCCGCACCCTGTTGCTGGCAGTGGGCGCGATGCGATGGAACGAGTCGCCCACGGGATAGCGGCGCGCATCGTGGCTGTGTTGCGCGGCAGTGCAGCGCCGGACAACGAGTCGAGCAGCGCAGTGTGAGCGGAGCGACTGTCATGTTCAATGCGGTCAACGAGGCCGAAGCGCTTGAGGTTCTTCACCAGAGCGGTTGTACCGACGGACTCCCGGTTGTCATCCCCACACGCGATCGCGTCGACAGGCTTGTGCTTGCTTCGGGCCTTGACTCCGACGTTGATCTTGGAGCGATGGGTCCGGGCGGGGGAGCGGCCACAGTAGAGAAGCTCGCGATCAACGCAGTGATGGCTGGTTGTCTGCCGGACCAAATGGCGGTTGTTCTGGCCGCAGTTCGGGCAATCCTCCAGCCGGCTTTCGACCTCGGCGAAATGCAATCGACGACACACAGCACGGCGCCGCTGATGATCGTCAACGGTCCTGTTGTCGGCCACTGCGACATCGCAGGCGGCTTCGGCGCGCTGGGCCCGGGTCACCGCGCAAACGCATCGATTGGTCGCGCGGTTCGGCTCTGCATGATGAATATCGGTGGAGCTCGTCCTGGCGTGTCAGATATGGCGCTGCTCGGTCATCCAGGTAAGTTCAGCTTCTGTCTCGCAGAGGATGAGATGTCGTCTCCGTGGGAGCCGCTAGCAACGGCTTACGGCTATTTGTCTGACGAATCTGTCGTCACAATTTTAGGAGCAGAGGCGCCGCACTCTGTCGTGTTTGCGAACGATGCCGACGACAACGACTCACCGCAACGGTTGCTTCGTGCGCTCGCAGTGGTCATTGCCAACACGGGTTCGAATAACGCCAACCTCTCGGGCGGCGCCACTGCCGTAGCGTTAAACCCGGAACATGCCCAGGTACTTGCCGATGCTGGCATGAGTCGCAGCGATGTGCAGGCCGAATTGCAGCGGATGGCGGTGAACACCCGCGGGCAGATTCGCTCGTTCAACACAGGTTTCATTGCAGCAGGCGACGACAACGACCTCATCCCAGCTGTTCGCCGGCCTACTGACATCGTTTTGTTTGTCGCTGGTGGAGCCGGCCTGTACTCCGCAGTCTTTCCCTCGTGGGCGGCTGGTACACATCGCAACAGCGTGGTGCATGAGATCGTCGCAACGGACGCCGCCTGCGAGCTGCCGTGGAAATAATCATCCTTTCAACCAGTGGACAGCGCAGTAGGCGGTTGGAATTGAAACGGACTGACTGACGTTCAGCGTCGTTCGCCGGTCAGAATGCGTCGAGCGGTGCGATGCGCGTGCACGCACGCCTCGGAGGGGTTGTAGCGCCACTCGTGAAAGGTTAGAAAGCCAGCAGCGAAGGCATCTCCTGCTCCGGTGGTGTCCGTCAAGTCGGTAATGCCCGTGGTGGGCACCGTGTACGTCTCATCTGTAGTTTCTGCCTCAGCAGGGACTCGGATCAACGCAGGTTCTGGCCCATTTTTAACGACAGCGATCGCGTCCGCAGGAAGTCGATCGAATCCGAACATGTCCGCCTCTGACCGATTCGCAAAGACAATGTCGGGTCGCAGACGAACTACCAACGCCCTGACGCTGTCGAGTCCTGCGCTAGTCATGAGCGCAGTTGAGGACAGATCGAGTGAAATGGCAATTCCGCGGTCGCGAGCCCAATTAATCAGCGTTACTGCAGTGAACGCAGTTGCTCCTTCAATCAAGGAGTAAAGCGGCACGTGTAACGTCGCTATCCCGTCGAGCCACTGTGGGTGAGGATCAGCGAGTTCTGCACATGTCCGGCGGTCGGTGAGCATCGACCGCTCAGCGTCCGGCCCAACGAGCACGACGACCGTCCCGGTCGACCCGGACCGTTGGACGAACTGCGTGTCGACACCTGCGGCTCTCAGTTCGGTGACCAATACGGTTCCGACGGCGTCGCTGCCGATTTGCCCGAGAAATCGCACCGGCTGGCCAAGGACGCCGGCAGAGGCGGCGACGTTGGCGGCACTGCCGCCGCGGCGCCGTGAAATTATCGCCGGGGTGTCAGTGGCAACGTTGATGGGGCCGGCGAAATGAACGACGATGTCATCGACCAAGTCGCCGAGAGTTGCTAGCACGAAATGACTGTGGCACAGAAAACACCAATTTGCCCGGTTCTCAGTCCCCGACGATTTTCATTGCAACGGCCACCAGGGCCTGAGGTAAAAGACTCTCGGCTGATCGGACCGCCTTTTGACCGGCAGAACGAAGACCTTCTAGAACATCGATGGAAGCCCTGAAGACCGGTACGCCATCGCTCCAACCTTCGCTTCGACCCGAATCGAGACGAGTCTGTGTGCGGTATCACCGAGGAGCTCTGCGATGTCGTCGGTATCGGTAAGGCTGGGCAGAACGGGAGGACTTGCTTGGCTATCCCCTGAGGTGGGCTGTAGCTCAGTACCTTGCGGACACAGAGGTCTGATCTACTCAACTGCAGCAAACTCGTCGAACTTGACGGCAATTAATTCGGTCATGACGTGCATCGCTTCGCCAGCGAACAACAAGAGAGATCCAACGTGTCGTTCTTCCCGTAGCGTCTCAATCCCGAGAACTACTGCGTCAGCCGCTCTCTATGCATCGTGTGCCACCCCTTTTTGTCAATACGACGATCGCGGGACTTGTTGCTAAAGTAATCAACCCGGCTCAACCGCATGATCCTTTTTTCGGCAACGAAACCGGCAGGACTGCCCGGCATCACTACTAACGCCACCGAGGACGCACCAAATCGTGACCACCACAACCGTCATCCACAACAGCCCCCTGCCCGACGTCGTTATCCCCGAAGTAACCATCACTGAGCACGTCTTACGTAACGCATCAGCGATGGCAGACCGTGTTGCCATCCGCGACGCGGCAGGAACGAGCTCGTACACGTTTACCCACCTCAGTGATGCCATTCACTCGCTCGCGGGTGGCCTTGCGGCACGCGGGGTTGCTCCAGACAAGGTTGTCGGACTGATGGCGCCTAACCTGCCTGAATACGCCGTTGTCTTTCACGGTGTCGCCGTCGCTGGTGGCGCAGTCACCACCATCAACCCGACGTATGGGGCAGGTGAAGTCCGCCATCAGCTTCAAGATGCAGGGGCATCGATCCTGTTTACCGTGCCGATGTTCGTCGAGACGGCGCGCGCCGCAATCGAAGGTACGGATGTGACCGAGATAGTTGTCATCGGCGACGCCTCGGAAGGCACGACACCGATAGCCGAGGTGTTCGGCGACCCGATTGAGCAAGTCGCGGTCGACCTTGCCACCCACACTGTTGTGTTGCCGTATTCGTCAGGCACGACTGGGCTCCCGAAGGGCGTGATGCTGACCCATCGGAACCTGGTTGCCAACATCGAGCAACTCCGCCACGCGATCAATTACGCGGACGACGAAGTTGCGCTCGCTGCATTGCCGTTCTTCCACATCTATGGCATGCAGGTACTGATGAACGGCCTGCTCGCCAATGGCGTCACGACCGTCACGATGCCGCGCTTTGACATGGTCGAGGCGTTGGAAGCAGTACAGAGCCTCAGCATTACGCGCTTCTTTGCTGTACCGCCGATCATCCTCGGGCTGGCCAAGCACCCGGTCGTCGACGATTATGACATGTCATCCGTCCGCCAGATCTTTTCGGGCGCCGCACCCCTTGGGGCCGAGCTGGCCGCCGAGGCAGGTGCGCGATTCGGATGCGAAGTTGTGCAGGGTTTTGGTATGACCGAGCTCAGCCCGGTCAGTCACTGCACAGTCGAAGGCGACTATCGCCCCGGCACCAGCGGTGTCACGGTGTCGAATACGCAGAGTCGGATCGTAGATCCCGGGACCGGCGAGGACCAGTCGGTCGGCAAACGTGGCGAGCTCTGGGTACGGGGACCGCAGGTGATGATCGGCTACCTCAACAATGCCGAGGCAACGGCAGCCACCATCGACGCTGACGGCTGGCTCCACACGGGCGACGTGGCCATCATCGACGAACACGGCCACATGACCATCGTCGACCGACTCAAAGAATTGATCAAGTTCAAGGGCTTCCAGGTCGCGCCGGCCGAGCTCGAAGCTTTGCTCATCACGCACCCGAAGGTCGCAGATGTTGCCGTCATCGGGGTTCCCGACGATGAGGCGGGCGAGATTCCAAAGGCCTTTATCGTAACAGCGCCAGGGGAGATCGTGACGCTCGAGGAGATCCAGGAGCTAGTAAGCGAACACCTCGTCAGCTACAAGCAGATCAGGCAGTTCGAGGTGATCGATGCCATCCCAAAGAGTGCGGCTGGCAAGATCCTTCGCAAGCAACTCCGAGTCCACTGAGCGCCGGTTCGCTTCGGGCAATATGACGTTTTGTCTAGTCATCGGCTGCTCGATAAATCGCCAACGAACCCTGGCAGGCAGACTGTTGCCGTGACTAAGACCCGATTCGCTGTCGCCGACCTCACAGGAGCTGACCCGTACAAGCTTGCCACTGGGCTGATCGTGCCCCGACCGATCGGCTGGATAGGGACCGTTTCTTCCGAAGGAGTACCAAATCTTGCGCCATATTCGTTCTTCAACTGTATGAGCGGCACACCGCCGACTTTCGTTTTCGCCCCAGGCCGCAGCGAGCGACGCGACACTCTCGATAACGTTCGAGAGGTCCCTGAATTCACAATCAACATCGTTACCGACGAAGTTGTCGAAGCGATGAACTCCACGGCAGCGTCGCACGAGCCTGGCGTGGACGAATTCGTCGAAGCGGGTCTGACGGCCGTCCCCTCAGAATCGATCGGCCCGCCGATCGTGGGTGAGTGCAAGGCGAATATCGAATGTGTCGTTGTCGACATCATCGACATCGGTCATTCGGAACACGGCAATAGCCTTGTCGTTGGTGAGGCCGCTCAGTTTCACGTCGATGAAACGCTGCTTGACGGTACTCGTGTGGATCAGGCAGATCTGCGTGCTATCGGCCGTCACGTTGGCAACGCCTACAGCCGTGCCACCGATCTCTTCGAAATCATGCGCCCTGACTGAAGAATTGGCACTGTGCCGCTAGTGGCTTGGCTGGACGGCTCGGTTCGTTCTGGTCCCAGATCACGCGAAGTCGCCGATTTGTGTCGAAGCGAGGCAGAATAGTCAATGATGGAGTTCTGGAAGCCACACAAACTCGCCTCACCGCACGGCGGTCAAATTTTTCTGAAGATCAATGACAAGGTCCGAACAACCGCTGAGGTACGTGGTGTGCCCATAGGAACGGAAGGCAAGGTCATTCTGGCGAACGGCTTCAACTGGCAGCGGTACCGCGTCCTCTTTGAGAACGGTGCCGAAGTTGGTGACCTTGACCACCGCAATCTCGAACCGATCGGCCGAACCGCCAAGCGCATCTCTAAGCGCGACGCAAAATAAGTCGCTCAACGTGTCGCAACGCTACTGCGTTCCGACTGATCCAGACAGGCCCGCCGATAGACTTTCGCCCCTGTGAAGAGTTCTGTAGAGGCCCTCGAGGGCAACCAAGTCAAGCTGTACGTCGAAGTTGAAGAAGCTGAGTTCGACTCTGAGATCGACAAAGCGTTCAAGCTGATTGCGAAAGAAGTGCGCTTGCCTGGGTTCCGCCCGGGAAAAGCGCCGCGCAAAGTCCTTGAAGCGCAGGTAGGGATTGGCCCGGCTCGAGAGCAGGCGCTGCGCGACGGCGTCCCGGAGTATCTCGCAAAGGCAGTACGGGAGCACGGCGTCGATCTCATCTCGACACCCGAGGTCGAAATCACCGATGGCCAAGAGACCGGCCCGGTCGAATTCGAGGCCACCTGCACCATTCGCCCCATTGTCGAGGTCCCTGGCTACGACTCGCTGTCGATCGAACTGCCCGTGCTTGACGTCACCGATGACGAACTCGATGAGGCTCGCAACGCCGAGCTGCGTAAGTCGGGCGCACTCGTTGATGCCGATCGCCCTGCAGGAAAGGGTGATTTCCTGACGCTCGATCTCAGTGCGACTCGCGACGGCGAAGAAGTCATCGGTCTGAACACCGAGGACTGGAACTACGAGATTGGTCAAGGCTGGGTCAGCGACGATTTTGACGAACAGATCACCGGATCAGCAGCTGGCGACGAGCTCACTTTCTCGTCGACCCCAAAGGGCACCGAAGAAGCGGCTGATTTCACCGTCAAGGTCACGGCTGTTCAGAAGATGGACATGCCGGAGATGACCGACCAATGGGTCGCCGACAACACGGGTGAGTTCGAGACCATCGACGAGTGGACGACAGCACTCAAAGAACGTCTCAGCGAGCAAAAGCTCAACGGGATGCGTCAGGGTCTCGTGACTAAGGTCACCGACGCACTTATTGGGCTCAGCGAGATTGAAGCTCCTGGGCCAATGGTCGATTCTGACCTCAATCAGCGAGTGCAGAACACGATGCAACAGTTCCAGGCTCAGGGCATTGACTTTGGTCAGTGGATGGAAATGACCGGACAAGAACCCGAGCAGTTCATCGAGTCGATGCGGGGGCAATCCGAGCAGGCCGTGAAGAGCGACCTTGCGTTGCGCGCCGTCGCAGTCGCTGAAAATTTTGAGGTCGAGGACCATGAGATCGAGGGCGAATACGCCCGCATGGCGATGCAGTACGGCCAGAAGGCCAAGGAGATCCGCAAGGCATACGAGCAAAACGACGCTGTCTCCGAGCTGCTTGCACAGATCAAAAAGAACAAGGCGCTCGACTGGCTCGTGCATAACGTTGACTTCGTTGACGAGAACGGCGCAGCACTCCCTCGTGACCTGGTGCTTGGTGACACTCGCGACGGAGACGGCAACCAAACTGAAGACAACAACCACGACGAAGAAGGCACGGACGATACGTCCGAGGAAGCAGCAGAGTCATGAATTTTCCCGTCGATAACTACGCCGCTCAGAACTACTTAGTTCCCAATGTCATCGAGCAGACCAGCCGTGGTGAGCGCGCCTCCGACCTGTACAGCCGGATGCTTAAAGACAACATCATCTTCCTGCAAACACCGGTCGATGACCAGATCGCCAGCCTTATCTGTGCGCAGCTGATTCACCTCGAGTCGGAGAACCCCGACAAGGACATCAGCATCTACATCAACAGCCCGGGTGGAGATATCACGGCGTTATTCGCAATCTACGACACGATGCAGTTCATCAAGAACGACATTGCGACGATCTGCCTCGGCCAGGCAGCTTCGGCTGCTGCTGTGCTGCTCGCCGCCGGTACAAAAGGCAAGCGCCTGGCGCTGCCTCACTCACGGGTGTTGCTACACCAACCATCAGGCCAGGTTGGGTACGGTCAGGTCACAGATCTTGAACTCGCCGCAAACGAAATTCTGCGAATGCGTGAGATTCTGGACGGGATTCTCGCTCAGCACACAGGTCAGCCAATCGAGCGCATCCACGCTGATACAGACCGTGATTTCGTTATGGAAGCAAATGAGGCGCTGGAATATGGCATCATCGACACAGTGATCTCGTCGCGTGGGGCGGTGGACCGGGACGGCCCGATCCGCTGACCTTGAGTTCTTGGCGGTATCCACGAAACGAATCGGCAGGTGGGGCACAATGTCTCGCTCCCGGCCAGTGCGGTCGGACAGAATGCAAAACGACGAACTCGTTGGATGTTGAGGGGTAACAGCAGTGGCCAAATTCGGTGACACAGGTGAACTGTTGAAGTGTTCGTTTTGCGGCAAGTCGCAAAAGCAAGTCAAAAAGCTCATTGCGGGCCCTGGCGTTTACATCTGTGATGAGTGCATCGACCTCTGCAACGAGATCATCGAAGAAGAACTTACCGAAACGGCCGAGCTCAGCTTCGACAACCTGCCCAACCCTCGTGAGGTTCGCGCTTTCCTTGATGATTACGTTGTCGGCCAAGGTGAGGCCAAGAAGATCCTTGCGGTGTCGGTCTACAACCACTACCGACGCATTCAGTACCAAAGCGAAGTCACCACGGTTGGACGTCGAGATGAAGTCGAGTTGGCCAAGTCGAACATTTTGCTGCTCGGCCCGACTGGCTGCGGCAAAACCCACCTTGCGCAGACACTTGCTCGCCAGCTGAACGTCCCGTTTGCGGTCGCAGACGCAACGGCGCTCACCGAAGCCGGCTACGTCGGTGAGGACGTCGAGAACATTCTTCTCAAGTTGATTCAGGCAGCCGATTTTGACGTCAAGCGGGCAGAGACCGGCATTGTGTATATCGACGAGATTGACAAGGTCGCCCGGAAGAGCGAGAACCCGTCGATCACCCGAGATGTCTCAGGCGAAGGTGTTCAACAGGCGCTGCTGAAGATTTTGGAAGGAACGTCTGCCTCGGTCCCGCCCCAGGGCGGGCGTAAGCACCCGCACCAAGAATTCATCCAGATCGACACCACCAACGTCCTGTTCATTCTTGGCGGAGCGTTCGCCGGCCTCGAAGAAATTATTGAACAACGCATTGGCCACAAGGGCGTCGGATTCAACGGCACCGTCCGCAGCCAGATTGAGCGCGATCCCGGCGAACTGTTCGCTCAGGTGCTTCCTGAAGATCTTGTGAAATTCGGCATGATCCCCGAATTCATTGGTCGTTTGCCGATGGTTGGTGCCGTGCGCAGCCTCGACCAGAAAGCTCTTGTGAGTATTTTGACTGAGCCGAAGAACAGCCTGGTCAAACAGTATGCAAAGGTGTTCGAGTTCGAAGATGTCGAGCTGGAGTTCACCGAGGATGGCCTCAATGCGATCGCCGATCAGGCGCTGCTCCGCGCAACCGGCGCCCGCGGTCTGCGTGCAATCCTAGAAGAAGTGTTGCTCGAGACGATGTATGACCTTCCTGGTCGTGAAGACATAATCAAGGTCGTCATCGACCGTGATACAGTCATCGACAGGGTCAACCCAACGTTGGTGCCGCGCAAGCCGGCGCGCCAGCGCAAAGCCGCATCCTAGGAACAAAGTTTGATCGCGGGTTTTTGCTGCGAGCGGTCCCTGCTCTCTGGAAACTATTGCGCTGCCCGCAGATTCTCTTAGTGAGGTTGAATCAGTCATGACGGAAGATTTCACAATGACTGAGGCGCAGCGGTACCTCGACGAACATGCGTCGTACCAGTTAACGGGGCGCATTGATTCCCCGTCGACTCAAGTGATCGAGGGATTCTGCGCAGCAATGGGTGATCCGCAACACTGTGCGCCAGTTATCCATGTCACAGGAACCAATGGCAAGGGTTCGACAGTGCAAATGATTTCTCGCATGCTCGAAGCTGCAGGCCTGACCGTCGGGACTTACACGAGTCCGCATCTCGAGCGCGTCAACGAGCGGATTCGGCGCAATGGCGAGCCGATCAGCGATGAGGAATTCGCCGATGTCGTGGGTGCCGTCGCTGAGCTCGAACCCGTGGTGGGGCTTTTCCCCAGCTATTTCGAAGTGATGACCGCTGCGGCATTCCGCTGGTTCGCCGATATCGCTGTGGATGTAATGGTGATCGAAGTAGGCATCCTCGGTCGTTGGGACGCAACGAATATCGTCAATCCAACCGTTGCGGTTGTTACCAACATCGGCATGGACCACAACGATTTCGCTGGGCCAACGCTCGTCGACGTGGCCACCGAAAAGGCCGGGATCATCAAACCCGGTTGTGCTGCGGTGATTGGTGAGACCCGTCCTGAACTCTTGAAGATTTTTCAGACCGCAGGTGCCGCGTCAGTCATCGTACGCGGTGGCGACTTCGAAGTCGAAAGTAACGCCCTGGCACTCGGTGGCCGCGTGCTTGATATCCGAACACCGACGACCATTTATCCTGATGTCTTCATTCCTTTGCATGGGGCGTACCAAGGCGTCAACGCAGCAGTCGCCCTGACTGCCGTTGAGATGTTCTTTGCGGCGCCGCCATCTGAGGAGATTGTGACCGAGGGCATGAGTGGTGTTGCCATGCCTGGTCGTTTTGAGGTGCTTGGACGGCAGCCCCTCACGATCATTGACGGTGCGCACAATCCAACGGGAGCCGATACGTGCGCCCAAGTGTTCTTTGATGACTTCCAACCGGACGGTCGACGTCTCCTTGTGTTCGGCACACTTCGCGATCCTGGTGAGATGCTCGCAGCGCTCCGCGCAGACGAATTCGACATGGTTTTTGCGTGTACTGCGCCGTCGCCGCGTGGCGTCAACGTGAGAGAGGTCCTAGACGCAGCCAAAGACCTCGGTTGTGACAACATTGCTCCGTTCGACACGGTTGAAGATGCGTGCGTTCGCGCGCTCGAGTACGCCGACGGCGACGACGCTGTGCTTGTCACCGGGAGCTTGTACACCGCCGGTGCAGCTCGCGCTGTGTTGCAGCGCTACGCGAATTGACCGCCGCTGGTCCTCCGTCGCTTCTTGGCTAATCGGTTCTTGACACGAGATGAACTAGACCTGTGAGAGCCGATGTGGCGCGGGTTGCCTGTTGCTACCGATAGCTTTGATAACCATGTCTGACCGCACTCTTGTCCTCCTGAAGCCCGATACGGTTGAGCGGAAGCTCGTCGGTGCGGTCACCTCGCGTTTCGAGGCAAAGAACCTTCATGTTGTTGCAATGGAGCTTCGACAGCTCGACGCCGACACCCTGGCTCGTCATTACGAGGAGCACGTTGGCAAGGGTTTCTATGGCGAACTCGTCGATTTCATGAGTCGTGGACCCGTTGTCGCTATGGTCATCGAGGGTCCCGAAGACACATGGGAAGTGGTGCGATCTATGATGGGAGCTACCAACCCGCGGAGCGCTGCGCCTGGAACCATCCGCGGGGACCTAGGTATCCTCTTTACGGAGAATCTCGTGCACGGCAGCGACTCGCTCGAGTCAGCTCAGCGCGAGATCGACATCTTTTTCCCGAATCTGTAACGATCCGCCGCCCTGGTACGGTGATTGGGGACGAGGTAAGACTTCGTTACCGACTACCACCTCCACAGTACTTGAACTTTCAGCTCGCGAAGGGAGGGCCAGAGTATGGCCCGCAACAACCCGCTCAGTCTGGGGCGTGACCTTGCCATAGATCTCGGTACGGCGAATACACTTATTTATGTTCGTGGCCACGGCGTCGTTCTCGACGAGCCGTCGGTTGTGGCGATCAACGTCAATGACGGGCGTCCTGTTGCCGTTGGCCTTGAAGCCAAGCGAATGATGGGGCGCACGCCCAATCACATCAAGGCGATTCGCCCGCTCAAGGACGGCGTCATTGCTGACTTTGAGGTGTGCGAGAAGATGCTTCGCTACTTTATCCAAAAGGTGCATGCGTCGAAGTGGAGTAAACCGCGCATGGTGATTTGTGTGCCATCGGGCATCACAGGCGTTGAGCAGCGCGCAGTGCAAGACGCTGCGGAGTATGCCGGCGCTCGCAAACCGGTGCACATCATTGAAGAACCAATGGCTGCCGCAATTGGTGCTGATCTTCCCGTGCACGAACCGTCCGGCAACATGATCGTTGACATCGGCGGCGGCACCACTGAAGTAGCGGTCATATCTCTTGGTGGCATCGTAACCGCGCAATCAGTGCGTGTCGCCGGTGATGAACTGGACGATGCCGTGCTGCAATACCTAAAGAAAGAGTTTTCTCTGGCGATCGGCGAACGGACAGCCGAAGAGATCAAGATCCAGATGGGCTCGGCATGGCCATTGGAAGAAGAGCTCACAGCCGACATTCGTGGGCGCGACCTGATCTCGGGACTCCCGCGCACGATTCAAGTAACCACCGAACACATCCGCGAAGCTCTTGCTGAACCGATTAATGCCATCATTGACGCCGTGAAGACCACGCTCGATAAGACCCCACCAGAACTGGCGGCTGACATCATGCAAGATGGCATCATGCTCACCGGCGGCGGCGCGTTGCTTGGTGGATTGGATGATCGTTTAGCGCACGAGACCGGGATGCCGATCCGCGTTGCCGCCGAACCGCTGTACAGCGTCGTCGTCGGCTCAGGTCGAGCTCTTGAGAACATTGATGCCATGCGCGGTCTGATGTCACTCGGTGGCGAAAACTGATTCGCCTGCGCCCGCTGCGTTCCCGAATCGTGGAAGAGTTCTGAGATGGCGATCTACACAGTTGGACGCCGCCGCATCATCGCTGCGCTACTCCTGACTCTTGTCCTGCTGCTAACGCTGGACTTGCGCGGTAACCCGGTCCTTGATCGTGTCCGGGACGGGTTTGCTCGCGCGATGGCGCCGATTGAATCAGCGATGGATGTCATCACAACGCCCGTGAGTCGGGCATGGAATGGAGTCACTCAGTACGACGACTTGGAACGTGAAAACGAAGCACTACAGGACCAACTCGACCGTTTAATCGGCACACAGGCGACCGCTCGCCTTTCGGTGGAGGAGGCGGCGGAGTTGAAGGCCCTGCTAAGCCTCAATTCTCTTGCAGGCATTCCAACCGAGGTCGCCAAAGTCGTTGGGTCGTCATCGAACAACCTTGACCAGATCATCGAGATCGACATCGGGCGAACACGTGGTGTCCGCGTCGGGATGCCTGTGGTCAATCAGGCGGGCCTTATTGGGAAAATCACCAGCGTTACTGACAACACAGCGAAGGTGATGTTGATCACCGACTCCAGGTACGTGGTCCCTGTGCGAGTGCAGGCTGCGCCGGCTGCGGACCTGGGTCCGACGAACACCCGACCTTCGGGGCGAACCAACCAAGAACTCGAAGAACTTGTTGCGACCACGCTGGTCACCGATGTGCTTGCGTCCGAATCATCGTTGCCTCAGAACGATGGAGTAGGAGAAGACATGATCAGCATCGATGGACCCACTTCAGAGGACCTCCCTGTCGACGTAACCTCGACAACGCTCAACCTCAACGATGAAGAAGACTCGGTTGGGGCGTTGCCGGTCGATGGTGAGGTCGTCGAGACGACGACAACAACAACCATCGTGTCGAACCTGACGGCGAAGGAGTTCGGTGCGCTCGAAGGACGCGGGCGGGGGTTGATCCCGCAGATTCGATTTCTGCAAGACAACCCGAGTCTCGCAGTGCTTCAGGAAGGAGATCTCGTCGTCACCGCTGGGGGCTTCGATAGCCTCGCACCGCCCGACATTCCGATTGGCGTAGCCGTTAACCGTGCCGACCGATCCGGTCCCGGCGGTCCGCTCCTCGATGTGCAGCCGTACGCCGACGTGACGCGCTTGAACTTCCTGCGGGTCGTGCTCTACACGCCTTTGTCCGAAGTCGAGCGGGAGTGACATCACCTGACCGCCTCGGAGCGGGCTGATGTTGGCGGCAATTTGGCAAGGCCCTGTTGTCCGGCTAATCCCGGTTGGCATGCTGTTGCTCGCCCTCCAACGTTCGCTCTTCGTGGAGATCACCATCGCAGGCGTAACCATCCAGGTAGTGCTGGCGCTTGCTGCTGCTGCAGGAGCCGCTGCGGGATCCGAGCGAGGGGCCATGGCCGGCTTTGTCCTCGGTTTGATGTACGACATGTTGGAAGGCCTGCCGATTGGTTCGACCGCGATCCCGATGACGCTTGCCGGCACTGTTGCTGGCCTGTTGGCCGTTGTCGTTGCTGAGCCGCACTGGTGGTTGGCGATGCTCTTCACAACGATGGGGGCAGCTGTCGGTGAGGTAATGGTGCCGGTCACTCGGCTGTTCATTGGGGCGAGCGACCCGTTTGAGCCGCGCCTTACGCTGATCGTGCCCGTTGTAGCGATTGCCGCAGGTGTTGTCTCACCGCTGTTTGTTCCGTTGGCGCGGTGGTGCTTTCGAATCCGAAGCGCGGAGTGGGTCGCCCCGCCGCGTGAGCCAACACTGCAATGAGGTGCCGCGAGGAACCCCCTCGGGCGCAATGTTGATGAACAGAGGATGCCGCGCTCGCCCGGCGACTCCGCACGGCTACATTGCAGTTCTGTGAAGAACGAGCACCGAGGTCTGGCACGACTGCGGTCGTTTGACGTTGCAGCGAAGGCCGCACTGGCGTAATGGCAGCAGATAAGCGCGCAGCGCGGTTGGGTGTTCTCGCTCTCGTTGGGACTCTGCTCTTCTCGCTCGTCGGAGCGCGCCTCTGGTTCCTCCAAACTGTTGAAGTCGATGCGCTTCAGGAGCAGGTGGACACCACCAAGCTTCGGACCCGAGCGTTGTTGCCCCAGCGCGGTCGCATTTTCGACGCCGACGGCCGAATCCTCGCTGACAATCAGCGATCTTTGGCGGTCACCGTGGACTGGGAGCTACTTCGTCGGGACAGTGACCGAGAGGAGATATTTCGGAGACTCTCAGGCTGGGTCGACGTTGCCGTTGAAGACATGGAGCGACGCTACGAGCGTGGGATAACCGACACCTTGCTCCCAATGCCGGTGGCCGAGGGGCTAAGCGAAGCAACGGCCATCGCGATCAAAGAACGTGTGGAAGACCTTCCCGGCGTGGAGATTGTTGAGACGTCAACACGGACCTATCCATACGCGCCGCTAGCAAGTCATGTCGTCGGCTATATGGGTGCTATCACCGCTGAAACCAAGGACCTGTACGTCAGCAACGGTTACACCCAAAGTGAGCGAGTTGGCCAATTCGGCATTGAGTTGAGCATGGAACGAGAACTGCACGGCGTGTCGGGTTACGTCAAGTACGAAGTCGACAACACAAGTCGCATAATCCGTGAGGTCGAGCGGGTTCCTCCGGTCAACGGCCGAGACATCCAACTAACGATCGACCTTGACCAACAGCAATACGCTGAGCAAGTACTAGAGACGCAGCTCAAACTTAGGAGACAGGCCACTGCGAGCAACCCGCTCGATCGCGAGAACGAGTTCAAGACACGAGCGTTCTACGAGGTGGACGCAGAGACTGATGTCAAGGAGTACTACCCAGAGGAGGTGCCCTTCAAGGCGCCAGCGGGTGCTGTGGTCGTCCAGAACTGGGAAACCGGCCACATAATTGCGCTGGCCTCGTATCCGACCTTTGACAATCGTTGGTTTGAGTCGGATCTCAGTGGCGGAAAATTCGAACAGATCTTCGACGCCACTGATATCAAAGCTCTCGAGTATGACGACGATGGTGAGGTGATTCCCGAATCGGTCAAAATCGATCCGGATCGATCAACGCTCGTCAATAGGGCGATCCAAGGGCGGTACAACCTTGGATCGACTTTCAAGCCCTTTACTGCGTACGCAGCGTTGTCGACAGGTCTCTTGTCCACGACCGACCGCTACAAGGACGAGGGCACGTACCGAATGCAGTCCGTTGACAGCGATAAGTGCGCATCCGGCCTCGTTCGGTGTGTCTATAAGAACGCCACCTGCGGCAACGGGAAACCTTGCGTCTACGGATCAGTCGACGTCGAAACAGCGCTCGCCGTCTCGAGCGATGCGTTTTTCTATCGCGTGGGTGAATTGATCATGGAGAACAACGAGCAGAAGGATCTGCTGCAGCGGCAGGTCGGCCTGTTTGGCTTCGGTGAGAGGACTGGAATCGACCTACCGTTCGAATACGCCGGCACGGTGCCTGATCGAAAGCTGAAAGAGGAGTACGCCAGGCGAGGCGTCATCAGTGACGACGAAGGGAAAGGTTATTTCACTGGAGACAACGTGCAGCTAGCCATTGGACAGGGCTTGCTGTCCGCCACACCGCTGCAACTAGCGACGGGTTACTCGACCATTGCAAACTTTGGGTTCGTAATGAAGCCAGAGATCATTAAGGCGGTCTATGAAGCGGGAGTGCCCGATGCCGCAGTGCAGGGCTTCGTCGACATCTCTGAGGCGCGCTTTGCTGAGGAACCCAACGTCGAGGGCGAGGTGATTCGCCAGATTCCGATGCCGGCCAACATTCACGATGAGATCGACCGGGGTCTGCGACGTGTCGTCCAGACCGGCGGTGGCAACACAAGCGACTTCTACCACAGCGCAACAGGAGAGAAGCTCTTTTTCGATTACCCAAGCAGCGCCATCCCGGTCGCAGGTAAGACCGGTACGGCTCAAGGGCGGAACAACTTCCCATGGAACGATTCCTCGGCGTTCACGGCGTACAGCATTGACTCATCTCGGCCGTACACCGTGAGTGCGTACCTCGAAAAGAGCGGATACGGGGCTACCGCAGCCGGACCGGTTGTCAAGTGCATGTTTCTCCAGATGTCGGGGATTGCGCCGGCCGATTCAGTCGAAGTCTCGGTGCCGCTCAACCTTGACCAAACATTTCCGGCCACACCGAAAAAGCTCGCCGACACAAGTTGCTTCTCGCGCCGGACGTAATCGGCAAGACTGATCACATGGGCATCACAGCAATTAGAGGAACTGCCCGATGGCGTCTTCTTTCCTGACACGCAAGCCCGACTCGGGGCTCGGCAATATCGGAGCCAGCCCAGCGGACCCAAGCCGCAATATCGATTGGGTCTTGATGTCCGTTCAGATGATTCTGACTCTTTCAGGCTGCCTCGTTGTGTTCTCGGCGTCGCGCACGCGGATAGTCGACGACCCCTACGCCTATGCCACGCGCCAGGTCATTTTTACCATTGTTGCGATCGCAGTGATGGTGGTGGTGATGACCTTCGATTACGAAAGCTGGAAGGAGCGCGCTGCGTTCTTGTATGGACTGACGCTTGTTGTGCTCGTTTTGCTGATCCTGCTCGGCGTGGCGAGCGGTCAAGATCGAATTTCATTCGACCTCGGCCCATTCAACGTGCAACCAGCTGAGATGGCCAAGTTCACCACGTTGCTGATGCTCGCCGCGTATCTTGCCCAGGAGCGCAGCGACGAGGTGTCGTACCCGCGTTTCCTGGGCGGGCTGATGATCGTTGGGGTGCCCGCAGTGCTTATCGTCCTCCAACCGGACCTTGGGTCGGCGTCGGTCATCATTTCAATGGCGATGGGTGTTCTGCTTGTCGCTGGCGCCAAGGTGCGTTACATCGCGTTGATTTCCGTGCTCTCCGTCGCAACCGTAGCGGCAGCGTTTTTTGGCCGACTCGTCGATCGATACCAGATCACACGGCTTGAAGCGCTCATCAACCCGGACGGCATTGACTCTGATTTCACGTATCAGGCCGAGAATGCAATGCGTGCGATCGGCACGGGCGGGTTGTGGGGCAAGGGTTGGCTACAGGGACCGCTGACAAACGGACGCGACATTCCGGTGATGTGGGCTGACTTCCCCTTCGCTGCTGTCGGCGAGCAGTTCGGTCTCATCGGCTGTGCAGCCATGCTGGTGCTGCTCGGCGTTGCGCTGATCCGCATCTGGCGGATTGCGCACCTGTCGCGGGATCTCCTCGGAACATACATTTGTGCTGGCGTGTTCACCATGTTGCTCTGGCAAATCTTCCAAAACGTTGGGATGACATTGCAGATCATGCCGGTCACGGGCCTGCCGCTGCCTTTCATTTCGTACGGTGGCTCAGGCCTGATTGTCTACTTTGCAATGTTTGGTCTCGTGCAGTCCGTGCATATGCGACGGATGCGTTGATTTCGTCGACGAAAATCGAATCGCGTCAAGCTGACCCTCACCTGGCTTGGGTGTGCGCTCCGGTAGATTGATGAAATGGCCCGAACAACCGCATTTGACGCTTTGGTAACGGGACCAAATCAACAGTTCGAATACGCCGGGATCGAGCGCGACCAATACTCGCTGCGCGTACCCGCTCCCGAGAACGCCTGCGGGCTTCTCTCCAGAAGGGGATTTCTTCAAGATGGATCACACCAACGATGGTACGAACGTGGCTCAGACCCGCTCAGACGGTGCAGAGCCAGGGGGGCAAGGCAAACAGCGAAAACGGGGATCACGAGGCGGCCAGAACCGACGCCCTTCAGGTGATGAAGCCAACGAGTCGGCTACAAATCGCAAGAACGACGTGGAGTTCCCCGAGCGACTGAGCGAAGGCCGACCGTCTGTTGAGGCATCCGAACGAGGCCTAGTGCGCAAGCCCCAGATCGGCGACACGATGCCGATCCCATCGTCGCCTCCGCCTGGAATTTCTCGGCAACCAGACGGCAGGAATGAGGACGAGACACCTAAAAAGAAGCGCAATCGGCGTGGCAAAGGCGGCGGCGGTAACTCTGGGTCCAACGAAGAGTATGGCAATCATCAGCAGAAGGGCGCCAAACAGCGCGTCAAGCAAGGCGGTAAACAGGGCGATGGCCAGCGCAAGAGGAGTCGCGGCGGTCGCGGCGGTCGCGGGAAAGGCGGCACCCAGCAGCTGGACGAAGCGTGGCTTGAACAGCGCCGAGGGCGTGAGCGAAACGGCAAGCCGATTGGGCGCTATTTCATGTGCGTGCAGTCCCGCCCAGGGATGGCACAAGTGGCCGTGCTCGAGGGGCGGAGTCTGATCGAGCACTACGTCAGCCGGCCAGCGGACGATGTTGCACAAATCCACGGCAACGTCTACGTCGGTAAAGTGCAGAACGTGCTGCCCGGTATGGAGGCGGCATTCGTTGACATCGCGACCCCAAAAAACGCGGTGTTATACCGCAGCGACGTGCAGTACGACCCGGCGGACATTGAGCAGAAGGGGAGTAACGCCCGAATTGAGGACATCCTCAAGAACAAGCAGCTCATTCTCTGCCAGGTTACGAAGAACCCGATTGCGCACAAAGGCGCCCGGCTCACCCAGGAGATTTCGCTGCCTGGTCGATTCGTGGTGCTGATTCCCAATTCTCAGACGTACGGCATTTCGAAGCGCCTGCCTGACGACGTGCGTAAACGACTGCGCGGGGTTCTCGACCGGGTGAAGCCCGAAGAACATGGTCTCATTGTTCGAACCGCTGCAGAATCAGCGACCGAAGAAGAACTGACAGCTGACATGACCATCCTGCTCAACGAGTGGGAGGAAATCGAACGCAAGGCCGCCAAAGCACAACGACCGACCTTGCTGTACCGCGAGCCCGAGCTGGCCGTACGTGTCATTCGCGAAGAGTTCAATGCTGACTATCGCGGTGTCATCATCGACGACGAGCGGTTGCATCATGATGTTCACAGCTACGTGGCGGCGTTCAATCCGGACCTCGCCGACCGCATCGAGTACTACAGCCCAGAAAAAGAAGGGCTCTCGCTGTTCGAACGGCATCACGTACACGAACAAGTCCACAAGGCTCTGGACCGCAAGGTCTGGCTGCCGTCGGGTGGCTCGTTGATCATCGAGAGCACCGAGGCGCTCACCGTGATTGACGTCAACACAGGAAAGAACGTCGGTAAGTCAAACCTTGAGGAAACTGTCTTCCACAACAACATGGAGGCAGCGGTCGAAGTCGCCAAACAACTCCGGCTACGTGACATTGGTGGCATCATCGTCATCGACTTCATCGATATGGAGATTCGCGAGAATCGCGGCAAGGTCGTCGATGCGCTCCGCGATGCGCTGGCGCGAGACAAGACGCGGTCGCAGGTCTTTGATGTCTCTGAGCTTGGCTTGGTCGAGATGACCCGAAAGCGGATCGGTGAAGGCCTCCTCCCCGAGTACAGCGAAACCTGTTCCGACTGCGACGGTCGCGGCGTAGTTGTCGACTACCGAATGCTGGAATAAAGTCGTCGCGCTCAGTGCTTTAAAATCGGAGTATGGAGATCCAGATCACCGACGACGCCCGCAAAGTCTTGGAGAAAAAGGGTGGCACGATGTCGATTGACTTCATCCGCCCCGTCGGTTGAGGCAAAGTAGCTGAAGTGTCGGTCGACACGAACGTCAAAAACAAGAATCTGGCTCCTTATCGACGGTTGCGTCATGGGGATCTTCGAATCTTGATAACGCCGCAGCTCGTTGGCATGGCGGCAATGATGCGGATTGCCGTAAAGGGAAAACTCACCAAGACGTTGATGGTCGAGTTCGAGTCCGTTCCAGGCGCCCCGAGTTTCGATGGGGATGACTGCTGTACCTAGATTTGGTGCATGGCTGACCTTCTAGCGCTCTCATCTGAGATTATTGATAACGGGTTGACCGATCGACCCTTCAACCGAACTAGCAACGAACTCAGCGAGATTGGTGACGGACTCGCCGTGGTTGAGAGCTTTAGCCACAGCGTGGTCGTTGACTCCGGTGACGGGCTGATCGCCTTCGACGCCTCACATATGATGACGGGCGAGAAGGTGGTCAAGGCCATCAAGAGCTGGAGCGCCCAACCGGTGAGTCATCTCATCTACACCCACGGCCACGCCGACCACGTCGGCGGCAGCGTGGCATTTGGTGCCGAGTACGGCAACATGACCGTGGTCGGTCACCGCAACGTTGAGCGCCGGTTAGAGCGTTACGTCGAGACCAATGACTGGAACGTGCAGATCAACGCCCGCCAATTTGGTGGGGTAAAAGGCGACTTCGGAATGGGGGACTTTCCCGAGTTCATTCCAAGCAACACGGCGCGCCCCGACCACATCGTTGATGACCGCGACACGCTTCGCATCGGGTCGCGCACGGTCGAACTGCATCATGCACGTGGTGAGACTGACGACCATTTGTGGGCTTGGATGCCTGAGGAGAAGTGGATGGCGGTCGGCGACTTCGTTATTTGGAACTTCCCGAACGCTGGCAACCCGCAGAAGGTGCAGCGATTCCCGATCGAGTGGGCTGCTGCATTGCGGGAAATGATCGCCAAGAAACCTGAACTGTTACTTCCCGCGCACGGGTTGCCGATTGAGGGCCGGGTACGGATTGCTGGCGTGCTCGATGACATTGCCACGGCGCTCGAACTGATCGTACGCGAGGTGATTGACATGATGAATGCTGGCGAGGTGCTCGACACCATCGTGCACTCGGTCACGATCCCAGAGGATTTACTGTCGAAGCCCTATCTACGGCCGCTCTACGATGAACCGGAATTTGTGGTGCGCGGCGTGTGGCGGCAGTTCGGCGGCTGGTGGGACGGTGCACCAAGTCGCCTAAAGCCGGCCCCGGATGCCGTGCTGGCAGCGGAACTAGCTGAACTAGCCGGTGGCGCCGGAAGGCTGATCGAACGAGCACAGTTCGTCGCTGAACAGGGAGAGTTCCGGCTTGCATGCCATCTGGCTGATCTCGCCGGGTGGGCTGCTCCTGTCGATAGGGGTATCCACCGACAGCGCGCGATCATCTATCGCGCCCGGCGTAAGCGGGAGACTTCGCTCATGGCGAAAGGGATCTTCGCCGGAGCCGCCCGGGAGTCCGAGGAAGTTGTTGGCAAGGAGTCCTGACCGAGGTCCATAGATCTCGATGATTAGCGCGCGAGCAATAATGCAACAGCGCCGTTAGCATAACTCTTCGCTATGTACGCAGTAATCGCCTCAGGCGGCAAGCAGGAAAAAGTGGCCGAAGGCCAGCATGTGCAGCTCGAACTGCTCGGCGCAGACGAGGGTAGCGACGTGTCGCTAACTCCCGTCATGCTTGTCGACGGCGACACTGTTCTTGCCACGGCTGACGAGCTTGCAGGAGCTTCAGTCACGGGCAAGATCGTTGGTCGGGCTGCAGGCCCGAAAATCAACGGATACACCTTCAAACGCCGCACCAACAACCATCGTCGGTACGGCCACCGTCAAAAGTATGACGTGGTCGAGATCACCAGCATCAAGAAGGGCTGATCACACATGTCTAAGACAAAGGGTGGCGGTTCCACACGGAACGGCCGTGACTCCAACGCACAGCGACTCGGCGTGAAGGTGTTCGGTGGATCTGAAATCCGCACGGGTGCCATCATCGTTCGCCAGCGAGGCACGAAGTTTCATCCAGGCAACAACGTAGGCAAAGCTAAGGATGACTCCTTGTTCGCGTTGACTGACGGCGTCGTTGAGTTTGGTAACCACAGAGGCCGCAAGGCCGTCGCCGTGGTGCCCCACGCGGACTGATCTCTCGATTTCGACAACGACGAAGGCTGGGCCGAAGGGCCCGGCCTTCGTCGTTTTTCATGGAGCACTCTGGCGCCCCGCATCTGCCCGGTACCCGACAGTGCGATGGACCGGTCTACAGCGCTGCCTCGAGTTGGTCGACCGCTTGAGTGAGCTGGACTGGCAGGCGATCGCCAAAGCGAGCAAAATGCTCGCGAATCTGCGGCACAGCGCCCTTCCAGCCATTGGTATCGACCGCAAGGATGCGGTCGAGATCGTCCGGATCGAGGTCAAGGCCTTCCAGATCAAGTTGGTCCTTGACGGGAAGTTTGCCGATCGGGGTATCGACAGCTTCAACGGTGCCATCGATCCGCTCGAAAACCCACCTGAGCACACGGCTGTTCTCGCCGAACCCAGGCCACAGAAAGCGGCCTTCTTCGTCACGGCGGAACCAGTTGACAAAGAAAATCTTCGGGAGGTTCGACTCGTCGGTCTTGCTCGCCATCGAAAGCCAGTGAGTGAAGTAGTCGCCGTAGTTATAGCCACAGAATGGCAGCATCGCCATTGGGTCAAATCGGAGCTCGCCCTGAACACCCTCGGCTGCAGCAGTTTTCTCTGAGGCCATGATCGAACCGAGGAACACACCGTGTTCCCAGTCATTTGCCTCGGTCACCAGCGGCACCGTTGTCCGCCGGCGGCCTCCGAACAAGATCGCAGAAATCGGAACGCCAGCGGGGTCTTCCCACTCCGCAGCCGCAGATGGACACTGTGAGGCAGGTGCAGTGAAACGGGCATTGGGGTGTGCTGCAGGCGTGCCGACCTCGGGATTCCAGGGGTTGCCACGCCAGTCGGTGGCTCGCGCCGGCGGATCGTCGGTCATTTCCTCCCACCAGACATCACCGTCGTCGGTAAGCGCCGTATTGGTGTAGATGCAGTTACCCCAAAGTGTTTCCATCGCATTGCGGTTGGTGTCTTGGCTGGTGCCGGGTGCAACACCGAAGAAACCGGCCTCAGGGTTAATGGCATAAAGTCGTCCGTCGTCGCCCATCTTCATCCAGCAGATGTCGTCACCGATGGTCTCGGCTTTCCATCCGGGGATGGTCGGCTTAAGCATGGCAAGATTGGTCTTACCGCAGGCGGATGGGAAAGCACCTGCGATGTATTTGGACTCGCCTTGCGGATTGGTGAGCTTGAGGATGAGCATGTGTTCAGCCAGCCATCCGTCGTCGCGAGCCATTACTGAAGCGATACGCAGCGCAAAACACTTCTTGCCGAGTAGTGCATTGCCGCCGTAGCCCGATCCGTACGACATGATCTCGCGGGTTTCAGGAAAGTGCACGATGTACTTGTTCTCGGCGTCACACGGCCACGGCACATCGGTTGCGCCATCAACGAGAGGGGCGCCAACGGAGTGGAGGCAGGGAACCCATTGATTGTCACCGAGTGCGTCAAGAGCACCCTGACCCATGCGGGTCATGATGCGCATGTTGGTAGCAACATACGCTGAATCGCTGAGTTGCACCCCTATGTGCGCAATCGGTGAGCCGAGAGGACCCATCGAAAAGGGCACGACGTACATCGTGCGCCCCTTCATGCATCCGCTGTACAACCGCGTCATTTCAGCGCGCATCTCTGCAGGATCGCGCCAGTTGTTGTTGGGGCCGGCCTCGACCTCGGTTGAAGAACAGATAAATGTGCGATCTTCGACGCGGGCAACGTCGCCAGGATCAGAGTGGGCCCAGTAGCTGTTTGGTCGCTTGGCTTCATCAAGCCTGGTAAATGTGCCGGAGTCAACAAGCTCTTGGCAGAGTCGGTCATACTCATCAGCGGAGCCATCGCACCAGTAGATGTCGGCTGGCTGCATGATCGCCGCCCAGTCGGCGACCCAATCCTTGAGCCGTTGGTTGCTGGTGGTTCCACTCATGCTGTGCTCCTCGCTGAATCCAGCGTCGTGTTCGACAATGTTCGATTGGAACAATAGGCGCTGGTCGCGTTGATTGCGCAAAGCCGTACGTCTTGTCAACGGCCCTATCGGCAATCGCAATACCCCATCACTAAATGTGATGTCCGAGTAAATACGATCACCCCTAACGATTAAACGTAACTGCGAGGTTGGTACCGAGGGGAAAATGATCAAGCCGGCCCAGACGCTTCAGGGTCGCCGGTGCACCTTCGCTTGCGAAGGTCTGGGGTAGTAGTCCCTACCGTGCTCACGATCTTGCCTCGGATATAAGAGCGAGCGAGGCGAGTTGACTGCACCTAGGGCCGAAGGGTCAGTGGCCGGGGGTTCTCATGTCGACCTCGGAGCCGAGGCTGAGCTGGGAAGCTTGACCGGCATCGTCAAGGACAAAAACCACGCGCTGGCCTTGGCGCAGCATGCGGAAAATCGAACCCTCAAGGGCGTTGCTGGCGAGTTCATAGTCCCGTAAATCGGTATCACACATAACGAGACCGTCACCGGTCGTTGGGTCGTAGGCCTTGATGACGCCTTGCATGGTGCCGTGACGAACTCAGCCGGCCTTAACGACTTTGCCGGACTTAATGCAGCCGGTGCAGACGTTGACACGTTTTGTTGAGCCGTTTACCTGCGCACGGACACGCTGGATATTTGGATTCCAACGACGCTTGGTACGACGGTGCGAGTGCGACACCGACATGCCCCAAGACGGGCCCTTGCCACACATTTCACACTTTGATGCCATTGGATTCTCCTGCGATACTTCGCTTCAGATCAGTTCGAGACAGCTCCAGAACACGACAGCGACCTGAAACAGCCATCGGAGGTTACCAACGGTGACCGTCAACGCAACCGTCCCGTAGTCATCGATTGGATGCGTTTTACGCAAGGGCCCTGGCGTAACCCTTGACAACTCGTGTCAGCGGATGCCAACGACCTGGGTCGCGCCGTAAGCTCTGCGGTCGTGCCCACACTTGAACGGTTGGATACCAAAGCTCTGCGGGAGACGGTTCGTACATTCCGCGACATGGTCCGGGCGCACGCGGATTGGCTCAATCGATTGAATGTCTACCCGGTGCCTGATGGTGACACTGGAACGAACATGGCGCGCACACTCGATGCTGTGGTCGCTGAAATGGACGGAACGGCCGCGGACGACCTGAGTGCCACCTGCGATGCCATTGCCCACGGCTCGCTCATGGGTGCACGGGGCAACAGCGGTGTGATTCTCAGCCAGATTATGCGTGGCCTTGCTAGTACCCTCAAGACGCAGACTCCTGCGAGCGGGGCGAAGTTTGCCGAGGCGATGCAGGTCGCTGCCGCTGACGCATATCAGGCTGTCCTTCAGCCAATTGAGGGAACGATCCTCACTGTGGTGCGGCTCAGTGCGGATGCCGCTAAGGAGTCATCTGAAGCCGGCGAATCATTGGCCGAGGTCATTCAGGCTGCCCGCGAGGGGGGGCAGATTGCGCTGGCCAACACTCCTGAACAGCTCCCGGTCTTGAAAGAAGCAGGTGTCGTCGACGCTGGGGGCGCTGGGTTCCTGTTGCTGCTCGACTCGGCGCTGCATATCGTCGCCGGGGTCCCTTTGCCTGAGGCGGAAAAAGATGATGGTTCGGGCGGAGCGGTAGCAGCCGCTTTCGAGATGACAACACCCTCTTTGGGCGCAACAAAGGTCGGCGGTGCAGGTGACGTCGACGTTGCTGACCAGCGTTACGAGGTCATGTACTTCTTGGATCTCGACGACGCTCGCATCGATGAGTTCAAAGCTGGCTGGAGCGCTATCGGCGACTCGATTGTCGTCGTAGGCGGCGCCGGCATCTGGAATTGTCATGTTCACACCAACGACATCGGTGCCGCCATCGAGGTGCCGCTCGGCCTCGGCGGCCGCCCAAAGCAAATACGCGTCACAGATTTGTTTGATGAGGTTGAAGAGGAACATGCCAAGCGTGAGGTTGCGATGCGTGCTGCTGCGGCCCCAGGTGCCGACGCCAACGTTGCGCACGCTGGTGCTGGCCTACCTGCAGTGACAACGGCAGTTGTCGCAGTCTGCTCCGGCGAAGGCCTTGTCGAATTGTTTGCACAGCTGGGGGTGCAAGGTGTTGTCACCGGTGGCCAGACAATGAATCCGTCAACCGCCGAACTGCTCGACACGGTTAAGCACGTGAATGCTCACCAGGTCATCATCCTTCCGAACAACAAAAATATCATTCCGGTAGCGGAGCAGATCGATGCCCTGACTTCCAAGCATGTCGTCGTTGTGCCGACGTGCTCAATGCCTGAAGCGCTCGCTGCCCTCGTTGTCTACGACCCGGAAGGGTCCGCCGACGAAAATGGCGCCGAGATGAAAGACGCTGCCGATTCGGTGGCGACGGGGGAGGTCACGCAGGCGATTCGTAATACGAATTCTGAGGTTGGCGCAATCGCGGCTGGGGACTGGATTGGAATCGTCAAGGGTGACGGCATTGCAGCGATCAGCGATTCTCCGGCCGGTGCTTCGATTGCGCTCCTCACAGAACTCATCAGAGATTCTGCAGAACTCGTCACTGTGGTCGTGGGAAGTGGCGCTGCGGCGGAAGACACTGCTGCGATCGAGGTTTGGTTGGGTAATCATCGGGGTGACGTCGCCGTCGAGATTCAATACGGAGGCCAACCCTTGTATCCCTACTTGTTCGGCGTTGAGTAGATCTCACGCTTGGCCTGTGGCAGGAGTTCCAAAAAACGGTCCGCAGAAGTTTCTATACAAACAACGATTTTGCCTCCCTTCGCTAGTTTGATGTTGATGGCTCCGACGACTCCGATCACGTTGCGGGATTTAGCCGCGATTCCTGTTGAGCGACTGCGAGGAGTGGGCGATAAGAAGCAGGCGTCGTTGTCGAATGTTGGCATCAGCAATCTTTTTGACTTGATCACGACCTACCCGCGGCGCTGGATCGATCGAACCAACGAGGCGCGTATCGCCGACCTTGTGCCGGGCGAAGAAGCCCTAGTTCTAGTAACCATCCGCTCAGTCACCAAGCGCACAACACGCAATCGACGGACCATGGTCAACGTCAACGTGGGTGACGGCTCTGGACGCATGGATCTTGTGTTTTTCAACCAGCCATGGCGTGAACGCCAATTGAAAGAGGGTCTCCACGTTGCGCTTTATGGCAAAGCCGATACCTACCGCGGTGGACTGCAGATGTCGAACCCGGTCGTCGACATGATCGGTGATCGCACCGGCAAGATCGTGCCGATCTATCCCCAGAGCGAGAAGGCGCAGATCAACACATGGGAAATGGCGGGGTGGGTCGACGAAACGCTCCGTCGTTGTGCGGAGCGCGGCATTGCCGACCCTGTTCCTGAACTCATTCGGCGTCGCCTCGGACTCATCGACCGATCCGCAGCGTTTGCTGGAATTCACCTGCCCGACGACATGAAGACGAAGGAGCTGGCCCGATACCGTCTGGCGTTCGACGAACTGCTTCGAGTCCAACTCGTGTTGGTGCTGCGCAAGCGGGCACTGGAGCGCGACTCGCTGGGTATTGAGCATACGATTGGCGGCGAGATGGTGCAGCGTTTCAGGGCATCACTGCCGTTCCCAATGACCGTGGCACAACAGAGAACGATTGCCGAGATTGACGCTGACCTAGCTACTAGACGACCGATGCATCGGCTGCTGCAGGGAGACGTTGGCTCAGGCAAGACCGTCGTGGCAGTGGCAGCGATGCTCGCAGCAGTCGACGGCGGTCACCAAAGCGCGTTAATGGCGCCAACCGAAGTCTTGGCGGAACAGCATGCTTCGTCCGTCCGGGCGATGCTCGACGGGATCTCTGTTCCCGATCCCCACAACTTATTTGGAGATCGACCGCTGCGGGTCGAACTCCTCACCAACCGAGTGACAGGAGCGGCCCGCAAAGACGTTCTAGCCGGTCTGGACGACGGTTCGGTTGACATCGCAATCGGCACTCATGCGCTTATCCAAGAGGCTGTTGATTTCTCGAGTCTGGGTGTGGTCGTTGTTGATGAGCAACACCGATTCGGTGTTGAACAGCGCGCAGCCCTTCGAGAAAAAACTGCCAACGGAGCTGTTCCTGACACGCTGGTGATGACCGCGACGCCGATTCCTCGGACTGCGGCGATGACGGTGTACGGCGATCTAGATGTCAGCGTCCTCGACGAACTGCCCCCAGGGCGTACCCCGATCGTCACGATGTGGGCAGACGGTCCGCTCATGGAAGCGGGCGTCTGGAACGAGATCAAAGACGAAGTAGCCGCTGGTCGCCAAGCCTACGTGGTTTGTCCGCTCGTAGAGGAGAGCGAGAAGCTTGAGGTGGCATCGGCTAACGAGACGCTTGAACGGTTGGCCTTCGGCGAGCTCGAAGGACTCCGCCTTGGGATGTTGCACGGCAAGATGCGGTCGGACGAGAAGGAATCCACAATGGGCCAGTTCCGTCGCGGTGAGCTTGACGTGCTCGTCGCGACGACAGTGATCGAAGTTGGCGTCGATGTCCCCAACGCGTCGATAATGGTAATTCTTGACGCCGATCGATTTGGGATCGCACAGCTGCATCAGCTCCGTGGTCGAGTTGGCCGAGGTCGGCACCCATCAACGTGCTGGCTGGTCACCCAGCAGAAAGAAGATGCCGATGGCAACCTGATCGTTGGCAATCCTCGGATTGAGGCGCTGGTTGCCACAGCTGACGGTTTTGAGCTGGCCGAAGTCGACCTTGATTTGCGCGGTGAGGGCACCTTGATGTCGACGGCGCAGAAGGGGCGAAGTGATCTCAAGTTGGCGTCATTGCGTCGTGATCGCAATCTCATTGAGCTGGCCCGTGACGCAGCATTTGACATTGTGGACTCCGATCCAAATCTCGCTGATCGACCTGACCTTGCCGATGAACTTGACCTGATCTTCAGCGAACGGGACGAAGAATTTCTGGCGAAAAGCTGAGGCTTAAAGCCACTCCTCGCTTGTGGCGTCGCCTCGCTCTGCGTCGTTGTCGGCGTCTTCTGGGATTTGCAGGTCCCATCGATCGAGGCAGTCTTCGCAGCGGTACGCCACCCAGTCACCCGGAAGCCACACGCCGTCCTCTCGCGGCATCGATAACAGGTGGCAACGGCCACCGCAGTCAATACACGTGATTTGAGCGTCCGGGGTAATCATGCTCTCAGTCTGCCCGACTCGTGCTCGCGGCGCTCCGATGCCGGGGAAAGAGACCGAGAGCCGCAGGTTGACACAGTTCTCGTCGGGTATGGAGCGAGCAGGAAATGTTGGGCGCCGGAGTTGTGGGGCTGGGGCAGTCGTATGGTGTGCAAGATGCGTGTGGTGGCGGGAGAACTGGGCGGACGGAAAATCGTGGCGCCTGATGGGACGAGTACACGGCCGACGACCGATCGGGTCCGCGAAGCGATCTTCAACTCACTTGGCAGTTCCGGAATCCTGCACGGCGCGCTCGTCGTGGATCTCTTCGCAGGGAGCGGCGCAGTGGGTATTGAAGCCCTGTCCCGTGGCGCAGAGCGATGCGTTTTTGTTGAGCGAGATCGAAACGCTCTGTACGCGCTGGAGGCCAACCTTCAGGCGCTCGACCTCGGCGACCGTTCGAAAGTGATCTCTTCTGACGCGATGGCTGTGGCCTCGTCACTTGACTGCGACCTTGTCTTCGCAGACCCGCCCTACGACTTCGATGCGTGGGATCGGCTGCTGGGGTTGATTCGAGCCGACCTGTTCGTGGCCGAGTCAGGCCGCCCAATCTCGTGTCCTGCAGAGTGGTTGGTTACTCGGCAGAAAAAGTACGGACGTACCGTTGTGACCTTCCTTGAACGTTCTGACCCGAGCGCTCCGCAGTAGTGTCTTTCAGGTGAACGCTTCCGGCGCAAAAGCCCAGCGAGTGATGTACCCCGGTTCATTCGACCCACTGCATCTCGGTCATGTCGACGTCATCGCGCAGGCCAGCGAAATGTTCGGCGAGGTCATTGTCGCCGTGATGCATAACCATTCCAAGACGTCAGGCCTGTTCGCAGTGGACCAACGGATTCAGCTAGCCCAAGATGCGCTAGCTCACCTTGACAGGGTCACGGTGATTGCGCAGACCGGCCTTGCCGTACAGGCAGCCCAGCGAACCGGCGTCGATTTCATCGTAAAAGGTCTTCGTAATAGCGAAGACTTCGAAATCGAGCAGCAAATGGCCCACAACAACTACGCAGTGACCGGTGTACGCACCGTGTATTTGCCATGCTCCCCGGGACTTAGTTTCATCAGTAGCCGCTTTGTAAGGGAGATCGCCAAGTACGGTGAAGAAATTGGGCATTTGGTGCCGGCGAACGTCGCCGACGCACTCCGCACCGTCTTTGCCGATGACGAGAAATGACTACCACTGACATGAGCTACGACGACCAACACGACGACTACGACGACATCGACGACGAGTACCCTGACCAGGACGCGCAGGTTGGCTACGTCGGCGATGCCGAGACACTGCTTCGCCGCGCAATTGACATTGTCTCGACCGCACCGACTATGCCGCTGTCGTCTTCTCCACGCATCGACCGCGATGAGATCATCGAACTACTCGAGGAGTCTTTGCATCGGTTGCCCGATGAACTTCGCCAGGCGCGTTGGATGATGAAGGAACGCCAAGACTTCGTCGCCAAGACGCGTCGTGAGGCTGACGAGCTGCTCGAGGCCGCACGTGTTCGTGCCGAGAGAATGGTGCAGCGAACTGAAGTCGTTCGCGCAGCCGAGCAGCGGGCCCGAACGGTGATGGAAACTGCAGACGCTGACTCGCGTCGCCTGAAGCACGAGACTGAGGACTTCCTCGATCAGCGTCTGGGAAGCTTCGAAATCTTGCTCGACAAGCTCCAGAAGACGGTGAACGCCGGGCGTCAACGGCTCTCGATTGGTGGGGCCGAACAGGATCCGACCTCAAACACGGGCCAGCTGCCCTCGATTGAAGAGTCTTCGGCCTTTTTTGACCAAGACACTTGATTGATTTTGCCAAGGCCGGCTTGTCCGATCTTGGCACCGATCTTTCCCGGGCGACCTCGCTGCTTCGCACCGATACCATCACTTCCTATGGCGAATGAGTTGCGACCCCTTCGGGTCAATGCGATTGAGCTGCTGCGGCAGCCTGGAACGGTGCGCTCAGTGGATGCGATTGTTCCGGCTGAACCTTTGGGGGTGTTGCACGAACGACTTGACGGTGACATTGGTGTTGCGCTCGTGCTTACTTCGATGAACGATGGCATCGTTGTTAAGGGTTCGGTCCGACCGCCATGGAGTTCGGCGTGCAGACGCTGTTTGAAGGACGTCGCTGGCGTTGCCGTTGTCTTTGTTGACGAGCTGTACCAGATCGAACTGACCAACGAAGACGCATACCCCATCGAGAACGGGCAACTTGACCTCACGGCCATGGTCCGCGAGCTCGCATTGATCGAACTTGACGCCGAACAGGTCTGCGCCGAGGACTGTGCTGGCCTGTGTCCCGCCTGCGGGATCGACTTGAACGGAACATCGTGCGAGTGTGACACGACTGTGACAGATCATCGGTGGTCTGCCCTTGACGGTTTGGTGCTCGACGAGTCTTGATCCACTGCCTGTTTTGCTGGCTGGTCAATTGGCAATGAGCGATTCGTGCGTTGAGCATTGATCTTCGTCAGGTGGCGATAACGTTGAACGTCGCTGCGCCGGCAGAACTGCGTAGCGGCATATGATTTTCCGTCGGCCAGAGTGGTCGACGCAGTAACGAAAGAGCGAACGATGGCCGTTCCCAAGAAGAAGACATCGAAGTCGAAGACCCGCAGCCGTCGTGCCAGCGCTTGGAAGCTGCAAACACCACCACGGAGCATTTGCCCCCGCTGTGGCAACGCCAAGACGCCGCATACGGTGTGTGGCAGCTGCGGGTGGTACAAAGACCGAGTTGTCGTGGACGTCTGAGCTCGATTTCAAGCATGCTTCCCGTCGCAGTCGACGCCATGGGTGGCGATCTCGCGCCGCAACCCATTCTTGATGGTGCGCACGCCGCTGCTGCAGCAGGCGCCCCGGTTGTTCTGGTCGGCCCTGATGGGCTCAAAGGAACCACAGCCGACGATTCGACTTTGGAGCTGATCCACGCATCTGAGGTCATCGGCATGCTCGATGACCCCGCTCAGAGTATCCGTGGAAAGAAGGACTCGACCTTGGTGCGCGCCGCAGAGGCCGTTCGAGATGGCAAAGCAAGTGCCATGATCTCAGCGGGCAACACCGGCGCCACGATGGCGGCTGCGCTGCTCCGCATGGGTCGCATCTCGGGAGTCAAGCGTCCGGCGATCGCAACGCCGATCCCGGTTCCTGGAACAACTCCGACTGTGCTGCTTGATGCTGGTGCTAACGCAGAGGTTCAGCCGGAATGGCTCGTTCAATTTGCCCTGATGGGAGCTGTGTATGCGCGTCGTCGATTCGGAATTGAGAATCCACGTGTCGGCTTGTTGTCAATTGGAGAGGAACCAGGCAAGGGCGACACACTGCGCAAGGCGGCGCACACGCTGCTCGCGGCTGCGCCGGGCTTAAATTTCATCGGCAACGTCGAAGGCCGCGACGTCATGAGTGACGATGTTGATGTATGTGTCACCGACGGATTCACCGGCAACGTCGTCCTCAAGACGCTCGAAGGCGGTATGCACGCCGTCATTGGGGCACTCCTTGAAGCGTTTGCCCAGCCTGACTATAAAGATCATGCCGATGCGCTGATGCCAGCATTGCTACCGCTCTACGAGACGCTGAATCCGGACACGTACGGGGGGGCCGTCCTCCTCGGGGTCGACGGTGTATGCATCATCGCTCATGGATCGTCGGGTGCCCGGGCAATCGAAAACGGCATCAAAGTTGCGTGCGATCTCGTTAAACACGACATGGTGATTGAGATCCGTGATGCCATCGCCGGCGCCGCACCGACAGATTGAACCGTCGACCCGCTGAGTTAGACTCAGCGATATGGCCGCCGAAATCAAGCGTGACGAAGTCCTCAAAATTGTCCGTGACGCATTGTCTGACATCCTTGAGATCGAACCCGACACAATCAGCGAAGGCCAATCCTTCGCTGATGACCTCGAAGCCGACTCGCTTGCTCTGATTGAACTCGTTGAGGCGCTCGAAGAAGCGCTCAGCGACCGTGTGGATGGATTTCGCATCCAAGATGAGGACCTTGAAGATCTGAAGACCGTGCGCGACGCCGTGGACTACGTCCACGAACATGCCAACGACTGAGGTGTCTCGCGTGCCTAACGACGCCCCGCCTGACCTGGCGTCGTTAGCGGTCACGATTGGCCATGAGTTCTCTAATATCGACTTGTTGCGGCAAGCGATGGCCCACCGATCTTGGTGTGCCGAAACGGCGGGAGAACACAGCAACGAACGACTCGAATTTCTCGGCGACGCAGTGCTCGGTTGGGTGATTGCTGACATCGCATTTCGTCAGTTTGATGCACTTGCCGAAGGGTTCCTCACGGACCTGCGTAAGAGCGTGGTCAACGCAAGCGCTCTCGCTGAAGTCGCTGAGTCGATCGGCATTGGCCCGCATCTGTTACTCGGCAAGGGCGAAGCGCTAGCAGGTGGTGCAGAGAAACCATCGATTTTGTCAGACGCCTTCGAGGCGGTCCTCGGAGCGGTATATCTCGACGGTGGCACCGAGCCGGCCTACGCCATGGTTCAGCGTTGGGTTGCACCCAGAATGTTGACCTCCGTCGGTCGTCTCAACCAACTCGATCATAAGACCCAGTTGCAGGAGCTAGCCGCAAGGGCGGGACGCAGCGCGCCGGTGTACACGGTCACGTCAACTGGTCCAGACCACGCAAAGTCGTTTCAGGCGACCGTGTCGCTCGATGGCGATCTGCTTGGCGAGGGTTCTGGGCGCTCGAAGAAAGCTGCCGAGCAATCCGCCGCCTCGGTTGCAGCCGCTACGTTGCGCTGAATTACTTCGATGCCCGAACTTCCCGAAGTTGAGACTATCCGTCGAGGACTTGCGCAGCGTCTGGTCGGCAGGAGCGTCGAACATGTCGAGGTTGGCCGCGAGCGGGTTGTGCGGCGTACGTCGAAGGAGGCATTGATCGACGGGCTGACCAATACGACCATTCTGCGGGCCGAACGTCGAGGTAAGTATCTACTCATGCCGCTCGACTCTGGCAACGTCATGATGATCCATCTGCGGATGAGCGGCCAGGTTCTGGTCGCCGGCAAGGAAGCTGAGCGGCCGGTGCATGCCCATGTCGTGTTGTCGCTCGACAACGACACGGAAATGTGGTTTGTCGATCCACGCACGTTCGGTGAGGTCGTGGTTTACGACCCCGCCAATGCAGCTATTGAGTTGCCGCCCATCGCCCGACTTGGAGTCGATCCCATTGCGGAAGACTTCCCACGCAGTCATCTTCGTCAGCTCGTCCGAGCCACTAACCAGAAACTCAAACCGTTTTTGCTCGACCAGACCAAGGTCGCTGGCATCGGCAACATTTACGCGGACGAGATCCTTCACCGTGCCCGCCTACGTCCGGATCGCTCGGCCAAAACGATTGACGCAGCAGCGACGTGGCGGCTTCATGATGCGATCCGCAATATTTTGAACGATTCGATCAAAGCCGGTGGATCGACGTTGGGGGATGCGCAATACGTTGATGTGGAGGGCGAGGTCGGCAGCTTCCAGAACGAACATCGCGTCTACGGGCGCGCTGGACAACGCTGCAGCACGTGCGCGCGCGGATGGATTCGACGCACGATTGCGGGCGGTCGTTCCACTCACCACTGTCCTGTTTGTCAGCATTGATGACCAGCCACGCAATAAGTGGTTGTCTGATGTTGGGGGAGCAGGCGGCTGAGCAAGTAGCTTCATGACCGCTGTGTACCTGAAGAATCTGACCGTCAAGGGTTTCAAGTCGTTCGCCGACAGCACGCCGATGGTGCTCGAACCTGGTGTGACTGTGGTGGTCGGACCCAATGGATCGGGTAAGTCGAACGTCGTTGACGCGATCGCCTGGGTGCTCGGAGCGCAAGCTCCGAAAGCTGTTCGCTCACAAAAAATGGATGATGTCATCTTTGCTGGAACCGCAAAGCGTCCTGCGCTCGGACGCGCTGAAGTCAGCATCACGATTGACAACGCCGACGGCACGCTCGGTCTGGAGTTCAGCGAGATCACTGTCACGCGGATCTTGTTCCGCACCGGCGAATCCGAGTACATGATCAATGGCGTCGGTTGTCGCCTGCTCGACGTCCAAGAACTACTCAGCGATGCCGGCGTCGGTCGGCAACAGCACGTCATTGTCAGCCAGGGCCAGATTGACGCAGTACTCAACGCCCGCCCTGAGGACCGGCGGGCGATCATTGAAGAAGCTGCCGGGGTGCTGAAGTTCCGGAAGCGCAAAGAAAAAGCTGAGCGTCGCCTCGACGCAACCGAGGCAAATTTGCTGCGCGTGCAGGACCTGCTGCGAGAAGTCCGCCGCCAGCTTCGCCCACTCGAGCGTCAGGCTAAAGCCGCCGAGCGTCATGGTTCGCTCATTATTGAGCTGGCGGCTTTGAAGGCTTTTGTTTCTGGTCGCGAAATAGCGAGTCTGCGAGTGAAGCTCGAAGCTTTGGCCTCGGCCAAGCTTGAGAGTTCCACCGACGAAGCTGAACTGAAGTCGTCCCTTGCGGTGCTCGATACGGCAGTGATGACGATTGAGGCGCAACTTTCGGCACGCGGGGCAAGCGACATTAGCGATCGCTTGCGCTACGTCGAGCAACTTCGCGAACGGGCGCGGGGACTGGCTGCGGTACTCGTCGAGCGTCGCCGCTCGCTTGAACGCGACAAGGGTCAACTCCTCGACGCCGGCGTGGTTGCGAACCTCGAGGCAGACGCGGCCCGGTTCCGTGAAGAAATTGAAAAGGCAGCGGCTGAACTTCTGGAGCTCGAGCCTGAAACAGGCCAGCTCAGTTTTGACGAGTCGTCGTTTCGAAGCGAACGGGAGAACATTCTCGAAGCAGTACGCGAAGATCAGACCACCACAAAAGCAGCCAGCGCGGCTGCCGAGGTTCGCGGCGAGCTGCGGTCGATCACGTCCGCGGTAGACCGCACAAAGGGTGAACTCAACCGGATGGTCGCTCACAGGGAACTGCTGACTAATCGCTTTCAGCTCGCGCAAGAAGAGGCTGCCCGATTCCGCACTGACTGCGATGAGGCAGGGGCCATTGAAGCGCCGCTCGTTGATGAGGTTGAGGCCGCCGAGCGGGCCGCCATGGAAGCGCAGGCCGCCTTCGAAGCTCGTCAGTCGCTGCGCAACGATGCTGCCGAGGAAGCCTCACGATGGGCGGCACGAGTTGAGGCTCTCCAGATGGCGCTTGACGCGGCGCGCGCGAGGGCGGGCGCTGAGCGTCTCCAGGGCGTCGACGGTGTACTGGGAACGCTGCTCGATTTGATCGAGATTGATGAAGGCTGGGAGCCGGCCGTCGAGGCTGCTCTCGGCGAGTCGCTCATTGCCGTCGTGGTCGACGACCCGGCTGCAGGTCGTCGAGCTTTAGATGCTCTTAGGAGCAGCGACACAAGCGGCGCCGTTATCGCCCTTGGCGCTCACCCCAAGGGGCCCAATGCTCCGGCGTTGGGTGACCCTGTGCGCCCTCACACGCGCAGCCAACGTCCCGAGGTCGAGGCTTTGCTCGACGGTCTGCTCGGTTCAGCGGTGCGGATTGACGAACTCTCCGAGGCACTTGACGCTGCAATGCAACATCCGGAAGCAGTTGTCATTACTGGCTCGGGTGACCGATTCGGACTGAGCGGCTGGCGCATCGGCACAGCTGGAGGCGGAGCCACAGCTGCCGCACTTGAGGAGGCGAGCGACCGTTCGACGACTGCGAGTGCCGAACTTGTCAGGGCGCGTGGTGCTGTCGACGAGACTGAGCGGGTACTCCTTGCCGCCAGAAATACTGAGGTCGAGCTCGCCAAGCGACTGGACGCCAACGACGCACGGTTCAGCGCCGCTTCAGAAGGCTTGTCACGAACTCACGGTGAGCAGCGTGAAATCCAAGCCGAATTCGAAACACTCGACCGAAATATCACCGAGGCAGAATCCAACATCAAACGTGAGCAGCAGCGAATCACCGACATCGAGGCGCTTCTCCCAGCGCTCGAGAGCGACGAGCAGGCTGAGTCGGAAGCAGCGCGAGCGCGGGGAGAGCTCCGGGCCGATCTCGAAGCTCGCTCGGCTTTGCTGTCGTCGCGCCGCCGTGACATCGAGGTCCGACTTGCTGGTTTGCAGGAACGCCAGCAGCTCAATGAACGTCGTCTCGACGAGACCGAGCGTCGTCTTGATGCAGACGAAGAAGCTCGTGTCGCTGCGGAGGGTAAGCGGCTTGTCATCGAGCGTCAGATCGATGTGATCGATCGGCTTGCTGCGCTCGTCGAGCAGCACCGCCTCGTCGTCGAAAGTCACTACGCTAAACTGGCCGAGAAGCGTCGCAAACAGAGCCACGAGGTTCGCGGACTCACGGCTGAGCTTGAAACGTTGCGCCACAACCGAGCCGAAAGGGAACAGGCGCTCGATGTGACCCGAGAAAAGGCTCGCAAAGCGGAACTCGAGGAAGCCGAGGCGAAGTTGCGTCTTGAAACAGCTATCGAGACACTGCGCCGTGAACTTGATATTGAACCAGCGGTCGCTGAGGCCACTGAGATGCCGGATGTTCCCGACGGAGCGACTCCAGCGGGGCGTGTGCGTGAGCTCGAACGTGAGCTTCGTCTGCTTGGCCCCATCAATCCCTTGGCCCTCGAAGAGTTCAACGAGCTGCAGGCTCGGCATGGGTTCCTTGAAGAGCAACTTGAGGATGTACGAAGCACCCGCCGCGAACTGGCTCGGGTCATTACAGCGGTCGATGCCGAGATCCAGAATGTGTTTGCCTCGGCGTTCTACGACGTTGCCCGGAACTTCACCGAGCTGTTCGCGCTGCTATTCCCTGGCGGTAAGGGCGACCTGAAGCTGACGCTGCCTGACGACATGCTCAACACGGGCATCGAAGTCGAAGCGAAGCCGAGTGGCAAGAACGTCAAGAAGCTGTCATTGCTGTCGGGAGGGGAGCGGTCACTGACGGCGCTGGCGTACCTGTTCGCCGTCTTCCGGTCGCGGCCTTCGCCGTTCTATGTTATGGATGAAGTTGAAGCCGCCCTAGATGATGTGAACCTGCACCGCTTTCTCGGGCTCATCCAAGAATTCCGTAAGGACGCACAGCTCATTGTGGTCTCGCACCAGAAGCGGACGATGGAGGCAGGTGATGTTCTCCTCGGTGTTTCGATGCAGCCGGGAGGCTCCTCCAAGGTGGTTACCGAGAAGTCCGAGGCCGAACGGCTTGTCCCATAGGACTGGCCGAGCGCAACCAGCCGAGGATCCGGTGTCCTGAACTCGATTGCACTCTCAGCGGGTGCTACGAAATCGCGATTGAGTCATCTTGGACCGCCCGGATGAGACGGCGTGCTGTCTTCAGGTCACGCAACTTGGGGACTCCGAGACTGGGACCGATCACCACGCCCTGTCTAGTTCCGGATCTCCGAGCAGGCAGTGCTAGTGGACGACGTTGTCAAGCTCTGGGGGAATTTCTCCGGCTTTCGTTAGTGCATCTCTATACCTGGCCGAATTCGGCGTCAACGTGCTCTACCCGCTCGCACTGTTCGCTGCTCAGGGTGGCGGCAATGTTGATGGTGATGCGGTTCGTGTCCTTTTTCGTTCAAGGAGCGAAATTCGATGGCGGACAATTTGGACGCATTGATCAGTTCCCGCAGGGGGTCGGCCTTTGGTGTCCTTGTTCTCAACTACATAAGAGACGACCGTGATTGGGTCTTGCAAGCGCTTGCCGGACCGTCGTTCCGTCAGGGCCCTTTTCGAATGTTCGACAGCCGCGCCTAACTGGAGGCTAGCGAAGCGGCACTGCACGGGTGTTCCCGCACATGGCGCTGCACCTCTTACCTGACGTTCGAATTTCGAACAAGTTTGGAACCTTTTCCGTGGGTCCCGATCAAGCTCCAACCGGTGAAACCCCGACGCAATGTGGAAATCGGGGACGTAACTCGGGCCATAGCGGACCAGGGTGTTGACGTAGCAGCGTCGGGCTGCTCGCCCTGCGGTCGCGATACCGTCAACTTCGGTCCGCTCTGTCTCCGCTGTTTGGCCTTGCCGGGCAGGTATCTAATTGAGCTGGTCGTATTGACCTGATCCTTCGTTTGACCCTCGGCTCGACCGAGTGTGTCAGGGGAGCTCCACGGTGCTCTCGGCCCTCCGATAACGTCAGCTCTCCATGGGTATCGAGATCATTTTTCTGATCCTGGCGGTGCTGGTCATCGCCTTTGGTGTTGGCGTTATCGTCTTTAATCGGCGTCGCGAGGGCGCGCAAGCGCCGCCGCGCACTGCTGCGCATACGGCGGCACAGCCCCGACTAGCCGACGACGGCTCGGCGGCTGATCAGCGCGCCGATGAACCCGCCGTTATAGATGAACTGCCGGCAGGCACGATGCGCGAACGGCTGGCCAAAGCGCGTTCGACCTTCGCCAGCGCAATCTCTGGCGTGCTCAGCCGGTCAGCTATTACCGATGAGTCGTTTGACGAATTGGAAGAGGCTTTGCTTCGTGCTGATATCGGCGTCAGTATCGCGGACGAATTGGTCGGCGGGCTTCGCGCCCGGGTCAAGGACAAGGAAATTACTGAGCCTGAAGCGCTGCTAAACGCGCTTGATGCCGACATGAAGTCACGGCTCGCTGGGACGGATCGGTCGTTGAACTTCGAGGCGCTTGATCAGGGCGCCCCCAACGTCTGGATGTTCGTCGGCGTCAACGGCGTCGGCAAAACGACAACAATCGGCAAGCTCGCCAAACAGCAGGTCGATGCAGGCCGCACGGTGCTGCTTGCTGCTGGCGACACGTTCCGTGCCGCAGCAGCTGAGCAACTAACCACCTGGGCGAATCGCAGCGATATCGAGATCGTGCGCGGCGCAGACGGTGCAGATCCGAGCTCGGTCATCTTTGACGGTGTCGAAAGGGCCGCATCGAAAAATATCGGGCTCGTTTTGGCGGACACTGCGGGTCGCTTGCATACGAAAAGCAACCTGATGGAGGAGCTCGCCAAGGTGCGGCGTGTTGCGGAGAGGGGCGCAGGAAAGGTCACCGAGACGCTCTTGGTGATCGACGCGACCACAGGTCAGAACGGTCTGACACAAGCTCGAGAATTCGGCGAGGTAACTGATGTCACCGGAGTGGTTCTCACCAAGCTCGACGGGTCTGCCAAGGGTGGCATCGTGTTCGCTATCGAGACCGAACTCGGTATCCCGGTCAAGCTGGCCGGTATCGGCGAAACGATAGGCGATCTTGTCGACTTTGATCCTGACGAATTTGTTTCAGCGCTTTTCGAGCGCTGATCGGCGCATAGGTCGACTCGCCCCGGGCCGGGTGGGATAAGCCCGATAATGTCGTTGGCAATGTTTGACAACTTATCCAACCGTCTCGAAGGCATCATCACCAAGGTTCGCGGTAAAGGCCGTCTTACCGAGGCCGATGTCGATGAGATGATGAAAGAAATCCGCACGGCCCTGCTTGAAGCCGACGTCAACGTCGCAGTAGTGCGCTCGGTGTGCAACCGGATTCGTGAGCATGCGATTGGCGCCACGCGGTCAAAGGCGCTCGACCCCGGTCAGCAGGTTGTCAAGGCTGTCAACGACGAGCTAACACGTGCCCTCGGCGGCGAGACACTCACTATTGCCTATGCCGCAAAGCCTCCGACAGTCGTACTTATGGCTGGTCTGCAGGGCTCAGGTAAGACCACAGCATCAGCCAAGCTCAGTAAGTGGTTCAAGGCGCAGGGCCGCAATCCGATGATGATCGGCGCCGACCTGCAGCGTCCAGCCGCTGTCGAGCAGCTGCGAACTCTCGGGCGCCAGATCGACGTACCGATCTTCTCCGATCCGGAGGACCCAATCCTCACGGCCGCCGCCGGTCTCGAGGAGGCAAAGCGCCTTGGTCGTGACGTCGTAATCGTCGACACAGCCGGACGTCTGTCGGTCGACGCCGAGATGATGGAACAGGTCCGCTTGATTTCGGGCGCCGTGGACCCGGACTACACCTTTCTCGTCGTCGATGCGATGACGGGTCAAGACGCCGTTCAGACGGCCGAGGCATTTCACAGTACGTTGCAGATCGACGGCGTGATCATGTCGAAGATGGACGGTGACGCTCGCGGTGGTGCGGCTTTGTCGGTGAAGGAAGTCATCGGGCGACCGATTGCTTTCGCCTCCACCGGCGAAAAGCTTGAGGAATTTGAGCAATTCCATCCTGACCGCATGGCCTCGCGGATTCTGGGCATGGGCGACATGCTCACACTGATTGAGCAGGCCGAGAAAGCGTTCACGGAGGAACAGGCCGAGGCTGCGGCTGCAAAGCTGATGGAGGGCCAGTTCACGCTGGACGACTTTCTGGAGCAAATGCAAGCGCTTAAAAAAATGGGACCACTGGGCGGGCTCATGGGGATGATGCCGGGCATGCCCAAGGAACTGAAGGACGCCAAGATTGAAGATGATGATCTGAAGCCCATAGAGGCGATCATCACGTCGATGACCCCCGAGGAGCGCACGTTCCCCAACATCATCCAAGGCACACGGCGTGCCCGCATCGCTGCCGGCTCGGGTACCACGGTGGCTGACGTCAATCGGCTGGTGAAACAGTTCGGCGAGATGCAGAAGATGATGAAGAAGATGGGAATGGCTGGGAAACCCGGCAAGAAGGGCAAGAAGGGCAAGGGCGGAGCCAAGTTGCCAAAGGGCTTGCCCACCGGCTTTGGTATCGAGCAAAGCGGGATGGACCTCCCCGGTCTCTCAGGCGCCTCTGGTATGCCAGGCGTCCAAGGCCTGCCCCGATAATTGAGTGAGAGGGATAGCGGCGACCTGCCGTTAGTCTTTCCACGTTCTCAATATCTCGAACACGCAACTCTGGAGTGACGATTAAAGATGGCAGTCAAGCTGCGCCTCACGCGTATTGGCAAGAAGAAGCAACCGCAGTACCGCATTGTTGCGGCTGATTCCCGTTCGCCTCGCGACGGTCGGTTCATTGAAATTCTGGGTCATTACGATCCTCGGCAAGATCCGTCTGGACTGACGCTTGACAACGACAAGGCTGTCGCCTGGCTCAAGGAAGGTGCACAGCCGACCGAACGAGTAGCGAAGCTCCTGAAGGTCTCCGGTGCAACCGAGCAGTTCGAAGCTGAAAAGGCCGCCAAGTGAGCGACGAGCTCGCTCCCACGGCCGTCGCAGTTCTCGAACACATCGTCCGCTCGATCGTGGACGACCCTGACGCCGTCACCGTTGAAGTCGATGAGTCAGGTAACCGCCCCGCACTCAACGTGCGTGTCGGTGACGGCGACCTCGGTCGCGTCATCGGTCGGCGCGGCCGCACCGCTGCCAGCATTCGCACCGTCACACGTGCTGCTGCCAGCAAGGACGAAGTCGAAATCGATATCGAATTCCTCGACTGAGCAGGCCGGAGGCCTTGATGGCCCGTTCCACTCCAATCCCTGAAGGCTTTCTTGAGGTCGGTCACGTTCGGCGCGCTCACGGTTTGCGCGGCGACGTGTTCGTGCAGCTCGTCACAGATCGTATTGAGCGTCTCGCAGTCGGCTCGACCCTAAGTTCTGGGCAGGGTGAGGTAACGGTGGAGTCGAGTCGGTTGCTGCCGAACGGTCGTTGGGTCGTCAAGTTCGATCACATTGCAGATCGCACGGCTGCGGAGGCTTGGAGCAACGTTGCTCTGTATGCCGCACCGATCGACGACATCGACACACTGTGGTTTCATGAATTGATTGGCTCCAGGGTTGTTGAAGCTGACGGCACTGAGCGAGGAACATGCACCAAGGTGCTGTCCAACCCGGCAGCTGACATTCTCGAACTGGACAGCGGTCACCTCGTGCCAACGACGTTTGTTGTCGCTCAGACTAATGGTGTGGTAACCGTTGAAGTCCCTGACGGACTCTTTGAGCTTCTGGACGACTAAAGATGCTCCCCGTTTACGTCCCGGGCTCATGTAGGTCGCAACATCTGTCGGGTCTGCAAATGAAAATGACGGGCCGATCCCAGTGAGTTTGCGAATCGACGTCTTCTCGCTGTTCCCCCAGCTCGTCGACAACTTCTGTGCGGAAAGTTTGCTCGGAAAAGCGCAACAGCGCGATCTACTCGACCTGCGGACCCACGATATCCGGGAACAAACCTCAGATGTCCATGGCACAGTCGACGACAGCCCGTTCGGTGGTGGTGTGGGCATGGTGATGAAAGCCGAGCCGATCTTCGATGCCGTGGAGGCTGCGGCTCCACCGCGGCCGCTGCTGCTCCTCAGCCCGGGTGGGCGGCAATTCAACCAGACCATGGCCTATGAGCTTGCAGCCACAGCGGAGACTTCGGGCGGATTCAGTCTGCTGTGCGGACGTTACGAGGGCGTCGACCATCGTGTGCGGCAGCATCTGTGCGACGGCGAGGTCAGCATTGGTGACGTAGTGCTAAGTGGGGGAGAGGTCGGGGCATGCGTAATAATCGAGGCGGTTACCCGACTCCTCGATGGGGCAATGGGCAATGCAACGAGCACTGTGACAGAGAGCTTCGGTGATTCGGGCCTACTCGAAGAGCCTCAATTCACACGGCCCGCCGAGTTCCGTGGATGGGTGGTCCCTGATGTGCTCCGTAGCGGCGATCACAGGCGCGTCGAGCGTTGGCGAAGGGCTCAGCGGCTACACCGAACGCTACGTGAACGGCTTGATCTAGTGCCTGGCGAACTCGACCTTGAAGATCAGAAGCTCCTCGATGAGTTTCCACCTGTCCCATATTCCTGATTCACCCCGTATCATTGCAAAGCCTCATCGGAGCGAGTCCGCCCCGACACCACCCTTTTCGAACACGCAGGTATCGCCATGAAAGCCACCGATCTCATCGACAACGATTCGCTCCGTACGGACATTCCCGAGTTCCAAGCGGGCGATGAACTAAGAGTGCACGTCCGCGTCGTCGAGGGTGGCAAAGAGCGCATCCAGGTGTTTCAGGGCGATGTCATCGGCATCCAGGGCGGCGGCCTGCAGGAGACCTACACGGTCCGCAAGCTCAGCTACGGCGTCGGAGTCGAACGCACCTTCCCCATGCATGCTCCGACTGTGCAGAAAGTCGAAGTCGTCAAACGTGGTGATGTGCGTCGCGCCAAGCTGTACTACCTCCGCGATCGCAAGGGCAAAGCTGCCAAGATTCGGGAAAAGCGCACCTTCTGAACAAGGCTCACCGGGCCAGCTAACGCCCATTGCTGACGTCAGCATTCAGCGACAGGAAGTGCAATGTGCGCTGTCCTGCAGTTCGGTGGGACTCGCCTTAAGGTTCGTCAATGACGACTGCCGTGCCATAGGCGACGATCTCGGCCATTCCCTGCTGTTCTCCGGCGTCGCCTGAGTCGAAGCGTAAGCCGATCACCGCGTTGGCGCCCATGGATTGAACCTGCTCCACCATTCTCTCAACGGCATGGTGGCGAGCCGCCTGGAGCACGTGGGTGAACTCTTTGACCTCACCTTTTCGAAGTGCCTTGAATCCGCCTGTGAAACCCTTCACGAATCCCATTGACCTGGCGATTACGCCGAACGTTGGGCCGACATAGCGCACTGTTGCTCGACCCGGAATTTCGTTCGTCGTAGCAACGGGAAGAGCGAGTGGTTCAAGGACGTTTGGTTGATTTGTCATGCGTTGAACTTAGCGCTCCGCTGATGGCGGCCTGACCGCCGAGAGCGGTTCACGCCGCCATCCGCTCCTCGGTGGTGTGATCACTAGCTGGGGCTGGAATCTGCACCGAGACCGGCGGAAGGGACGTTGTCGTGAGTCGGGTTACGAGTTCCCCTGTCGCCTTAGAACAGTCGTCTATTGCTATCGTAAAAATATAGGCGTCCTGTTTCTTCCCGCTTCCTTGCTAGCAGCTTGGCTTCTCAGTGTCACTGGTGTACCTGCACCGGGGTCAGATTCGGGAGCTGACTTCGCGAGCAATTCGATACGTTGGATGATGTCGGTCCCTGTGGGCGGCATGTTCATCGCAAGTGGATTCATGCATACGGTCTTTGCCAAACGCACTGCTGAGAGCATCGGCTGGAAATCGAACGGTTTCCAGTACGAGATCGGTTTTGTCAGCTTTGGCATTGGAGCGGCTGGGATCAATGCCGCTTATTTAGACAGATCCGCCTGGGTTGCGCTGACCATTGTTATTTCCGTGTTCTTGCTCGGCGCCGCTGTAAACCATATTTACGAGACGGTGAGGAATCACAATGTTGAACCAGGGAACACCGTCGTGTTGGCTTACGACGTGGGCTTACCTCTGTCGCTGTGGGCCCTAGTTGTTTTGGTCTGAGCTCGGAGCCTGAAAACAATGGCGCATGACAGGGAGCCGACAAATGCTCGGCGTGACTCTCCGGTTGATGTGCGAAGCTATCCAAGGTTACGTAAGAACCATCTCAAATAGAACGAGGCGAACGTGCCGACGCCACTAATACCGGTGTGGCGCTGTTCACCTATCTGTGGTGAAGCCGCTTCGTCAGTCTGACGCTCGTGCGGCGAGAGGATTTGGACTCGGTGGCGATGATTTGTCTTGTTGCACGAAGACGTTGGTATTTGGCTTGCTGAGGGCCCTCCGGGCCATAATTGATGTGGCAAATACCGATACCAGATTTCGAAAAGCGCAAGAAACGCTTATGCGAAGCCAGTTGGACCGACGAAGACACTCCGCTAGGGATCAATTCGAAAGAGTTTTGAACGCTCCGTACAGGACCAAAATTACTCCGAGACCCCCTACTGAAATGGTTGCCAGAAGTCGACCGTGATTCTCAATTACATTTCCAAGTCCGGCCAGGCTGCGCTCCGCCGGGCCAGGAGCGACTCTGTGCAGTACGAGCGGCAACCACACTGGAGCTGCGATAGCCAGCGCCAAGAGCACAACAAAAAGGACTCGATTGGGAACGCCCGACTGGCTGGCGGTAATAATTTTTGCCGCAGGCACCATGATTGCCAGAGTGGTGAAGTTGGTCGCCATTGAAAAAGCCCCGAACCCGAGCGCTCCGTGGCGCCCGATTTTTCTTGGCGGTTTGTCTCGATGTGCCGGCTCTTTCCCAGAGCGCAGACCCCTACGAATCGCCAAGGCAACCACTATCAGGACTGTTCCGAGCAACAGGTCGAGGGTAGAACTCAGGTGCGGTTTTCCTGGAATAGAAATTGCATGGCCAAGGAAAACTAAGGCGCTGATGTAAAGCGCCGCTGCTGCGAAAGCGCCGATTGCGAACCGTTTGGCGACGGCTGGACCATCATGGCCGGCGAGAAGAACGGTCTGCTCGGTCAGCAACATTGGACTGATTGCGCCTGTCAAGCCGAACGGAATGAGCAACAGAAATACGTGGTACATCCTCAGCAACTGTAGGTCGGAACCGCCAGCGCGACGTCAGTCGCCTCGCTACGGAAGCCAACCCCTTCCGCCAGCGAAATTCTGCAGGCCTTTCGTAACTGGCCCGTGCCCGGTGAACGTTGCCGGGTACCACTTTCGGAGCCTGTTACTCGCGTGCGAACTTTGGACCTTGTGGCCGTATGGCAGCCGCCGACCGGATGATATCTAACCGTCTACGCGAACGAGGTAGTGCACCTTCGGGTGTCCAGGCCAGTTTGGCACCGGCCACCACCCGGATGCGCTTCCGTTGAAGTGACGATTCTGAGGCCACCCGTTGGAGGATTTCTGACTGGGGGTGGAAGCATAAATGTCAACCAAGCGGTGCTCGGGTTGACGGAATCAAATGAGCAGCATCGATGAAACCGATCTAACGGACTTTTTCTGTTAGCCGACAAAGGCCCAAACGACCAGTGCTACGGCGCTCACCAGGCAGATGCCGACGAGGGCATAGTCGAACGGCTTGGCTTTGTACTTGCGGTTTGGGTCGAATCCCACGGTGATCAGTATGCCTTTGCCCGGAGGTGTGGTCAGAAGTTCTCTGGTGTGACCAAAACACCAATGAAGATCACAGATTCACAACCAATGATTCCGTATCCTTCTGGGCTGTCTGGCCCGAAGTGATGAACGGGCACCCCCCGATTCTCCAGGAGCCCCCGTTGCCAAACGAAATCATTGATCCTTCTGCGCGCCCCGTGCTGTGGGCACGCTTTCGAGAAGCGTGGCTGTCCAACCCGAAAGCCGATCTGCTGTCGGGGTTGGTGGTAGCTCTTGCGCTTATTCCTGAGGCAATCTCGTTCTCGATTATCGCCGGTGTTGACCCCAAGGTCGGCCTGTACGCATCGTTCTCGATCGCCATCATCATTTCGATGGTCGGTGGACGAGCCGGAATGATCTCAGCGGCAACCGGCGCCATGGCGTTGGTCATCGTGCCGTTAGTTCAGGACTACGGCGTCGAGTACCTCTTCGCAGCGACAGTGCTGGCTGGTTCACTGCAGGTTCTATTCGGTTATCTCCGAGTCGGCAACCTGATGCGGTTCATCCCGCGCACGGTGATGCTCGGCTTCGTCAACGCGCTCGCGATCCTGATCTTCCTGGCCCAGATCCCTCACATCATTCTCAAAGACGGCAACAAAGACGAACTGCCGTTGAACCTTGCGTTCATCGCTGCCGGTCTTGCGATCATCTACTGTGTGCCGCGCCTAACCAAAATTGTGCCGTCTCCGCTCCTTGCGATCAGCGGGCTTGCCGCTGGTGCTATTTACTTCGACTGGTCGCTTCCAACTGTCGGTGATATGGGCGAACTGCCCAACGCTCTGCCTGGATTCGCCTTACCTGAAATCCCATACACGTGGGAAACGCTGAGCATCATCTTCCCGTTCTCGCTCACGTTGGCATTTGTTGGTCTTCTTGAGTCACTCCTCACGGCGCAGTTGCTTGACGACATGACCGACACCAACTCAGACAAAAACCAGGAATCACGAGGCCAGGGCATTGGCAACGTTTTTACAGGTTTTTTCGGTGGCATGGCTGGATGCGCCATGATCGGCCAATCGATGATCAACCATCGTTCGGGAGGTCGGACCCGATTGTCGACACTTGCGTCCGGTGTCTTCCTGCTCGTCCTCATTATGGCGCTCGGCGACTTCGTGGCGCAGATCCCGATGGCAGCGCTCGTGGCAGTAATGATCATGGTCGCGATCAGCACGTTCAACTGGAAAAGCATCATGCCAAAGACCACACAGTCGATGCCGAAGAGTGAGACCGCTGTCATGGCAGGTACCGTCATCGTCGTTGTTGTCACGCACAATCTCGCCTACGGCGTTGCAGCCGGCGTGCTTTTGTCAGCAGTTTTCTTCGTCCGGAAGGTGAGCCACGTCATGTCGGTCACGAGCGTCCTTGATCCCGACAACCATGAGCGACTCTACGCGGTGAGTGGACAGTTGTTCTTCGCTTCGACCAACGACCTCGTGCACTCCTTTGACTACGACGCCGTCAAGGTGAAACGGGTAGAGATCGATTGCAGCGAGGCTCGAATTTGGGATACCTCAGCTGTCGTGGCGCTCAACGCAGTGGTGGCAAAATTTGCCGAGCGCGGCATCGACGCACATCTGATTGGCATGAACCGCCACGCCGCCGATCTCCACAAGCGCACCTCGACCCTCGTCTCCACCGACCACTGAGCGGCCGCAGGCCGCACCGCCCGTCCCCTGATCCGACTGCAGTCCTCATCGACTGCGAGTCAAGCTCAGCTGGTGACGCAGTGCCGGCACTTCGAGTTCGTAGGGTGGGGCTCGTGATTGAGCGGCTCGTGCGGTGTTTGGTAGCTGCTTTCGGAGTTGGGCTGGTCGCGCTGGCCTCTTCGGCCGGCGCCGCACCCATACCTGAGCCGTCGAATGATGTGGAGACCGCCCGGCTTGGGCTGCTTGATGTGCCGGTGGGGTGCGCTGCGCCTGACCCTGCTGATGTGGCGTTCATCGGTACCGCCGTTGCGAAGGATTTTGAGAAGGTGCGTTACAAGATTTTGCAGCTCCGAGCGGGTTCCATCAGCGGGTATTCGATCAAAGGCCTCGTAGATGTGCTCTACCTCGACGATGCCAAGTTCATTAATGTTGACGAGAACTACCTCGTCGGAGCACGTTTTGATCTCGACCTAGGCGCGCTCCTTTCGACGATCCGGCCGGACGAGCCACTGTTTGGCGGCAACAATGTAATCGGATTGGAAGACACCGATGTTGAGTGCCCTGTTATCGAGAACGCCGTGCGCACGGTGCACCCTGACGGCACAAGTGTTGATTCAGGGGTCCTCAGCCCACTCCTCGACAACAAACGGACGCTGTTCGCCACACTCGGCGTACCAACGGCCATTGCATTCGCTGTATTGATCGGATTGGTGTTACTACGCCAAGCTTGGCGCCATTTCATGAGGGGTGTTTTCGCTCTCGGCCGCGCCGCAGTGACTCCGGCGCCAGACCACGCCTCAATGCGCGTGCGCGAGCACCGCGACGGCGAAACGGCTTCGTGACAACAAACCGGGCTCCGATTTGATCTGTCGTGTGACCCCGACTTTCGCTAGCGCCGACGAACTCTGTGAGCGCTGGTGTGTACGTTCAATACTGTGATCGAATCAGTCGAGGCTACGGCCTATGGACGACCGGCATCTGAGGCCTTGGCCGCAGCGGTCGCCCGGGCTAAGCACCTGGGTCCGCTTGCACCGGTCACAGTGATCGTGCCGAGCAACTTCGTGGGGTTGTCGGCTCGCCGACTGCTGGGGTCCGGGGCGCTGGCCGGGGGTTCGCAGTCCGGCATTGCCAACGTCTCGTTCGTCACACCATTTCGGCTGGCCGAACTCGTTGCAGCCGACTTGCTGCTCGACACCGCGCCCATCACCAACCCTGTGTTGGGTGCAGCAGTGCGTCAGGTGCTCGCAGATGACCCAGACATTTACCGACCCGTCGCTGATCACCAAGCTACCGAGGCAGCATTGGCCAGCTTGTTTGCCGAGCTATCGAACGTCGACGAGGCTGGGCTCGAGTCAATTGAGGAGGAGGGCTCTACTGCGGCAGTCCTCTCCGTGAAGTTCTACCGACAGATTGCTGCCAAGCTCGGCCGCTTTCACACCGAACACGATCTGGCCACGGCGGCTGCCGATCGCGCCGACCTAGGCGAGCGGCTGCGGGCATTCGGCCACGTCATCTGGTACCTGCCAGCACCAGTCACGTCGGCAATCGGTCGGTGTGTCGGTGAGGTGTTACGGGGGGCTGAGTCGTCGTCGGTCATCGTCGGACTCACCGGCCATGACATCGCCGACAAAGCTGTGCTGGCATCAATGGGCGATGCTGGCGTTGACGTCGTGGGGTCGGTAGCCGACGCTCCACCGACTGGCGATGAGATTGTGTCGGTCACCGACGCACCTGAGGAAGTCCGGGAGGTCTGCCAGCGCATCGTGGGTCTGGTTGCGACGGGGGTGCGACTCGACCGAATCGGAGTCTTTTTCCCGACCCCTGATCCCTACGTACGGATAATCGAGCAGCAGTTTGCTGCCGCCGAGATCCCCGTCAATGGGCCTGATCCCCGCCGTCTCGCCGATTCGGTCGCTGGGCGCACGTTGCTTAGCGTGCTTGCGCTGCCAGACGTTCGATGGCGGCGCGACCGGGTCATGGCCGTGGTTAGCGGGGGGCCGATTCGCTTCGACGGCGACCAGGTCCATCCAGCTGACTGGGACAAGTTGTCGCGAAAGGCTGGCGTCGTGATCGACTTCGCTGACTGGCGCCGCAAGATCGAGTATGCCGCGCAAGGGGCCGCCGAACGTATCGAACTGCTGGAAACAAGCGACGCCAGTGAGTGGGGAGCCTTCCAGTTGCGCAAGCTCCGCGATGAAATCACTGATGGCGAGAAACTCATGGCCTTCGTCGAGGATCTACACCGACAGGTGCTGGCGGTTGAATTGGCCCCGACGTGGCCGCAGAAGTGCGCGGCAGCAACCCAGCTCCTGCATTCACTGCTCGGCACCGAGGGAACACACTCCAACTGGCCCGAACACGACCAAGAGGCGTTCGGCCGCGTCGAGGAGTCACTGGCGCGGCTGGCAGCGCTCGACGGTATCGAGCCATCGCCCACACATGCTGTCTTCCAACGTGCACTCCGAACCGAACTTGACGTGGCGCGCGGGCGACACGGTCGATTCGGCCACGGTGTGGTTTACGGACCTATCGGCACTGCAGTTGGCCTCGACCTCGACGCAGTCTTCGTGCTGGGTGCATCCGAGGGGTTGTTGCCAGTGCCTCGTCGAGACGACGCAATTCTTCCCGAGGCCGTGCGTCAAGCGTCGCTCAATCAGCTCGAGATGAAGGTCGGACGGATCCACCATCAGCACCGGGCCTTCCTTGGGGCCCTGGCATCTGCGCCGGTTGGACATCGGACCATTACGTTCGCTCGTGGCGACCTACGATCTAGCCGACACAGCTTGCCGTCCCGCTGGCTACTTGACACCGCATCACAGCTCGCGGAGACGAAGGTGCATGCAACAGATTTTGATGACCTTGGCGCTGAGGTGGTCACCCACGTTGGCTCATTCGCATCGGGTATTCATGGGGCGGGACCCGCTGCGAGCATCGAGGTCCGTGATCTCGTCGAGCTCGGTAATGCAGTCGACCACACTCAGAAGGCTGCCGAGCACGAGTTGGCTGCGCTCGTGGGCAATGGTTGGGGTGTTCAGCTGGCACGGTCGAGCAGCGATTTCACCGAGTACGACGGCAACCTTGGAGCACAGGTCGATGCCGAGGTGTTCCCGCTGCCGAGAATTGACGATCAAGCGTTCTCGTCCTCGCAGCTTCAGTCTTGGGCAACCTGTGGGTTCAAGTATTTCCTCAAGTACGTCCTTGAGATTGAGGACCGCGATGACCCCGAGCGCGTCGACGAGTTCTCACCGCTCGACCGAGGCTCGCTGATCCATATCGCGCTCGAAGAATTCATCCGTGGGGAACTCGACAGACCGCCAGGTCCCGATGAGCAGTGGTCCGAGGCGGCCTGCGCCCGCCTCCACAAGATTGCTGACGACGAGTGTGCTAGGTACGAACAAGCGGGGCGTATCAGCCGACATGTCAACTGGCGAGTGCAGCAAGACGACCTACACGATCTGCTGGACAACTTCCTTGCTGCCGACAACGAGTTTCGGCGAAGTCATTCTGCCACGCCGCACAGTGTCGAACTTGACTTCGGGACGAAGACGGGCAGCATCGTCCCCTTCACGCTGCCCAACGGTGAATCGATCACCCTTCGGGGCAAAGTCGACCGGGTCGATCTCACCGCAGATGGGCGTGTGCTCGTCAGCGACTACAAGTCAGGCAACGGGGACAAGTACAAGCAGCTGGAGAATGACCCGTTCATGGCGGGCACGACACTCCAACTCGGAATGTACGCCGAGGCCGCAATCCAAGAGACAGGACGACCCGCTGCTGCGGCTCACTATTGGTGCGTCGAGCAGGTGGGCGATGATCAGCGCGTCGGGTACACCTGGACGACTGAACTGCGGGCTCGCTTCCATGACCTCCTCACGGCAATCACGAGCGGTATCGGTGCCGGCGTGTTCGCTGCGCAACCTGGGGAGTGGGATACGTGGCAGCAGACCAACGACAACTGCAGCCACTGCTCCTTCGACAGTGTGTGCGTTCGTGACCGCGGTGACCACGAAATCGCCAAGGCCGATGCCCCCGCACTCGCGGTGCGCGTGGCGCTGAGTCCGCCCGCTGTTGAGCCAGCTGAGCAAGTCGGTGAGCGCTGATGGCGCAGGTGCTGAGTGATCAGAGCGCTCGCGACCTCATCAGTTGGGAGGGGCTTGATCAAACACTTTTCGTCGAGGCCGGGGCTGGAACCGGCAAGACCACGCAGTTGGTCACCCGCATCGTCAATACCGTTCTTCACCGTGATGTTCCGCTGTCCGCGATCGCAGCGATCACCTTCACCGAGGCAGCTGCAAGCGAATTACAAACCCGCATCCGCGTCGAGTTCGAAAAGCAAACACTTGATGATGACCCCATACATCGCCAGCGAGCCGAGCAGGCGATCAGCGACGCAGACCTCGCCGCAATTTCTACAGTGCACGGATTCGCCGTCCGCATTCTTACCGAGTTCTCCGTACTCGCAGGCCTCCCACCTCGAGTCAGCGTGCTCGATGAAGTGGCCTCGCACCTTGAACATGAACGGCGGTGGGAACAATTCGTCGACATCCTGAACACCGAACCTCAATTCAACGAACTGATGTACTGGGCGGCAATTATCGAGGTGCCGCTCACACCCCGCTACCGCGGACAGGCATCATTCAAGGACGTTGCCGGCCAGTTCGCACAGAACTGGGATCGCCTCACTGACCTCGTCGATACACCTGCAACCGGGGAGCTGCTGCCGATTGACTTCAGCTCGTTCGATCGGGCGGTCAGCGCTCTTTGCGCCGCAGCCGACGCCTGCGTCGACCCAAGCGACAAGTTATACGAGCATCTGCAGGTGATCATTCCCGAGATGCGCGAGGCTGGCGCCATCACCGACCCGCACCGGAAGGTTCGCCGCTTTCAGGTGCTGCATCAGGCGGGACGAAACGATCCGAAGCAAAAGAGTCGGCGCATTGTTTGGGGTCGGAGCGTTGGGGGCGCAAGAGGAAAATGGTCTGTCGACCCGAATGAAGTCAAGGATCAAATTGACGACGTCAGCGACGCTTTGAGCGCGGTGCTCGCCGCAGTGAGCAGAGGAGTCCTCGATCAATTGATGCGGCTCACCGCAACCGAGGTCGTTAACGCGGCGTTGGAACGGAAACAGAACGGTGGGCTTGAGTTCCATGACTTACTCGTGCTCGCGCGGCAAGTATTGCGCGATAAGTCCGACGTGAGACAGGCACTCCACAACCGCTTCCGGCACGTCCTCCTAGACGAATTTCAAGACACCGACCCGATCCAGGTTGAACTGGCTTTACTCATCGCCGCAAGTCCGAACAACAAGCTGCCCGACCGTTGGCAAGATCACGTCGTCGAGGGCGGGCGGCTGTTCTTTGTCGGCGACCCGAAGCAGTCGATTTATCGGTTCCGTCGCGCCGACATCGGGCTGTTCCTCGAAGCGCGTGACACGTTCAGCGCCACAGAAGCCGGCGCAGTTCGCCTCGATACTAACTTCCGGACGGTGCCGCCAATCATCGCCTGGATCAATGGTCTGTTCAGCGCAGCGATGCCTGAAGAAGTCGCCGCAGCCCAGCCTCGCTACGAATCGCTTTACGCCGGCCGCAAGATGACATCGGGCGCCGATCATCGACCACTGGTGCTTGGCGGCGAACATCCCGATCCTGACGTCAAGGCCGGTCCGTTGCGCATCGCAGAAGCGGCGGACGTCGCTGCCATCGTCGGCAAGATTGCCGCAAGGCCCGAACGGTGGCCGGTCGAAGACGAACGAACCAAGCAGTGGAGGCCGGCCCGACTCAGCGACATCACCATCTTGATTCCCACCCGGACGTCGCTGCCGTTCCTGCGCGACGCGCTCGGCGAGTGCGAAATCCCATATCGGCTTGCAACCGGCACGCTGGTGTACGACACGCAGGAGGTCCGCGACCTCTTGGCAGTGATGCGTGCAGTCGATGATCCGGGTGACACGTTGAGCCTTGTCGCAGCGCTCCGATCGCCGTTGTACGGCTGCTCTGATGTCGACCTGTTCGTGTACCACCAGGCAAACAAGCGGTGGAGTCTCCGCAACGCCACACCTAACGGCTTCGACGATGATCAGCCTGTCGTTGCGGCACTGGCTCATATGCGCTCGCTTTGGGAGCAGCGTTGGTGGCTGAGTCCGGCGACGCTGCTCGAACGAGTCGTCCGCGAGCGCCGTGGCTTTTTGCTTGGCTGCAGCACCCAACGCCCGACCGAGGTGTGGCGACGGCTGCGGTTCATCATCGACCAGGCTCGGGCTTTCGAGGAGTCAAACGGGGGTGGGCTGCGTTCGTTCCTCGACTGGGCTGAACTGCATAGTGTCGAGGGGTCGGGGGTCCACGAGCCGATGCTGCCTGAGACGGATGACGAAGCAGTCCAAATCCTCACCGTTCATGGCTCAAAGGGCCTCGAATTTCCCATCACGATCCTGTCCGGGATGACCGGAAAGACGCGCGGTAAGTCGAGCGGTGTCAAAGTGCTGTGGCGCGAGACCGGTCAGCCCGAGGTCAAGCTTCGTACTGGCGTAGCCACACCCGAACACACCGCACAAGCCGATATTGAAGAAGAGATGGAAACTCACGAAAAGCTGCGCCTGCTGTACGTCGCAGCAACGCGTGCTCGCGACCATCTCATCGTGTCCGGTCACCACAAGGTTGCCAAGCAGCTTGACGAGACGTATGCGGGCCGCGTAGCGATGTTTGCTACCGAGCGTCCGGGCCTAAGCCGCCGATCCGATCCTGCCGACGATGTCTCTCACGAGGAGTTGACGCACGACGAACCTCAATGCGCCGTCGTGCCGTCTCAGTCGCATGTAGTGCAACCGTTGATCAGCCCAGTCGATAAAGCGGTGGCCGAGCGCGAAAACTGGATTGCCGAGCGGCGGGCACTGCTCGCACCGTATGAAACGCCGGCTGCATACTCCGCCACAGCGATCGCCCGGGCAGTCGATAGCTCGGTGCCTGACACAGACACTGATCAATTGCCCGCCGAGTCTGACATCAGCCCGACCATTGCCCGGAAGAAGGGCCGAGCTGGCTCAGCAATCGGCAGCGCGGTGCATGCCACGCTTGAACATATCGATTTCGACAATCCAGCGGATCTTGATCCGCTGATTGCCCGACAGTGCCAACTGCACGCCATTCCTAACACCACCGGCACTGTGACTGCGCTCGTTCGTTCAGCGCTGAATTCAGCGGCATGCGACCTGGCCCGGCGACATGAATCGTTCCGCGAGCTCTACGTGGCTGCCCCACTAGGACACGTAATGATTGAGGGGTACATCGATTTGTTGGTGCAAACCCCCGACGGCCTTGTCATCATCGACTGGAAGACCGATAGCGCATCGTCACCAAAGGAGATCGACGCCAAGCTCGCCGCCTATGAACTTCAGGGAGCGACCTACGCCGTCGCGCTAGAAGAAAGCACGGGTATCGACGTGGTCGAATGTCGCTTCGTGTTCTGTAAAGCGCACGGTGCGATCGAGCGATCGGTCGTCGACTTGACTGCAGCGAAGCAGCGCGTGCGCGACGCACTCGCTGCCGGCCTCACGGCCGGCGGCTTTACTCAGTCCGACGAACGGACTGGTGGCGACCGGTAGGCAGTCCTGGGTTTGGGTCGACGCCAACCGACACAACCTCGCAGCCCAGCTTCTTCAATGATTGACGCGCGGCCGACTCGATCTTGTCGCTTGAGCTGAGCACAATGACTGCACCGCCCGAGCCAGTGTAGTTGGCGGAGGCGCCAGCAGATCGCGCCGCCTTGACCATCGTCAGGTGGTCAGGGACGAGATCGATCATGCTCGCCCGAAGATCGTGCGTCGCGTCCATTGACTCGCCAAGCAACTTTGCGTCACCCGCAGCAAATGCGTTCCCGGCCGCAATCGCACGTATGCGCAGTTGCGTCATTGCGGCGTGCACCATCTGATCGCCGCCGTCGAAACGTCGCCGAAGGTCGCCGTGCACCACCTGGCTCGGCTCCGACCATCTGTGACGATGAGCGACGAGGAAACGAAAGCCGGCGCCAGGTTCAAGCACTGCTGTATTGCCGCGGTTCTCGCCAGGGGTCGACTCGCCGCCCGCATCGCACGGAGCATTGAAGAGCATCAAGACCGGTTGTCCGTGCACTTGAACCAGACGATCCTGCATACCCGCAGTGATCCCCAACCACTGCGTTTCGACGTTCAACGCCATCGATGCGAGCGCAAGAAAGTTGGGCAGCGGGTAGTTGGCCGACGTGTGCAGCGCGCGCAGGACTCCGATCACGATCGCGCTCGATCCGGCTAAGCCCACTGACACGGGAATGCTTGAGGAAACTTCAATCGCGCATGGCTGGAGTCTGGCGTTTGTCGTCTGGAGAAAGTAGGCGACCGTGGCGAGAATGAGGGCGTGCGGATCGTCGGAGTGCAGATGTGATCCTGCTGCACGAACCTCATCAAGGCACCCGAATATCCGATGGCCCGAGATCTCGTCGCTAACCGAGAACCGCACCGCTTTGCGCAGTATCACGGTTGCGCCGTACGCATCCACGGGGATTGCGAGTACTGCGCCAGCGTACCCATCGGACGGGTTGCCAGCGAGCGCAGCGCGGGCCTGGACCTGCTCGACGATCGGTGCGTCATCGTCTACGTGATCCACGTGTCGGTTGTAGCACGTCGCCCCCGTCGAGGATGTGAACATCCGGCGGGCACCAATGACGATTTTGTCAATCTAGGCAGCACGGCGATGCAGCCCTTTCGCGACGATTCGCTGATGTGGCGGCTCTACCCGGATGATGAGGTGTACCTCCATCGGAAGGGAACCGTCTTCGCGGGAGCCATGACGAACTGACTTGCGCACGACCAACAGCGGTGGGCCGACGGCGCTGCCTTGCTCAAGATCTGCCTCCCGCCCGTCGAACCGGGCGCTCCGGCGCCGGCACAGATACCGATCGCGTGCCACCGGCGCCCGAGTTGCTCGCCCGCTTCGAGGTGATTGGTCTTGTGTTGGCCGTGCACCAGCCTGCTGAGCCGCACTGGTGTCTCAACTGCTCACCTCGCGGCCGGACCGGCAACGACAGGGGTAGGGCAGGCACTTCATGGTAGCCGTGTTTGAACGGGCCGATTTAACGGGCCTCCCGTGCTACCGCGAGACCGAGCGGCCGGAGCTCGTTGCGTACTACCGTCACCACGGCACAGAGGTGCGCAGCGAGTGGAACGGTGACCTAGACGCCACGCAGGGAAAGATCGGCCCCATATGTGGGGCATGAACTGCGTAGCCAGGGCGACCCTTGGGGCGGTCTCATTTTTTGAAAATGTCGGCCGACGCCCACCCGGCGACGCTAATTCGACATATCTCTACCGGGTCGGGCGCAACAACTAAAATCTCCGGGCAAGTGCGCCCAGCGCTTGTCATCCGTCACTCTCGAAAGGCTGGTGTGGAGGTTGTCGATGATCAGGCGAAGGCGGCTTGGGCGCGGGCGCGGAGGTCGCTCACGGCATGTTCAAGACCCTCCGGATCGCGGTACAGCGCACTACCGGCGATGAGGACATTGGCCCCAGCAGCAGCGGCCCCAGCGATGGTCTTGGGGCCAATCCCGCCATCGACCTCGAGCTCGATTTCATCGCCGCGTCCAGATTCATCAAGCATTTTACGGACCTCGGCAATCTTCGGCTCCATCGTCGAGATGTACGCCTGGCCACCGAATCCCGGGTTAACGGTCATGACGAGAACGAGGTCGACGAGATCGAGCACATGCTCAATGGCCGATGCCGGCGTAGCGGGATTCAACGCCACTGCTGCGTCTGCGCCTAGCTCGTTGATATTGGCGAGGGTGCGATGCAGGTGAGTGCAGGCTTCAGCGTGGACGATCAGCCGTGAACAGCCAGCATCAATGTAGTCCTTGGCCATAACATCGGGGGTGTACACCATCATGTGCGCCTCAAACGGCACGGTGCAATGCTGGCGGGCTGACTTGATGACGTCGGGACCAAAAGTGAGGTTCGGCACGAACTGGCCGTCCATAACGTCCCACTGGATGAGGTCGACGCCGGCTGCCTCAAGTTCGGCAACTTCTTCGCCGAGCCTGGAGAAGTCGGCGGGCAGAACGGATGGGACGATCTGAATCGGGCGGGCCACAGAGACAAAACTAGCGGGGCGCAAGCCGTCGTCTGGAATTTCAGCCACCCCTCCGAATACGTTTCCTCATGATCCTGAAGAGGAAACCGATCGGTCAGTCGTAGCTGGAGTTGACGTCGTTCCATTCTTGGTCGTCGGAGTCCCAGATGTCGTTGCGGTGGTCGACCTTGGTCTTCCAAGTCTCTGCCTCCGACTTACTGGCATACGGTCCGAGCGTGTGGTCCGCCGGGCCGCGGTTATCAGCGCGCACGGCAATCTGCTTGTCAAGGTCCCAGTACCAGTCGGTGTCGTTGGTTTCAACGACGCGTTCGTTACGCGATGCTGCCATCACGACATTCTTTCATGGTCTGGTTCCGAGGGACATCGTCCTACGCTGAACTCATGACTTTGACCGTACGCCCAGATCGTCTCGTCGCAGGCGGTGACGCCATGGCGCGTGACGTCGATGGGCGCGTCGTGTTTGTGCGCGGTGCTCTCCCCGGCGAAGAGGTTGAGGTCGCGATTGAGTCGGAGAAGAAGGACTTCGCCCGCGGTGTCGTCGGTGAAGTTCTTGAAGTGTCCCCCGACCGCATTGAGCCGCAGTGCTACCACCGCCGAGCCGGGTGCGGAGGATGCGGCTGGATGCACGTCGAACCCCTCGCTCAACTCGAAGCGAAGACCGAGATCGTCCGCGAGTCCCTCCGTCGCATCGGGCGCCTCGACTCGGAACTGGTGGATGGCCTCGTCGACATGGGCAACGCAGTGAATCCATTCCGGTATCGCACGACGATTCGAGTCGTCGGTGGACTTGACGGAGGCCTCGGGTTCCGCGAGGAGGGCACCAACACCGTTCTGCCCGTCAACAGCTGTGACGTCGCCGACCTGGTGCTTTCCGATCTGCTGCCTCAGCTCACCATTGCGCCCGGGGTCGAAGTGACGCTCAGAACGTCGATTTCGACCGGTGTCGTTACAGCGCGTTGGACCAAACCTAAGGGGAAGTCGGGAACGGGACTGGTCAGCGGTATCCCGGAAGAGGTCCACATCGGTGACCGAGCGTTCCTCACCGAGGATGTCGACGGCCGCGAGTTACGCGTCTCGGCAGGTTCTTTTTTTCAGTCAGGCGTCGAGGCAGCCGAACTGCTGATTGATGCTGTGCGTCGGGCTGCGCCCGAACTCGCAACCGCCAGTCACGCGGTCGATGCGTACGGCGGCGTGGGACTGTTCGCCGCAACGGCGATGGCCGACGTGGCCAAAGTGACCTTGATCGAGTCGTCCAAGTCGTCCTGTTTCGACGCCGAGCACAATCTCGCCGGCCGCGACGTGAACGTGGTGCGCGGCGAGGTCGGAAACTGGGTTGCGCCCGAGGGTGCCAAGATCGACCTCGTCGTTGCAGACCCTGCGCGGCCAGGGCTCGGCAAGCCTGGAGTGAACGCGCTTGCCACTGCGTCTCCTGCGCCGATCATCCTCGTCAGCTGTGACCCCGTGTCGCTGGCTCGCGACACGACCCTGCTCGCTGCAGCGGGCTACCAGCCAGAACGCGTCGAAGTCCTCGACGTGTTCCCGCAGACGCATCACGTCGAGACGGTCACAAGGTTCACGCACTCGTGACGACGCAGCCCATGCCCCCGTCGGAAGATTCTTCGAATACTGGTCATCCGGATTCGTCCGGGCTCCGTAGACCTGTTGTGAATTCGGAGTACACAGAGGCCTCCGACGCAGCGCTTGTTGTGTCGATCGGTCGTTACCAGCAATCCGCACTGGCCGAGGCATACCGCCGCAACGGAGGCGCCGTTTACGGGTTAGCGAAGCGTCTGCTGAGCGATCATGCCCGCGCCGAAGAAGTTGTGCAGGAGGTGTTCTTGCGATTGTGGAACACACCGGATCGATTCGATGCCGAGCGCGGCACGCTTCGTAGCTACCTCTTGGCGCAGACGCACGGCCGAGCGGTTGACGTCATCCGCTCCGATGTCGCCCGCCGCAAGCGCGAGGAACGCGAGTCGCGCGAGCAGGCTGAGGGCGGGTACGACATTGGACGGGAAGTGTGGGACATTGCGCTCGCCGGTCATGTCCGCGAAGCTATGGACGTGCTCACCGAAGGTGAAAGAGATGCGATCGAGCTCGCCTACTTCGGTGGTCGAACGTACAAAGAGGCCGCCGACGAACTGGGTGAGGCAGAAGGCACGGTCAAGAGCCGAATTCGAGTTGGGCTGAAGCGACTCCGAGCGGAACTGGTGCAAGCCGGTGTCACGGTTGGATCGGAATGACGATGGGTGAAAATATGAGTGATCTGCGTGATAGCCGCGAACTTGATGAACTGCTGGGTGCGTATGCGCTCGATGCGGTCTCACCTGAGGAAGCGGATCGTGTCGAGGACTACCTCGCCATCAACCCGAAGGCGGCGGCCGAGGTCCGAGAGCATCGCGAAGTCGCCACGATGCTCGCATTTACTGGGATGGATGCCCCTGAAGGATTGTGGAGCCGCATTGAGCAAGAGCTTGATGCCCCGGCTCCAGCGCCGGGGCCCGAACTCGCCAGAGTGATGTCAATCGAGGATGCGCCGAGCCGACGCCGCTTTGCCACAGTCGCTCCGTGGATTGCGTCAGCGGCAGCAGCAGCAATTATCGCGGTTGTTGCGATCGGGATAGCCGATCGAGCAACCGCTCCAACCGATCCGCTGGTTGCGGCGTATGAAGCAGCCGATGCAGATCGTGACTCTGCCAAGGCCACGCTCGTGGCCGAGGGTTCATCGTTCGAGGCCGTTGCGGTGATCGACCAGGACGGCCACGGCTACGTCCGGGCAGGCGAGTTGCCCGCACTCGGAGCGGACCAGACATACCAACTGTGGGGCGTCGTCGATACTGGGGCCGATGAGCCCAACGTGATCTCGCTGGGCATCTTCGGACCAAACCCCGAACTTGAAACGTTCACGACCGAGACACCCGTCGTTGCGCTGGCGATCACGATCGAGGACGCGCCGGGCGTCATCTCGGATGGCAACCCAGAGGGCATCTACGTCGGAACCATCGGTCGATGAGCGCGCAGGCCGCGTAGCCTGCCGATGTGATCACACCGAAACTGTCCCACGAAGTCGCTGCAGCACTCGCCAGCGGCGATGCGGTTGTTGCGCTTGAATCTACGATCTTCTCGAACCTGGGCCTGCCGTCGCCGGCGAACTCTGAAGCGCTTGATCGCTGTCTCGACGCGATCCGGCGTGGGGGAGCGGTTCCCGCCGTGACAGCGGTGCTCGATGGCGAAGTGCGGCTCGGCCTGGAGGCTGATGAACACGAGCGGATTCTCGGCTCGGCGCGCAAAGCCGCCGAGCGCGATGTCCCAGTTGCGGTCGCGCAAGCCTGGGAATTCGGAGCGACGACGGTGTCGGCCTCGGTCGCGATTGCCGCCGCTGGCGGGGTTCGGGTCTTTGCCACCGGAGGTCTCGGCGGCGTCCATCGCGGAGCGGAGCTGACCGGCGATGTGTCCGCCGATCTTGATTCATTGGCTCGACACAGCATCGTCGCAGTGTCGGCCGGAGCGAAAGCGTTTCTCGATCTACCGCGCACGCTCGAGTACCTCGAGACGGCAGGCGTCCCGGTCTTGGGGTGGCAGCACGACTGGTTCCCTGCGTTCTACACGCGGTCCTCTGGCCTTCCGGTGCCACATCGGGTCGAGACAGCCGAAGAAGTCGCTCGCGTTTCAACGTCGCTCACACGGTCGGATTCGGGTCTGCTGCTGACCGTACCGATACCGGAGGCCGATGAACTCGCCGCCGCGGAACTCGACAGCGTGCTGGAGGCAGCGCTCGCCGAATGCGATGCATCAGGCATCACGGGAGCAGCGGTCACGCCATACGTACTCGGTCGAATCGGCGCAGCGACAGAGGGCCGCAGCGTGCCAGCGAATCTTTCGCTCGCAGAGAACAATGCCGTTGTCGCCGCCGAAGTCGCCGTGGCGATCGCTCGGAGTTGAACCGCCGGTTAGCGCGCGAGCGCGGCGATCGCCTTTTCAGTTCGATCGAGGAAGCGCACGCGAGCGTCGTCGTTGCTTCGGTCGATGTTGTAGATCGCCAGCCACGACGTTCGGCAGCAGCGGTGGCCCATCGGGCGGAGCGCCCGGGTGAGCGTGCGCTTGCCTCCCTCGCCTTGGAGCGCGTTGATGTATTTGGGAGATCCGTGAGTCGTGACAGCGACGATGCGCCGGAGGTTGTCGAGATGGGGCCGCAGGCGGTTGGCGCCGGCAGGGAGTTCCCACGCGACGCCGTTCACGAAGACTCGGTCGAACCAACCCTTGAGCATCGCTGGTTGGCCCGCCCACCACGTGGGGTAGACGAGAATCAACGTGTTGCACCACTGCAGAGATTCAGCGTGCTCACTGATTGCTGGGTCAGTGCCATCATCGAGGTGTGCAGCCCGTTCAGACGCACTGAACTCGGGGGTGAAGCCCTCGGCGTAGAGGTCGATCAGTCGAGTTTCGGCACCAGCAGCGTCGAGTCCGACCAGCACACGGTCGCGGAGGGCTGCAACGTAGGAGTTCGGCGACGGATGGCAATAGATGACGAGGGCTCGCGTCGGTCGGTGGGATCGACGTCTGGGCAGCACACGGATCGCCATCAGAGTGACGCCATTGTTCGTTCGACCGACGCCGCAAAGTCCTGGCGTTCTGATTTGGTCGAGTTGTCGACTGAGTAGAGCCCGAGCCATTGGGTTCGAGTACGCACGCCGCAGCTCAATCTCAACGCTCGGGCAATCGTGCGGCGGCCGTTGTCGTTGATGAGGCGGACGGCCGAGCGTGGTGACCCATAGGTTGAGATCCCGACGAGTCGGCGAACGTGGCCGAGGCCGGGTTTCACCTTGCCGGTCCGCTCGTCAAAGCGGAACCCCACTCCCGGCACGATGACCCGTTCGAGCCAGCCCTTCAGAATCGCTGGGAGGCCGCTCCACCAGGTGGGATACACGAACACGACCACGGTGGTCCGCTTGATCAGGTCGGCATGTTCGGCGACTATTGGGTCGAGGATCGGCTGGTCCTCGTGGTACGACGTCCGTTCCGCCTCGCTCATCGCGGCACGAAAGCCGAGCGCGTACAGGTCGAGGAGTGCGACCTCATAGCCGGCGGTGCGCAAGCCGGCTTCAGCCCGTGCTGCCAGCGCGTGAGTCAGGCTGTCGCCGCACGGGTGGGCGACGATGACCAGGGCGAGCACGGCGACATCTTGGCGCAGCCAGCAGCGCCATGCCAGCTCATCGCGGTTGATCGGGTTCGCACCTTCAGCCGACGTCTACTGCTGCAGCGGCGAGGTCGGCACGTCGATCTGACCGCAGCGTGATGAACTGTGTCCCGGCGACGAACAGCAGGAGGAAGGCAAACATGATGTTCGACAGTGACGTGCTGATGCTGTCGGCGACCATGCCGCCCATGACGGCGGTGACGGCGCCGCTCAACCCTGCGACGGTTGCGACTTTCAGATCTACGTAGGCCGTCTTGCGGTTTCGAATGGTGCCCATGATCGAGGTGGGGACGATCACGGCAACCGAGGTGCCTTTCGCAATAACTGGGACCATGTCGAGGCCGACGACCATGGCTGGGACCATGACGACGCCGCCACCGATGCCGAGCAGACCGGACAATGTGCCGGTTGCAAGCCCGATGACAACGAGTAGGAGCCCTGTGTAGATGGTGGCATTGTCTCGGCCGGTTGTGTCGGCTGTCGTGAACAATCGGGCCGCGGTTGCGAGCACAGTGACGATGAAGACGATCGTGATGATGCGCTTCGGCAGGATGGTGAGCAGTTTGGTGCCGATGATCGCGCCGACGATCGTGCCGCATGCCAGGAACCCGGCTACAGCCCAGTCGACGTTGCCGTTGTAGAGATAGGTACTCAGGCTGGCGAGGGCAATGGGCAGCGTTGCCGCAAGTGAGGTGCCGTTGGCAAGGCGACGCTCGAGCTTGACGACGAGCACGAGTCCAGGAACGATGATCAGCCCGCCACCGACTCCGAAGAGACCACCCAGCGCGCCTGCGGCGATTCCGACGAGAGCCACGATGCGGAGGTCCGGCGTTGACCGAGGCGTCGCGTCGCCGCTTGGCGGCATTGTGGTGGCGTCAGAAGACACGTCCTGACGATAGGGGGTCCGCACGGCAGCGACGCAATCTCTTGGGAGCACCCGACCGGACCGCTTCGGAGATCGACGGTTACCGTCGGAGTGAATGAGCAGCACCGAGCTTTTTGCCCACGACGACATTCTCGACGATGACCCGGTGGACGCCCAAGGACGGCCGCTCGAGGTGTTGCATGATCGCGAGTATCGCGTCCGAGCGTTCCGGGTGGCATCCGATCGGGTCCTGATCCGAGGCGGAGTGCGCGACCAGAAGCCGCCCGGCTTGTACCTCGACGTCGATCCTGATCCGTTGACGATTCACCACATGCAGGTCGACATCGAGGTGGCGTATCCCTCAATGGAGATCGTGGCGGCGCGAGTGCACATGGAGATTCACCCGAACATCGAGTGCACGAGGATTGAACCGCATTACGAGAAGTTGGTCGGGCTTTCGATAGCTCGCGGCTTCACGCACCGAGTCCGTGAGCTGTTTGGCGGTCCTCGGGCGTGCACGCACACCACGGCGTTGCTCCAGGCGATGGCTCCGGTGGCGATCCAGTGCATGTGGTCGATGCGCGCATCTGATGCGCAGCGTTCAGAGAGCGCGGCGGAACGTGTGCCGATGAAGCGTTCCGACATGTGGAAGATGAACCTGAATACCTGTCACGTGTGGGCAGAAGATTCTGATGTGGTTGCCCGATATGCGGCCGGGGGTACCTTCGAGGTGCCCGTCTTCGCGCAGGAGCGAATGGTGCAGCTTGGGATCACTGCGGAGGACTGGGCGAGACGGATGGGGTCGTGACTGCTTGACGTCAACCAGATCTCGCGACAATGCGCCGTGTGTGATCTGCCGCCGCTGACCGGGACGCCCGCTGCGTCTGTGGATGCGAACTTCGGTGCAATTCAAGGTGTCGATCGGCGTCGCGCGTGGCACACTGTGCGACTTACATGGTGGTCATAGCTCAATAGGTAGAGCACCAGGTTGTGATCCTGGCGGTTGGGGGTTCAAGTCCCCTTGGCCACCCCAAACGCTGGCGCTGAGCGGGTGTCGGGCGAACTTTCGCTTGGTACCCTCTCAGGCCGCTTGCTTCTCTAGCTCAATGGCAGAGCAGTTGACTCTTAATCAATTGGTTCTGGGTTCGAATCCCAGGGGAAGCACTCACTGAGTTCGGCTTGCTATTTCTCGTGAGCGCCGCCGTTGCTGGACGTCATCGTCGGCGTTAAACACCTGGCCAGCTGAAATCATGCTTCGGGCCGCAGACTCGAAGGATTTTTGACCCTATGTGCCCGGTGGCCTGTTGAGGGTCCCGCTCAACGGGACCAGGAATGCTGCTCACGGTAACGCCACACGCTGAGCGGCGTGGACCGCTGGCGTCGCTGGCGGAGCCCCGAAGTGCCCAAGAGGACGGCGGCTGCAACAGCAGCCGATATCGCAGCGAGGAGCAGCGTGGTGTTTCGAGATCGGTTTGCTAGCCGAGGAAAAATGCCCATCCAGGTGTTGTCTGAGAACGATGTGAGTGGCCCGAGTGGGATGAGATAGCCGAATACCACCAGCAGAACGGACAGCGCACCCAATCCCACGCCGATTGCAAACGTGAATTCGCCACGCTCAGGCCTGGTCACGATGCCGGCGATGATAAGGAGGAGTCCGCCCGCGGCGCTCAACACCATCAGCCACCAACTGACGGTGTTGACGGTTGACACCCCTCCGACCTGGGGGACAGGAAGCATGAGGTCGGGAGCCAGCGCAGCCCGCTCGTCGCGCACGATCGTGTACTGCTCGGTGGCAGTGATGATGACAGGTTCGGTGCTGTCGCCGATGAGTCGGGCGTGGGCGTCTCCGACAAAACCACCCATCAATGCGGCGCCATCGTTGAGCCGGGAGATTTGTTCGACAAACTCACGAAGTTGAGCAGTCGAGGTCCCGATCAGGCCAGCATCAGCTGATGCAATCAACGTTGCCGCTTCTCCGCGAATGTCGGCATCGCCCAAAATAGCGTACGTAGACGCAGCATCGGTCGACGGCGAAAAGACCACCTGCTGCATCCACCAGGTGCTGATTGAAATGGCGAACAGCACGCATGAGGTAAGCAGGAGCAACCCTGCGAGGGAACGACGCATTTAGAGAGTCTGACAAATTCTGCGTTCATTTCGCGACCGTGGGTTCCAAATCTTGTAACAACCGGCTGAATTATCGTTGTGCCGAAGGGCTCGGATGCTGACATTGCGGTGTGTCGTATCGTGGTGCTGTGACCTCACCTCGCTTCGTTCGCATGATGGCGCGCAGTATGGTGCGACGTTGCCCGTGGTGTGGAGGACGCGGAGCATTCTTTACCGGATGGTTCACCAAGCAGCCGCACTGTCGGTCATGTGGCCTGCGCTGGAGGCGCGGCGATGTCGGTTTTGAACTCGGCGCCGCTGCCATCGCAGCGATGAACACGCTCGGTCCGTTGCTCGTTGCGTTGGGCGTTACCTTGACAATCATGTGGCCTAATACTCCGGTGGCACCGCTGCTCGCCGCTTTTCTTCCGTCGGCGCTGCTGTTGCCGATCCTGACCTACCCGTTGTCGTACACGATGTGGCAGGCCATAGATCTGACATGGCGTGAGGTCTCGCCGGACGACTTTTGCGCCGACCACATCGCCGCTGGAGTATTCGACCCTGACTGATCCAGTTGAACTGAAAAGCGTTCAGGGGTGGCGCTAAATCTCTTGCTTGTTTCGATTGTTCTGTTGTCTCCTCGTGGCCACCCACGCTTTTCACACTGTTCGATAAATAGTCCTTGCCCGAACAGTCGTTCGTTAGCTACACTGTGGTAATTCAAACGAGACACTGCCTACCACCACTTCAACAGTGCCTCAATCAACTCTGTGACACCCCATCTCTACGGTAGTCACCAACAGCTATATCAACCGCTTCGGGTTACTGCCCGACACACAGAGCAAAAACAGTCAGGAACGACGGACATGGCAGCACACAGCAAGCAGAAGGATCAGGACAAGGCGCTGGATATGGCGCTGGCACAGATCGACAAGCAGTTTGGCAGCGGTGCGGTCATGAAAATGGGCGAGCGCACCAACATGGCGATCGAAGTTGTACCGACCGGTGCGCTGGCACTTGATCTAGCGCTTGGTGTTGGTGGTCTGCCTCGTGGGCGCATCACAGAGATCTATGGCCCCGAGTCGTCAGGTAAGTCCACACTCGCCATGCATGTCGTCGCCGAGGCCCAGCGTAACGGTGGCGTGTGTGCGTATATCGATGCCGAACATGCAATGGATCCGATCTACGCCCGGGCGATTGGTGTTGACGTTGACCAGTTGCTGATCTCGCAGCCTGACACGGGTGAACAGGCGCTTGAGATCGCCGACATGCTCACTCGTTCGGGTGCGATCGATGTCATCGTCGTTGACTCGGTGGCGGCGCTGACACCTCGAGCTGAAATTGAGGGCGAGATGGGCGACACTCATGTGGGTCTCCAAGCCCGCTTAATGAGCCAGGCGCTGCGCAAACTCACCGGCAACCTAAGCAAGACCAAAACGATCGCCATCTTCATCAACCAACTGCGCGAAAAGATCGGTGTCATGTTCGGGTCACCGGAAACGACCCCCGGTGGTCGAGCGCTTAAATTCTACTCGTCGGTCCGACTCGACATCCGCCGAATCGAAGCATTGAAAGATGGTACCGAAATTGTGGGCAACCGAACACGAGTCAAGGTTGTCAAGAATAAAGTGTCACCACCGTTCCGTCAGGCTGAGTTCGACATCATGTATGGCAAGGGCATTAGCCGCGAAGGGTCTTTGGTCGACTTGTCCGTCGACTTGGGCATCGTAAAGAAGTCTGGCGCTTGGTTCACTTACGAGGGTGAGCAGCTTGGCCAAGGCCGCGAAAAAGCCAAGGATTATCTCCGCACGAACCCCGAAGTAATGATGGAGATCAGTGACAAGGTCCTTATTGCTAGTGGTCTAAAGGAAGATCCGAACACGCCGGTGGTCGAAGACGTTGCTGAGGCCGACGCTACAGCGGGATCCAGTGTGTTTTCTGAAGCCGACGATCAGCCGATTTCACTCGACTGAGTTGTCAGTCCTCGTCGATGGGGCGGTCAGTGATGCTGCCGGACGGGCCTGTCCAGTGGTGCTGCTGTCCGCCCCATTGTTTGTTGTCGGGCTCGAAGCACGCCGTTGGTGCCAGGCAGGGTGCCGCTTGGCGAATGTGAGTGAGCGAGTCGCTCACGGCTCGCCGGGGCGATGCCCGTTGGCGCAAAGGCGGTCGTGGCCGTTGAGTCAATGACTGGTGGCTCCACAGATGGCGATCGAGTAGATGCGAGCCGCGTTGCCCGCGAAGAGCGCTCTCTAGTCAGCATCGCTGAGGGATGCAGCTCTCGTTTTAATCTCCAGCAATCTTTTTAATCCGTCGTAATGCGCAAAATGTGAAAGTGAGAATCGATCGACTGGAAAGTCGTTTTCGAACACGCAACGCTCAGTTGCGTGGCTCTGACGGCCAGAAGCTGGGTTGCCCCGTCGGGGTCAGGTAGCCAGAGCTCAGGAATTGATCACATAGGTGCCGTCGACAAACGGCTTAAAAATCATAAGTACAAGGCTGATCGCAAGAATCAAGTGTGTCACCCCGATGCCAGCCGAGAGTTTTTTAGTGGCTACTTCAGATGTGTCGCCGATGGCCGGCTTAATGAGGAACCAGCTCACCGCAACAGCGATGACCCAGAGTGCAATGGTGATCGTGATCCACCACATCTCGGCGAGAGCAAACTTGTTGACGCCTGCCATACCCATGCCGACGACCCACAGCAGAATTAGCGCCGGAAACACCAGCTTCATGTGTAAAGCCGCCATCGCGCTGGTCTCGCCAGTGCGCTGCATCCGCGGGTACAGAAACAGCGGACCGAATGCAGCAATGATGCTGAGGATGTGTACGAAATAGAGAAACTTGACGAAGTTTTGGCTCTCATTAAGGAAGATGGCAATCACGGCCCGAATGATATCGTCAGGGTCCGGTGCACTGACCACAGTGACTATCCAGGCGACGCGGCAGCGCCTCGATAGCCTCTTGATCATGTCTGAACACCCTCAGTCCGTGCCACGCAGCTACGTCGTGCGCACCATGGGATGCCAGATGAACGATCATGATTCAGAGCGCATCTCAGGCTTGCTTGAAGCCGACGGGCTGGTGCGAGCAGAGTCTGAGTCTGATGCTGATGTGCTTGTGCTCAACACCTGTTGCATCCGTGAGAACGCCGATAACAAGCTTTACGGGAATCTGGGTCATCTCAAGACCTGGAAAAGCAAGAAAGATGGGCGTCAGATCGTCGTGTCAGGTTGCCTTGCGCAGAAGGACCAAGAACTTGTTGCGCAGAAAGCTGCCCACGTCGACGTGGTGATGGGGACTCACAACGTGCACCGCGCTGCTGAACTGCTTGAAGAGGCGAAGTCTTCGGATGTACCGATCACGGAAATCTTGGCCGAAGCCGTTATTGACGATCATGCGATGTTTCCCTCAGCGCTACCTGCTCGTCGGGAGACCTCGTACAACGCTTGGATCACCATCCAAATCGGGTGCGATAATAACTGCGCCTTCTGTATCGTTCCGGCGGTCCGCGGTGCCGAAATTTCTCGACCGTATGCCGACATCATCGCTGAAGCCGAGCAACTGGCATCTGACGGCGTCACCGAAGTGACGCTGCTCGGCCAAAACGTCAACAGCTACGGGCGCGATCTACAGTTGGCCGCACGCCAGGCCGGCGAGACCGATGCCAGGCTCCGCCCGTTGTTTTCTCAGTTGCTCCAAGATGTTGGTGCCGTTGAAGGTATTCGTCGAGTGCGGTTCACCAGTCCGCATCCGAAAGACATGAGACCCGACACGTTTGCAGCCATGGCCGAGACACCGCAAGTGTGTGAGCACCTGCATTACCCGTTGCAGTCTGGAAGCGATCGAATTCTGGCGCTGATGCATCGCGGCTACACCGGCGCTCGTTACCTCGAACGGCTCGGCCAGGCGCGCGCCGCGATCGATGATCTGGCAGTGTCCACCGACATTATTGTTGGCTTTCCTGGCGAGACCGATAAGGACTTCGAACGCACCCTCGAAGTTGCTGCCGCTGCAGAGTATGACTACGCATACACCTTTATCTTCTCACCCCGTCCGGGAACCGAGGCCGCCGGCATGGAAGCCGACTTTGTTGATCCCGGCGTTGCAAGCGAACGTTTCCAACGTCTCCGCATAGTTGTTGAACGATCAGCGCTCCTCAAGCATGAAGCGCGGGTCGGTTGCCTGGAAGAGGTTCTCGTCGAAGGCCCCAGCAAACGTGATCCGAGTGTTACAAGCGGGCGAACTCGCCAAAATAAATTAGTTCACTTCACGCCACCTCGTCCTCTGCGAACGGGGAGCTATGCCGCCGTCAGGGTTAGCCGAGCGGCGCCGCACTTCCTGACCGGCGACTTTGTTGACTTCATCGCTGAGCCGAGTCATAAACTTCGCATACCTATCTCCGCATTCTGAGCCGCTGGTGACCGTTGAATCGGACCGAGCTGCAGCTCGACGGTAGGTTGGAGTGCTAATGACTGAGCCCGTGCACGATCCCCAACTCGATGAGTTCCGATCGAGTATCGACAACATCGATGCGGCGCTCGTCCACCTGCTTGCTGAGCGATTCAAGGTAACGAAAGCGGTTGGTCGGTACAAGGCGACCGCCGCACTGCCGCCTGCAGACCCGGTGCGCGAAGCGATTCAGATTGCTCGACTGCGGTCGATGGCCGAAAACGCAGGACTTGACCCAACATTCACTGAAAAGTTCCTCCGGTTCATCGTCGCCGAAGTGATTCACCACCACCAGCGCATTGCCGAAGGTGAGCAACTCTGAACCACTCCCAACAGCCGCCCCGCGTGGCACTTGTCGGATCGACGGCGTCGGGAAAGTCGGCAGTAGCGTTGGCTGTCGCCGCAGAGCTGGCGGGAATCGAATTGGTCTCGATCGACTCGATGCAGGTCTACCGGGGCATGGATATCGGCACGGCTAAGCCGTCGGCTGCAGAGCGTGAAGCGGTGCAACATCACTGCATCGACCTGGTTGACGCGACCGACGACTTTACGGTCGCGCAATTCAAGAAAGCGCATCGCCTCGCAATCAACGAGATCGCATCGAGAGATGGGCGAGCGTTACTCGTCGGAGGGACCGGCCTTTATCACCGTGTCGTCGTCGACGACTTTGACCTGCCGGGGGAGTGGCCGGACGTGCGCGCATCACTCGAATCGCGAGAAATTGCTGATCTCTACGCTCAGCTGGTCGTCATCGACGAGGTAGCTGCAGCCAAGATCGAACCGGAGAATCGGCGGCGTGTCGTGCGTGCGTTGGAAGTCACGCTGGGCAGTGGCCGACCGTTCAGCTCATTCGGCCCAGGCGTCGATCATTATCCCGACTCCGGAGTGGCCCAGATTGGATTGCGGTGGCCGCGAGCGGTCATTGCGGATCGGATCGAGGCACGCGTTGGGCAAATGATGGCAGACGGATTGATCGACGAAGTGCGCTCGCTTCGCACAACTGGTTTCTCGAAAACGGCAGGTCAGGCGCTGGGGTACAAGGAAACCCTGATGTATCTCGACGGTGAAATCAGCAAAGATATCGCTGTGGAGATGATCGTTACCAGGACACGACAGTTTGCCGTTCGCCAGGAGCGATGGTTCCGTCGCGATCCACGCGTACGCTGGATCGATGTCGAAGATGACCCGGTTGCCGAAGTAGCGCCGGTCCTGATCGCGCATTACCGGCAGATGCAATGACCTCACTGACCCTCACCAAGCACCATGGCCTGGGCAACGACTTTGTAGTCGCGTTCCAGCCTTGCGGCGCAGATCTTTCTGCCTTGGCCCGCCGTTTATGCGATCGGCGCACGGGGATCGGTGCTGACGGACTCCTCATCGCCGAATCGAAGGAGGGGTACGCAGCCAAGATGGTGCTGTACAACGCCGACGGATCACGCGCCGAAATGAGTGGGAACGGCATCCGATGTTTCGCGCAGGCAATTGCAATGCGCCACGGTGATCTCGATTCCCAGCGAATCTCGACCGACGTCGGCGACCGCAAGGTCACGTTATCGTCGACTGATGACCTGCATACGATCTCGGCTTGCGTGGAAATGGGTGATGTTGTGCCGCTTGCCGAGCCTGACGGATGGACGGATCTGGGCTGCCATCCCGACCGACCCGTAGCTCACCTCAGTCTGGGTAATCCACACAGTGTTGTTGGCGTCGACGAGATCGCCGCCGTCGACCTCGTCGAACTCGGCAGAAAGGTACCGCAGGTCAACCTTGAAATTGTCGAGCCGGGCCCGGAGTTGAATGGCGTGACAATGCGTGTCCACGAACGTGGCGCCGGTATCACTCGGGCCTGTGGGACTGGGGCGTGTGCCGCTGCCTATGCATCGAAGCAATGGGGGTTCGTGACAGCCGACGCCGCTGAAGTTCTTGTCCACATGGACGGTGGGACCGTCAGTGTGTCCTTTGATCCCGATTACCCAAGCCGAGCGACCCTGACCGGGCCAGCGACGCATGTCGCCACCATCGAGGTTCCGCTCAAGTGACAACGCCCTACAGCGAAGCGCTCGCCGCCACATTGATCGATCGGACGATCCGGGAAAAGATTGTACTCGTCGGCGTCACGCTGCCTAGCGATGACGAAGAGTCGACTGCTGCCAGCCTCGACGAACTCGCCTTGCTCGTTGATACCGCCGGTGCCGACGAAGTCGCCCGGATGACCCAAAAGCGTGATGCCCCCGACCACACGTGGTTCATCGGAAAGGGTAAGGCAGAAGAGCTGAGGCAACTCTGTCTGGCGGTTGACGCCGACACGGTTGTGTTTGATAACAACCTCGCCCCTGCACAACAGTACAACCTCGAAAAAATGCTCGGTCGCACCGCCATTGATCGGACAGCGGTGATCCTCGACATCTTCGGGCAGAACGCGCACACGCTCGAAGGTAAGGCCCAGGTTGAATTGGCGCTGTTGCGATACCGACTACCGCGATTGCGGCGGGGCATTACTGACAAACAGGCACAACAGCGCGGTGGAGTCGGTGCGCGATTCGGCGGCGGTGAGACCAAGACTGAGGTTGAGCGGCGACGGATCAAGCGCCGGATTCACAAGCTTGAGAAAGATCTCTCCGGGCTGGCCGAGACCCGTTCGCTTCAACGCAAGGGGCGCAACAATAGTGGCCTTGCGAACGTGGCAATCGTCGGATACACCAACGCTGGCAAGTCCACCCTGCTCAACAAACTCACGCAGTCGGGGGTGCTTGTCGAAGACCGGCTCTTCGCCACCCTCGACCCGACGACACGCCGGCTCTCTTTGCCTGGTGGCGAGCCCGTGTTGCTGAGCGACACGGTCGGCTTTATAAACAGGTTGCCGCACGGATTGGTCGAGTCGTTCAAGGGCACGTTAGAAGTTGCGGCCATGGCCGATTATCTCGTCCACGTTGTGGATGCAAGCGCGCCGGATCCTGAAGCCCAGATCGACGCAGTTCGTGAGGTGCTCGGAGATATTGAAGCAGCCGATGTTCCAGAATTGCTTGTCTTCAACAAGTCCGACCTGGCACTAGATACAGCCCAGGAATTGGCGGCAGCAAATCCCGGCTCGGTTGCTATCAGCGCCGTCAGTGGTGAAGGTGTTGAGACTTTCCTCCGCACACTCAGCGACAGGCTGAGGGCACTCGCCGTGGTCTACGAACTCATCGTTCCCTATGATCGCGGCGACATCTTGGCGTCAGTGCACCGCGAAGGTGAAGTGGTGTCGATTAGTGATGGCGCTGGCGGCACCGGCGATGCGTGGTTAATTCGGGCCAGGCTCTCCGACGCCTCGGTTGGTCGTCTGTCGAAATTTGTCTCCGGCCTGCAGTCGCCGGCCGCTTCGCCTGAACGGGAAGCATGAGTACCATCGACGCACTCGTCGGGCCGTTTGATCCGCCGCCGTATCCGTACGAACGGCTCGATCGACTAAAGCCGGTGTGCGCGGCGTTTGACGGCGGGCTCGTTGATCTCTCGATCGGCACCCCATTCGACGCGCCGCCTGCGGGGGTGGTCAAAGCCCTAGGCGCAAGTGATGCCGAGCGGTCATATCCGCCGAGCGCAGGAACGGTCGAGTACCGAACGGCGTGTCACAATTGGATGGTCCGACGTCTCGGTGTCGAGGTTCCCATCGACCAAATTGCCGCAGCGGTCGGGACGAAAGAGTTTGTTGCCTCGTTGCCACGTTTCATGCGGCTGATGAACCCGGATCGCGACACGGTGCTCTATCCGGCTGTGGCATACCCGTCGTATGCGATGGGGGCCACACTGGGCGGCTGCAGGTCCGTTGGCGTGCCGTTCGGCCCCGACGGGACTCTTGATCTTGCAGCCGTCGACGCTGCTGACATCGATCGGGCACTGCTCTTATGGGTAAACAGCCCGGGCAATCCGACTGGTCAGCTAGACGATCTCGAAGCAGCTGCGGCATGGGGCCGAAAGCATGCCGTCCCGGTGTTCTCCGACGAGTGCTATATCGAGTTCACCTGGGAAGGATTGCCGCAGACGATTCTTGAGCACGGTCTCGATGGTGTGGTCGCAGTGCACTCGCTGTCAAAGCGATCCAACCTCGCAGGCGCTCGTGCCGGCTTTTATGCCGGTGATGCAACGATTGTTGACTTCCTGCGTAGCGTGCGTCAGCACAGCGGCATGATGCTCCCTGGTCCCGTGCAGGTTGCTGCAGCGGTGGCCTTTGACGATGATGATCACGTCGAGGAACAACGTAAGCGCTATCGGGGTCGCCTCGAACTGATGGCTGATGTGCTGTCGGAGTGGGCAGGCATCGACGTTCCTCGTCCGGCTGGCGCGTTCTACTTGTGGATTCCTGTCGCTGATGGATGGGATTTCGCCGAACGGCTGGCAGTTGACGGCGGCGCTTTGGTGAGCCCCGGTGAGTTCTACGGTGCTGGCGGGGCCAACTTCGTTCGGGTGGCCGTGGTGCAACCTGATGATCGGATCGGTCTCGTCGCTCGCCGACTCGGATCGACTGCTTGACAGATTCACCGACCCTGCGCATCGGAGCAACATGACCACCTCGAGCAAACAGAGCGCTATGTTCTGCACTGGCCTTGCGGTATTGATCGTCGGGCTGCTGGCGACAGTCGGGCTCTGGTACGCCGCCGATCAGCGGCAGTCCAATGCTGTGAGCAACCTGGCTCGAGCGCCGAGTGGGTGCGAAACGACGCTCGATTTTGCAGCTGTCGGAGATTTCACCATGTACGCCGAGACCGCTGGTCGTTTCGATGAGCCGATCGCCGGCAACTGTGCCGCTGACGGCGCGTACAACGTGCCCGGGGACTCCTTGCCCGCAATCTCCCTCAAGATGACCTCTCCGGCAGGCGATGAAATCGTGCTCACCGATGCATCGGGCAGCACGTACGACGTCGACGGCTTTCAGGGTGAATCGATACGAACGTTCAGCGTTGAAACGCCCGGTGATCACATCCTTCGGGTCGACGTCTCTGGCGATTCAGAGGTCCGACTCGTCATGGCCGTCGGGAAAGAACCGTCAGATGGCGTTGGAATGATGCGACTAGGCGCAGTGCTCGCAGCACTTGCCGGCCTAGTCCTTGGCGGCACAATGACGATTGCTTCGCGACGTCCGCCGAAAACGGCCGCTACTGTTCCATTTGAACCGTGGGCAACCGGCATGCCAGCGATGCCCGAAGCGCCAATGGACCCTGAGTCTTGGGAACCTGCGCTCGGTCCACCCAGCCATACGCCCGGAGCGCCACCTGCTGCGCCCAGCACGCCAGAGCCAACCGGCTGGACTCTGCAACCGGTTTCGCCGCCTATGCCGACGACTGAGCCGTCGGACGATGCCCGCCCGTCACCGTGGGCGCCACCGAATGGCCCTGCTCAGTAACGCCGCATCACAGTGACGACCTTGCCGTACAACTCGACCTGATCGGCGCTAAACACCATAGGCTCCATGGTGGGATTGTGGGGCGACAGCGTCACTTCGGCACCAGAACGCGAATAGCTCTTGACGGTGGCCTCACCGCCCGGAATGCCGGCAACGACAATGTCGCCGTTGTGCGGATGGTCGATCTGAGTAGCCACCACGTAGTCGCCGTCGAGGATGCCTGCGTCGATCATTGACTCGCCACGAACCCGAAGCATGAAGAGCTCGCCTTCTCCAGCAAAGTCCACCGGAACGGGGAGCAATTCTTCGACATTTTGCTCGGCAAGTACATCAGTACCTGCTGCGACGTCGCCTACCAAGGGTACGTGGCGTACTGGTCGCTTCTCCATCATGGCGCCGCTGTTGGAGTCGTACCGGACCTCAATGGCACGTGGCTTGCTGGGGTCGCGCCGCAGGTAGCCGTGACGCTGCAGCGTGTTGAGGTGACTGTGCACCGTTGACGGCGAGGTGAGGCCCACCGACTCGCCGATTTCGCGCACCGACGGCGGGAACCCCCGATCGCTAATCTGCTGCTGAATGAAGTCGAGGATGTCGCGCTGGCGTGCACTTATCTTAGGGGCCATACCGAACACTGTACGGTGAGACGGGCAGTGAGTCAAACATCTGTACCGGAACAGCTGTTCGAAAAAGTCTCAGGTTTGGCTTGACATCGAACACCTGTACTGATTGACTAGTCGTCAGGAATCGAACATGCGTTCACTTACGTAGCGAAATTCGAACACGTTGCGCGTCACTCGTTGGGAAAAGATATGAATCCTGGTCCACTAACCACCCCGAAGCTCCAAACAAGATCTCATTGTGCCGCTGTCGGGTCCCGCCCCAGGGTCCGAAATCAAGGCCTGCCGTATGTCATCTCCGCCACTTCCATGAATGCTCACGCCGAGATCCGCGCAATGGTGCGCCCAGCCCTACCGAACTATGCGCTGCGCCGACTGGTTGTTGGTGGTCTTGCAGCGCTGACGCTTGTTAGCAGCATGCTCGGCCTTATTGGGTTGTCGGCTGGGCTCGCTGGGTTGCCGGCGTCGGCGGCCCCGGCCGAAGTTGCCGCATCGTCGGTCCATGTTGCTCAGCCCGGTGACACGCTGTGGTCGATCGCTAACACTTACCGCGGTGACATCGCTCGTGACCGTTTCATCGAAGTGCTCATTCGGAAAAATGGGGGCGTAGAGATTCAGGCCGGCCAAGCTGTTTGGCTTCCCTAATTCTGCGTCAGATGCTTCCACCTCCGGATGAGTTGGGCTTAAAACGTGGCTGTTCGGCAAAGCGCCGCTTGTCCTTCACCAGAGGTGCAGCAGAACTACAATAATTCTTGTGAAGTGCCTTGTCTGTCGTGACGACGAAACAAAAGTTGTTGACTCGCGTATGGCCGAAGAGAACACTGCCATTCGCCGCCGACGGCAATGTTTGAGTTGTTCGCATCGATTCACGACCTTCGAGCGGGTCGACCACGCCCCGCTCACTGTCCTTAAATCGGATGGTCGCGTTCAACCGTTCGATCAGCAGAAGCTCATCAGCGGCCTTTCCGCAGCTACGAAAGGTCGTGACGTTTCTTCAGACGTGTTGGAGCAGATCGCCGGATCAGTTGAAGATGCGCTCCGCTTGCAAGGCTCTGAAGTGACGAGCGCAAACATTGGGATTGTTGTGTTGGAAGAACTCCGCACGGTTGACGAGGTGGCTTACTTGCGTTTCGCAAGCGTTTACAAGGACTTCGACGCCGCAGCAGACTTTCACAGGGAACTTGAACTCATGCGGAAGGCTGCCCCGGCGTCTTTGTGAGGCGCCACATCAGTGGGCTCGCTTCCAGCGGCTGAACACGAATGAATGGTCGTCAATCACCATTTGCGCTAGTTCGAAACGCAGTGCCAAGTCGCTCGCACCGGCAGCGAGGCGAGGGCCTGCGCCACCGACACACAGCGGTGACGTCGTCAGATTGATTTCATCGAACAGGTCGGCATCTAGCGCAGCGCCGTTGAGGAGCGCACCGCCCTCCACCTGTACGAAGCGCGGCGTCGGATGGACTTCGTGGAGGCGACTGATGGCCGCTTGTAAGTCGACGTGGGTCGTTCCGGTACGAATGTTGTCAACATTGTCGGGAACTGCTGCTTCGTCGGTGGTGATCACGAAGCCGGCTCCTGACGTGAACAGCGGCGTCGAGGTATCGACGCCGCCACTCGCTGATACCACGCCAACGCGTTGGCCCAAGATGTCGGGCGGGCCATACCCCTCACCTCGAACAGTGCCGGCGCCAACAATGATGATGTCGGCGAGACGACGAAGACCCAGTAGGACAGCCAAGTCGTTCGCGCTCGACAATTCAGTGCTACGGCCGTCAACCACGGTTGAACCGTCGATTGAGTTGACCATGCACAATCCTACCCAAGGTCGATCTGATAACGCTCCAAGTGGGGCATCGTAGGCCTGCTCGATGGTCATCTCGGCAGAGTCGGGAAAGAGGCGTCGGGTCATGGCGCGATCCTCGCAGACTCGTCCTTTGATCGACGTGTCTGCGAGCATCTCAGATGGCCGTCATCGAGAACGATCCCTCAATTGAAGCTGCAACCCGCACCGTGGGTCAGGTCGAGATACGGACTGCATACCGAACGTGCCCGTTGTGCGAGGCAACGTGCGGGTTGGAGATCACCCTCAAGTCTGACGGGGTGGGTGGCGAGACGGTTCAGCGCATCCGCGGCGACAAAGATGATGTATTTTCGAAGGGCTTCATCTGCCCTAAGGGCTCGACGCTTAAGCATCTGCACGAGGACCCTGATCGTCTGCGCGTCCCGATGGCTAAGCGCGACGGCGTGCATGTTGAGGTCACCTGGGAAGAAGCGTGGTCCGAGATCGAAGCTGGACTCGGAGGTGTCATCAAGCGGCACGGCCGATCATCCCTAGGGGTGTACGGCGGCAACGCGGGAGCGCATTCGTTGTCGTCGATGATGTATCTGCGGACTCTGTTAGTGGGCCTGGGGACTCGCAACCGGTACAGCGCCTCAACGGTAGATCAGATGCCACGCCACGTCGCAGCAGGCCACATCTTTGGGTCGCCGGTGGCGGTACCGGTACCCGACCTGGATCGCACTGAGCATCTCTTGATTCTTGGTGCCAACCCGTACGTATCGAACGGCAGCATGTGTACCGCTCCTGATTTCCCAGGGAGAATCGAGCGCATCCGCGAGCGTGGTGGAAAGGTGGTTGTCGTCGATCCCAGGCGCTCGCGCACGGCAGAGGAAGCCGATGAGTGGATTGCGATCCGGCCAGGCTCTGATGCGCTGTTGCTCGCAGCAATGTGCAATGTCCTCGTGGTCGAGAACCTCGTCGATGTCGGTCCGCATGTTGCGGAGCACCTCAACGGGCTTGACGAATTTGTTGCGGCGATTGCGCCGTTCACTCCCGAATCAGTCGTTGTCGCAACGGGCGTTGCTGCAACGGTAATCCGGAAGTTGGCGCGCGAACTCGCTGCGGCCTCGACCGCATCGGTGTACGGCCGAATCGGCACGACTACGACCGAGTTCGGGTCGACGGCCACATGGCTGATCGATGCCTTGAACATCCTCACAGGTAACCTCGACCGTTCAGGCGGGGCAATGTTCGCCATGCCGGTGGCTGGCGGAGCTACAACGCGCGGCAAACCTGGCTCGGGGCGTGGGTTTGAGATTGGGCGCGGTCAGACACGCGTCAGCGGTCATCCGGAAGTCATGGGGGAGTACCCGGTCGGAGCGCTTGCCGAGGAAATCGCAACGCCTGGTGAGGGCCAGTTGCGCGCCATGATCACCGTCGGTGGGAATCCAATCCGCTCGAACCCGAACAGCGAATTGCTTGCTGAGGCTTTCGACGATCTCGAGTTCATGGTGTCAGTCGACTTGTATCTCAACGAGACCACGCGCCATGCCGACGTCATCCTTCCATCGCCGTCGCAACTCCAGCGCAGCCACTACGACCTGCTGCTACTGCAGTTCGGCGTCCGCAACGTCGCCAACTATTCCGAGCCGGTGCTGCCTCTCGATGGGCAGCCGGACGAATGGGAAATCATCTCAAAGCTGACACTCGTTGCTCAGGGAATGGGCCTCGACGCTGATCCCGCCCTCGCCGACCACCAGGCGATCGATGCGATGGTGCGCAGTGAGGTGCGAAGTGAGCACAGTAAGTTGCGAGGTAGGGATGCCGACGAGATTCTGGCCGAACTCAATTCATCGGGGCGCGTGGGTCCAGAACGGATGCTCGACTTCATGCTCCGCAGTGGCCCGTTCGGTGACGGGTTCGGTGCCGAGCCGGAGGGGACGTCGCTCGACGACCTGCTGAGACGTCCGCACGGCCGGGACTTTGGGGCGCTCGAGCCTCGCTTGCCCGATATTCTTCGAACGCCGAGCGGCAAGGTCGAGCTTGCGCCGGCAGCGTTCATCACTGACCTCGACCGTCTTGCTGCAGCAGTGCTCGGGCTCGAGGATCAAGGCCTCGTGCTCATCGGTAGGCGGCACCTGCGGAGCAATAATTCGTGGATGCACAACGTTAATGCGCTGGTGAAGGGCAAGCCGCGTTGCACGCTGCACGTGCACCCCGACGATGCAGCTTTGCTTGGCCTGACCGACGGTGACGCCGCGTCGATCACCTCACGGGTCGGCTCTGTCACAGCGCCGGTGGAGGTCACCGACAGCATCACGCCCGGTGTGGTCAGTTTGCCGCACGGCTGGGGACACGATGCGCCCGGAGCGCAGATGCGCGTCGCGGCTGACCATGCTGGAGTGAACTCGAACATTCTCACCGATCACGAAGCGATGGATCCGCTGTCGGGAACATCGGTGCTGAATGGGATTCCGGTGGAGGTGGTTGCCGCCAGTTGATCAGGCTTCCCAGCTCTTGTGCGGCGCATGTGTCACTACTGCCTGTGGACAAACCGTGCTTGTGCACATTGCGTCCACACGCTTGTAACCAGCTATCCACTGCAATGGCAACGTAATTCACAGGGTTGTCCCTCTTCCATCCCACAGGCAGGAGGACCTAGAGTGACGCTTCGTGCCGCCAGTGGCGCAACACATGGAGAGTCGGCGGAAGTGAGGCGACGTAAGTCGTAGCGCACCGCTTGGGGGATCACTCCCTGTACCTGTGTTGTTGTCCCGCTGGCGGCACGATCGCGTTCCCGTATCCAAGCCGCATTCTGAAAACCCTGGCGATCAATGGAACGTGACACCCGGTCAGCGTTCTACGATGACGCGGTGGTCGGACCTCTGAGCGACTCCGAATTGACCGAAATCGCAATGGCCGCTTCGCCGACTGATCCGTTTGCTGCCGATGCCGTTGCATTCGAGCAGGAATCGACGGGTATCGAGTTGCTTCCTGAGTGGTACATGCCGGTACCTCAAAAGTCGGCTGCCGACCGAACGCCCCGCCGGATGGTCGCCGTCGGCTTAATTGTCACGTCGATGCTGTTGCTCAACGGTGCCGGACTGTGCGTCACGTACGGCCTCCCAGAGATCGCCTGGTGACGTTGGCGGTCAAGCCGGCACCGTCACCAACTGCAGGAGTCAACAGCGTCGAACTACATGGATCTCTTGCCTTGCTTTTCAGCAGTGGCAACGGCTTCGTGTTGAGCGAGAACCATCGAAATCGAACGTGTCTGGTTTCGTTCGGTCTCGTCGAGTGGTCTGTTGGTTGACCGACTTCGCAGGCCTAAGCGGCATCATGCCGTTGCGCATTGGCGGATCGGAACCCGCTCTCGCCGCTTCTCAATGGCTGGTCGGCTGCGTCCGCAGGTCGGGCGGCAATTCTTCATGAGGCATTGCGGATACCGGCAAACCAGCCCCGACAATCGAACGTGTGTGCGATCGACGGGTTGGGTCGCTACAGTCGCCGCCTATGGCGATCGCGTGCGTGTACTGCAACGGCGAACACGTCTCTCCTGCTCAGATACGCCAATGCTGGAACAAAAATGGCCAGCTTGAGATCCCGCTTGATGTTGGCGGGCTTCCCGGCGATGGGTTCGTTGAGGCAACAACGGCCGCCAAATCTGACCCTCAGCACCGCTCTATGCACAGCCACGAATCGAGAGCTGCCGTGCAGGCACGATCGATGCAAGGGGCAGGCATCAAACTGCAGCACTTCCAACGGGGAGCTGCTCCTGCCGAAGCCGGGCCCGACGCTCTGGCACGGAACGCCCTTGTTCGGTCCGGCGATGACGTCGCCGGACCGTGGACAGATGCCGAACGGGTAATCATCGATGACAAAACGCTCACCGACCCTGGGGACGCTTTGACCGTTCTTCGGTCGTCCCACCACGATCGTCGGCGCGTCGTCATCGAACTCGCTACTGATTTTGAACGCCAGCCGAAATTGAAGACCGAGGCGCAGCCGTATGAAGTCGGCGCCGACTTCATCTTCGAACTCGAAGAATTACATCACCTTGTGTGGGCCAATGCCGTCGATCTTCGTGGAGACACCCCGACGTGGATTGCGCTCGACCAGGCCATCGCGCTCGGAGCAACGGGAGTGCCAGCAGCCGAACTTGGAGACATTCGGACGCCCAGCGGAGATGTCGTATGGCTCGATGCTGGCCCGGTCAGGCACACCGACCCAGTCGATGGCATCGCTGTCCTGCATGCCGTGGCCGTGGAGCACCGGTCATTCGTTACGCCGGCAGCGAACGTCTCTGACGCCGACCTGGCTCCAGATCAACTCGAAGCGGTCACCCACCCGGGAGGTGCGGCACGAATCATCGCCCCAGCCGGGTCGGGCAAGACGCGTGTGCTGACCGAACGAGCGCGCCACCTGCTCCGAGTCTGGAACCTACCCGCTAGCGCCATCAGTCTTGTGGCGTTCAACAAGCGCGCTCAAGAAGAGATGCTCGAGCGAACGCCGGACCTGCCTGGACTGCAAGTGCGAACACTCAACGCGCTCGCCCTTGCGATTGTCAACGGTGCAGCACCATTCGCGGCGCAACCAATGCGATGGAACACCATCAACGAAGTCGACGTAAGACGCATCATCGGCGACCTGGTGTCGTTTCCACGGCGCCGCAACAGCGATCCGGTCGCACCGTGGATCGAGGCTCTGAGCTTGGTCCGTCTTGGCCTGGTTGACCCGAGCGATGCGGAGAATCGATACGACGGCGATGTCGAGGGTCTTGGCGCAGCATGGCCTGACTACCGAGCTGCTCTAGAACGGAAACGAGCGGTCGACTTCGACGATCAGATTCATCGGGCGTTGCTTGTGTTGCTCTCGCAGCCCGAAGCGCGACGCACTGCCCAGCGAGCATGCCGTCTCATGCTCGTCGACGAATTTCAGGACCTGACGCCGGCTCACTTGTTACTTATCCGTCTCCTCGCGTCACCCGGCGGCGCCGTGTTCGGCGTGGGCGACGATGATCAGACGATTTACGGCTACAACGGCGCCAACCCTTCTTGGCTCATCGATTTTGCAGATCTGTTCCCGGGCGCAGGTACGCATCCCCTCGAAGTTAATTATCGGTGTCCGGCTGGTGTCGTCCAGATCGTTGATCGGCTGCTGAGACACAACGTCCGACGCGTCGCCAAGAACATCCGGGCGAAGTCGACCGATACCGGAGGATGGAACATCAACGCTGCGATCGATCCAGTTAGCGCAACACAGAAGGCTGTGGAAGATGCGCTGAGCTCCGGTGTTCGTGCTGATCAGGTTGCTGTTCTGACACGCGTTAACGCGCTGCTCGCCCCTGTTCAGGTCGCGCTCGCCGTCAACGGCATCCCAATCTCTGGTGGTGTCGGCTTAGAGTTTGCCGATCGAACTGCAATCCGCTCGGTCCTAGCTTGGCTCCGCCTGGCGACGCGTGACGTCCTCAATCCTGACGACATGCGCGAGGCATTGCGCCGCCCTTCGCGATCGTTCCATCCGCGAATCAACGACTGGGTGTGCGAACAGCGCAGCATCGTTGACCTTCACCGACTCGCCGGGCGGTTAAACGCTGAGCGCGACCAAGAACGGGTTACCGACTTTGCTGCAGATCTCAAGACCTTGCAGCAGATGGTGAAGGAGCGGGCTCCGACCTCAGACCTGGCGCTGACGTTGATTGACCGCATCGGGCTCGCAGGTGCCGTCGGCACGCTTGACGACCACCGTCGCGGGATGAATCGTGGAGCTCAAGGCGACGACCTCATCGCCATTCAACACCTCGCGGCGTTGCACGACGATGTAGCGACATTCGAGTTTTGGCTGCGCGAGCACCTCGCAGTACGTCGGCAGCATGGTGGGGTCACATTGTCCACAGTCCACCGGGTCAAGGGGCAGGAATGGCCGCATGTGGTCGTCCATCTCGCTGACGCCGACCAGTATCCGCACCGTCTGTCTGAAGACGCCGAGGAAGAACGCCGTTTGTTTCACGTCGCAATCACTCGCGCCAGCAAGAAGGCGACAATCGTCACGGGGCCATCACCAAGCCCCTTCGTTGCTGAACTCACCACTGAGCCATCCACCGATCCGCCTGGCCCCGCGCTCGTGTCTGAACGTCGGCCTGAACCAGCTAAGCGACGGGCGTCGCCGTTCGATGCCGACTTGGCCAACGATCTTGACGAGGAAGCCGCGCGACGCTTTGTCGCGTTGAAGAAACTCCGAAACCAGTTACGGGACGGCAAGCCTGCTTACGTAGTCTTTGACAACAAGACTCTGGTGTCGATCGCGCGGATGGCCCCGACGTCGAAGTCGGAGCTTAAGAAGATTTCAGGTGTTGGACCAGCGAAGCTCGACAAGTACGGCGACGCTGTCATAGACCTGATGACTGGGTTAGCCGGCTGACACTTGAGTTGATGTCAGGACTGGACATTTAGCTGCACGCAGCGAGGTGCTCAGTCGCTTGCGATACGGTGACCTGATGAGTATCAGCGGAGTCCTGATGCCGTTGCATGAGCGGCCGGTGTGGCGTGGTCGAATGCATGCGTGGGCATTTGCTGCTGCTGTTCCCGCCGGGATTGTGTTGATAGCGGTGTCCGAACGGGCCGCAGCGCGTACGTCGGCGGCGATCTATGCCGCCACTCTTGTGTTGGTCTTCGGCACCTCGGCGGTGTATCACCGTTTGGCCAAGACGGATCGCGTTCGGCGGATCATGCAACGTCTTGATCACACGATGATCTACTTGCTGATCGCCGGAACGTACGTGCCGGTCTGTCTTGTTGCACTTCCTCCTCAGTGGGGGATCCCAGTGCTCTCGGCGGTTGGGATGATGGCGGCGCTCGGAATGACCATCAAGCTGGCCGGATCTCGTCGGGTGCAGTGGCTTGGCTACGCGTTGTACCCAATCATGGGCTGGGCGCTGGTAGTCGCAGCGCCTGTTCTGCGTGACAACCTGACGTGGGTTCAGCTCGGCTTGATTCTCGCTGGCGGCGTTTCTTACACCGTCGGTTTCCCGGTGTTGCTCGTCAAGCGGCCCAATCCGTGGCCATTGACGTTTGGCTACCATGAAGTGTGGCATTCATTTACTGTCGTTGCGGCTGGTCTGCACTTTGCCGCTGTCAGCACCGTGCTGGCCTGATGTCCCTCTGCTGAAGATGGGTCTTCCGCTCTTTGACCGCATTGCTGTGGTCGACTGGAGTGCGAGCGCATCGCCGAAGACCGGTTCCGACTCGATTTGGATCGCGGTCCTTGAAGGCGGCTCCTGCACGTTGAGTAATCCGCGGACGCGTCGGGTTGCGCTTAGAGCAATGGCGGCGCTGGTGAAGCCGGGACATCGAACATTCCTAGGTGTTGACTTCTCGATTGGTTTTCCTGCCGGAACCGCAGAAGTAGTTGGCCTCACCGGTGTTCCATGGGCCGAGCTCTGGTCATACCTCGACGCGACCATCATCGACGATGAGCAGAATCGGAACAATCGGTTTGATGTCGCTCGGCGGTTGAACGACTCGATTGCTGAGAGCTTGCAGACGCCCGATCAGCTAGCCGGACCGTTCTGGGGGTGCCCGTTGTCGAAGGCGACTGGATCGCTGACCACCACAAAACCAAGCCGTGCTCAGGGTTGGCCATCTGAGTGGCGTATCGTTGAGCAGCAGTTGCGAAGCGAGGGTCACCAACCATTTTCGTGTTGGCAGCTACTTGGAGCTGGTGCCGTTGGAAGTCAGAGCCTTGTTGGAATTGCGGCCCTTGAGCGTCTGCGGCAGGTCATCGGCCGACAAATGTCCGTGTGGCCGTTCGACACGGGTTTAGACATACCGCCGGTGACGGATCTTGTAGTCGCTGAAGTCTGGCCATCATTGTGGGATGTGACGGTGCCAATCGGTGTCGTCAAGGATGCTGCTCAAGTCGAGGCGACCGTCCGGCGGCTCGCTGATCTTGACTCAGCAGGAGAGTTGCAGGCTCTGTTCCAACCCAGAATCGACGAGGGCTTTAAGTCGACGGTGGTCCGCGAAGAAGGCTGGGTTCTCGGCGTTGGTAGCAACTGAGTCAAGACGGCCTCGGTTGAGTCCAAGGGCGGAAGTCGCCGTAGGTGGGTCCTACCTGTTGTGCGAGGTGTGGCCTGAGATTGCAACGGTGACGTAGGTTGACTCTAAGCCGACCAGCTTGTCGTCTTCGACAACGCCCCCGAACGATTTCTTAAACGTCAAGTCAGCAGTCGACGCGCAGTGCCGGCACGCTGCAGCACGCTTACGACGACACCGAGCGCCATAACGACGAAAATGGTGTCGGCCCAAGCTGGGATCGCCAACGCAAGGGTGAAGATCAGAATGGTTTCGGAGCCCTCAACCAGCGCAGGTGGAAGTGTGATTGTTGTGGTCTCGCCGAAGTGCGCCTTACCGATTGATCGCTTCTCAAGGATCGCACTCAGCAAGAGGACCGAGACGGTATTGACGTAGAACGTGGCCAGCAGCACAGCTGCAATTGCCCAGTGACGGGCATCGCTGGCGCCGGCAGCAACGCCCAACGGGATCGCCGCGTACCCGATCGTGTCGAGTAGGAGATCCGTATAGCCGCCAACGTCAGAGTCTTGACCGCTCGACCGTGCGACTGGACCATCGAGGCCATCCAGCAGCCGTCCAGTCAGCCAGCACAGCACGGCGAGTGCGGGCGCCGACTGCCAAGCTAAGACACCAGCTGCTACGCACAAGATCATGCTAGTGACGGACAGAGTGAGCGGTGAGACTCGACCTGCAAGCGACTCCGCAATCGGGGCGAGCGCACGGTCTTTGACAATTCGCAAACGCAAGTCGAGCATTATTTGACCGTATCGCTGGGATACGTTGAGTCACTCTCGCTCAACTAGAGACTGAGGCCTGGGCCTTGGTCAGACGTGCCACGTCCCGTTTGAGCGAAGCAAGTCTTGGAGGTCGCCTGGTCCCTTAGCTTCACTTGCAGCGAGTACCTGATCTGCGACGGCTGAGGCATATTCCTGACGCTCCACATCGCGGAACACGCCGAATGGCGTCGGTGACTCATCGTCGGTATTGAGCCGAGCCAATGCGAACGCCAGCGACGAATCGTCACGGTGCGCATCGTGGACCAAAACGGCGTCGGGCGAGACGTCAGCAAGCTCAACGAGTCGTAGTTGCCCGTCGGATCCCATTACGACGCCGCGCTGCTGGGCGGCGCCGAAGGTGATCGGCTCACCGTGTACCAAGTTGATCATCATCTCGTCGCGTGCATTCTTCTTCGTGATGTCGTTGAACTGGCCGTCGTTGAACACATTGCAGTTCTGGTAAATCTCGACAAAAGACGCTCCGTGATAACTATGTGCGGCGCGAAATGTGTCCATCATGTGTCTGCGATCGAGATCGTGCGTGCGGGCAACAAATCCCGCCTCGGCCCCGAGTGCAACTGAGAGCGGGTTAAATGGCGAGTCAACCGATCCCATCGGTGTCGATTTGGTCACCTTGCCGACCTCGGATGTGGGGGAGTACTGGCCCTTAGTGAGGCCGTAGATCCTGTTGTTGAACAACAGAATGTTCAAGTTTACGTTGCGGCGCAGCGCGTGAATCAGATGGTTACCGCCGATCGACAGGCCATCGCCATCTCCGGTGATCACCCAAACGTCGAGGTCGGGACGTGCAGTAGCAACGCCGGTCGCAATCGCAGGAGCCCGACCGTGGATCGAGTGCATACCGTAGGTGTTCATGTAGTACGGGAAACGGCTGGAGCAGCCAATTCCCGAGATGAACACTGTGTTCTCGGGGTTGACGCCGAGCTCAGGCATGAGCGTCTGAACAGCGAGGAGGATGCCGTAATCGCCGCAACCTGGACACCAGCGAACCTCCTGATCACTAGTCCAGTCGCCCTTCGTCGTGACGCTCACCTGTGCGGTACTCATGACGCATTTCCCTTCGCTGAGTTGCCGAGACTGACGAGCGCCTCGTCGATAGCTGCTTCGATCTCTCGAGATTTAAACGGCAACCCTTGAACCTTGGTGACTGCCTGAGCATCGATCAGATAGGTCGAGCGAAGCAGCGCAGTGAGCTGACCCATGTTCAGTTCTGGTACCAACACCTTGCGGTAGCGGCCGAGAATGTCTCCCAAATTAGGTGGGAGCGGGCTCAGGTGCGTCAGATGTGTTGAGGCCACCTTCACCCCAGCTCGTCGCCGACGCTGCACTGCTGCATCGATGGCTGCCCAGGTTGACCCCCACCCGACGACCAGCACCTCAGCATCGTCATCACCATGGACTTCGGCAAGCGGGATGTCCATGGCTATTTGGTCGATCTTTGCGGCTCTGAGACGCACCATGTTTTCGTGGTTTTCTGGGGTGTAGTCAATGTTGCCCGTGCCGTCGGCCTTTTCGAGACCGCCGACGCGGTGCATGAGTCCCGGCGTGCCAGGGATTGCCCAGGGTCGGGCAAGGTTCTCGTCTCGTTTGTACGGCCAAAAAGTCTCGTCGCCATTTTCTTTGACATGATTCGGCCCGTCAGCGAACGACACCGAAATGTCTGGGAGTAACGCAAGGTCTGGCAGCTGCCAGGGCTCGGACCCATTGGCGAGGTAACCGTCGCTGAGCAACATCACCGGTGTCCGATACTTCAGCGCAATGCGAGCCGCCTCAATTGCGGCATGAAAGCACTGTGCCGGACTGTACGACGCCACCACTGGCAGAGGTGCTTCCCCGTGTCGGCCGTAGAGCGCAATATTAAGATCGGACGCCTCTGTCTTTGTCGGAAGGCCGGTGGACGGCCCGCCGCGTTGGATGTCAACGATGATCAGGGGCAATTCAATGGCGAATGCCAGAGAGATCGTTTCGCTTTTAAGCGCCACACCGGGACCGCTGGTGGTGGTGACTGCCAAGTGGCCGGCGAACGCGGCGCCAAGAGCAACGCCGACAGCTGCTATTTCGTCTTCGGCTTGGACAGTGCGAATACCAAAGTGTTTGTGCTTTGAAAGTTCGTGGAGGATGTCACTTGCAGGTGTGATCGGGTATGAGCCGAGCGTGAGCGGGAGGTTGGCCTGCTGGCCTGCGGCAATAAGTCCCCACGAAAGTGCCGTGTTGCCTGTGATGCTCGTGTACTCGCCCGCAGCTAGCTGCGCTGGTCGCACTTCGAAACGGTGACCAACTGCTTCAGTGGTCTCTCCAAAATTGAATCCGGCTTGGAACGCAGCAGTGTTGGCCGCGGCAACTTTTTCGTTCTTGCCGAACTTTTCGTGAATCCAATCCTCGGTCGGCTCGGTCGGACGCGTGTACATCCATGAGACAAGTCCGAGGGCGAAGAAATTCTTCGACCGTTCGGCGTCGCGGGGCTTGACCCCGAGTGGCTCACACACTTTCTTGGTGAGGCTCGACATAGGAACCTTCAACACTCGGTACCCGTTCAGGGTGTTGTCATCGAGCGGGTTGATCGGTGCACCTCCGGAGTCGAGGTAACCGGCCTTTTCAAGGTTGCGCTCCTCAAAGGCGTCCTCGTTGACGATGACCGTTCCGCCCGGTTCTAGGCGATGCAAATCAGCCTTGAGCGCGGCGGGGTTCATGGCCACCAAGACGTTGGGGTCATCGCCGGGCGTGGTGATGTCGTGATCGGCAATGTTCACTTGGAACGCTGAGACGCCGTTGACCGTGCCAGCTGGCGCTCGGATTTCTGCAGGAAAGTCGGGCATTGTCGACAGGTCATTGCCGAACGAAGCGCTCACTGACGTAAAACGGTCACCTGTCAGCTGCATGCCGTCGCCAGAGTCGCCGGCGAAACGCACGATGAGGTGGTCGAGTACGCGATCCCCGTCGGCCTGAGGCCGATCGATCGTGTCGGTCATATGTCTTCCCCCAAGGATGTATTGGGCGAACCGTTGCCCCCAACGTCCGCCCTCAGCGCCCCAGCACCGTTGCCGGGACTGATGATGCTAAACGGTAGCCGGTGGCGCCTCGGAGAGGGGGTACCCGCCGGGAGGTTCCTGGGTTGCTGCTGTCAAAGAGGACTAGCGGTCGTTGTGACTCGGGCATCGGTGGCAAGGCATGATGGGCCGCGCGTCGTAGTGTCGGAGTCATGAAGAATGTACGCATACGACTTGCCGCTGGAGTGTTGGCTGTTGGCGTCATGGTCGCGTGTAGCAGCAACGATGACGGCAACGACCCGACACCCGTCGGGGGGATCAACGGCCCGGCTCGCGTCGATCCCGACAGCGGCGGCGCAAGCAATGGTCAAGGCGACGGCTGATGGCGACGTTACGGTTTAGTTTCGGCACTATGGGCTCGGGCAAGAGCACCGTGGCTCTGCAGATCCACCACAACCTTTCCAATCGGCAGCTCTACGGCCTGTTGCTCACCACATTGGATCGCGAAGGCAATCAAGTCACAAGTCGGCTCGGCGTCGCTGCGCCCGCCATTGACGTCGCTCCCGATCTCGATCTTTACGCGCTTGCTGTTGACAATTGGCCGATCCACTACTTGATCTGCGACGAAGCACAGTTTTACAGTGAAGATCAGTGCGAACAGTTAGCCCGTGTTGTCGATGACCTCGAGGTCGACGTGTATGCCTTTGGACTCCTTACGGACTTCCGGGGCATCCTCTTCGAAGGCTCGAAGAGGATGCTCGAGCTAGCTGATGAGCACAGCCCGCTCCAAGTTGAGGCGCGTTGTTGGTGCGGGGCGCGAGCAACGCATAACTCGCGCGTCGTAAACGGCGTCATTGTGTACGAAGGTGACACCGTGGTGGTTGGTGATACCGACGACTCTGATGCGCAGCCGCTGTTCGGCGACTCGGTGCGGTACGAACTGCTGTGCAGAAACCACTTTCGGACGGGCGAGCTTGGGGACTGACCGGTGCACTCAAGCGTCGTGATCGTCACAGCCTTCTGAGCCGAAGCCGATGTCGGCAATTCGGCACATCCAGGCGATACCCACAGCGATCGATATGCCGCCCAGACGCAAAAAGATTGAGTCGAAATCGATGTCGCCATCGCGCGTGGCTACTTCGACGACGGCTGCGATACCGACGCCAATCAAGGTGAGGGCGATGCCTGCGGTGACTCGTAGTAGAACGTCTAGCCACGACGAACGTTGGGATCCCGCCAGGAAGACGGTCACGGCGGCGACGGCAGCGGCAGGAACGAGGGTAACGAGATTAGGCGGGAGCATAAGGAAGCTGAGTACCTCGATTCGCTGGCCCCACGCGGTGGCGAACCGAGTGCCGTCGACGGTGCGTACTCGTTCCATCTGAAATAACACGAAGCCAAATTCGCCACCGAGAAACAGCCAGCCGATGATCGTCAGTTGCTGAACGAGTGTCGCTCGGCCCTCGCGGTGGGGTTCAACTCCAGGCACAGTTGAGCCGCTTGATGCCGTTGATGAAGTTGCTCTGCAAGTAGTCCGGTTTATCGGTAATTCGTAGTGTTGGCAGCCGGCGGCGTATCTCGTCGAACATTACGATCATTTCGCGCCGTGCCAAGTTGGCGCCGAGGCAAAAATGAGGGCCGCCAGCGCCAAAGCCGACCTGTGTCGGTTGCGTGGACCTCCGAACGTCGAATGAATGGGGGTCATAGAAAACCCGATCGTCACGATTGCCGGAGTTGTAGAACATCACGACTTTTTCGCCAGCCTTGATGGGGAAACCATTGATCTCAGTGTCCTCGGTGGCGGTGCGCCGAAAGTGAATCACCGGAGAGGCGTACCGAACCATTTCCTCGACGGCAGTCTTGGCGTGGGCCTCGTACTCGTCGTACAGGATCTCCCGTTGTTCCGGATTGTCGGTTAGCGCCTTCATCCCGTGACTAATCGCATTTCGGGTGGTTTCGTTGCCGGCGACGACGAGGAGAATGAAGAACGATCCGAACTCTTGTGGGCTGAGTTGGTCGCCGTCGACTTCCGCAGTCATCATGACCGAGGTGATGTCGTCTTGGGGGTGAGCGCGCCGATCCTCGCCGAGTGTCTGGGCATACGTGAACATCTCAAGTGAGTGGGTCATCAGGTCGTCGTAGGAGGTAACGAAGTCGGGGTCACCAACGCCGAGAATGGTGTTGGTCCAGGCGAAGATTTTTGAGTAGTCCTCGGCTGGAATGCCCATCATGTCGCAGATGACCTCAAGGGGGAGCGCCGCCGCGATGTGCTCAACGAAGTCGCACTGCTTGTCAGGGAACTGTTCTTGAATGCGATCGACGATGGCCTTGGCCTTTTCAACAACAAGACCCTCGACTCGGGTCACTTCTTTTGGCGTGAATCCTTTGGACACGATTGCGCGCAAACGGAAGTGCTTCGGGTCGTCCATGTTGATCATTGACCCAAAGAATTCGTTCATGTCGGGTGGAAGGTCTCCGATGTTCGAACCCTGGCCTGAACAGAAGGTCGTGGCGTTTCGACTAACCGTCCAAATGTCCTCGTGGCGGGTGAGTGCGAAGTAGCCAGCCCCGGGTGGGAACGGGCTGTCGTCGATAACACGTTCTTCGAAGTGCTGCAGGTCTGGGGTGTCGCGGAGTACCTGGAATGTTGCCTCGCGGATGTCTCGGGATCCTGCCCAGAACTCCATATCAGAGAGATCAATCTGGTTGAGCGAGATGTCGGCCGCACGGAATGTCATCCCCATTACTGTAGAGATGTGGAGGTGTCAGGGTCATGTCGGACCTCAGGATGATTCAATGGGTCAGATGATGGATTTTTCCGAGATCGAACGGGTTCTAGTGGTCACCGCACATCCCGATGACGTTGACTTTGGTGCTGCGGGCACCGTCGCCAACATGACCGACGCGGGAATTGAGGTCGTCTATTGCCTTGTCACCGACGGACAGGCGGGCGGGTTCGACCGCTCGATTCCGCGTGCCGGGATGGCAGCGATCCGGCGTGAGGAGCAGACCAAGGCTGCTGCTGAGGTTGGAGTCAGTCGCCTGATATTCCTTGGTCACATGGATGGTGAGGTTGTGGCCGATATGCAGTTGCGCCATGACATCAGCGCGGTGATTCGAGAGGTTCGCCCGCAGGTGGTTATCACTCAGAACCCGGTCCGGAACCTTGATTCGACGTACGGCTCGCACCCGGACCACCTCGCTACCGGTGAGGCGACGATGTGCGCGATCTATCCTGATGCTCGAAACCCGTTCGCTTTTGCAGGTCAGCTGTGCGCAGAACTTGACGATTGGGCCGTGGACGAAGTCTGGGTGATGCTCGGCGCTGGCGCTCATGATTTTGTCGACATCACCTCTCAGCTTGATCGGAAAATCCGGGCGCTGCGCTGCCACGAAAGCCAGCATCGCGACCCTGACGCCATGGAGGAGCGAGTGCGGGCTTGGTGGATGAGCATTGCTGCGGAACGAGGCCGTCCGGAGAACACGAGTGCCGAAGCGTTTCGCGTGGTCGACACCCGCTGAGTTGAGCAAACGGCTCAGAAATAATACTCAACGTGGCGGGCATTCTGTCGATGAGATGGCATGGCCATCAGTTTTGGACGCTCTACCAAATCTGACGAAAACGTTGGCGTTGATCGCGTGACGGGTGCTTTGAATCGGCGCCAACTGGGCATGGATTTGGCTGCGGCGGCACATTCGTGCGGGTTGCCGACGGGTCTTGCTGGAAATTGATATTGACAGCTTCGAGCGCTACGGCAGCCGCCGCAGGGCGGTGTCGGCCGATCAGGTGCTCGAGCGAGTGGGGTGTGTCGTGATGGCGACCGTGCGTCGAACCGACGTCATCTACCGTCATCGGCACGGGAGCTTCTGCGTGTTGCTTCGCGCTGCTGTGCTTTCAGATGCAAAACTTTAGGCGAGCGCATTTGCCCGAACATTGACTCCACTCCGCTCCTTGCAGGAACAAATGTGAGCGTTTCGGTCGCTGCCACTGTAAGCGGTTCAGGCCGGGTCACTGAAATAGCGGACTTGGCGGGAGCCGCTCTTGCATTCGTGAGTCGCAGCGGTGGCAACATTGTCGTGCATGACTGACACACGTAAACGGTCGAGTTACTGATGCGCGTGCACCAAGACAGCATCGTCGGTGTTCGGGCATCTTGCCGCTCGCAGCGTGTAGCGTTCGCCAGCGCTGCTGAGCTCGGCGATGGTCCACCCTTCGCTTGCATCGTGTACGCCTGTGCCGATGTGTTGCATCGCTGCGATCTGTAACCCTGCTGCTTCGGCTTCCGCTGCCCACATGTTGACAAGTGCCTGACGTAGCGCCGGGTCATCGAGCAAGTCGGCGCCCTCGAGGGTGAGCGTGACGTTGCGGATGTGGACGGGTTCCAATGTGTCGACGTCGACAGCGTTGCCGGTCAGTTCGCCATCAAGCATAACTACCACTGGGCCGGCTTCCCTTACGGCCCCTCCGACGAAGCCGTAACGCACCACCGGAAATCCGTCGTCGCCCGTCGTGGCGTACCGAATTCGATCTCCGCGGCGAAACACGGTCATGGTTGCCCCTGGAACTCCTCAAGAACGCAGTCAGCGAGTCGGGGCCAACGATCAAGCGCTGTGGTGCTCCACTCGTCAAACGGTCGATCGGTGAGCACGACGAGTGACATGTCGGTCTCGGGATCAGTCCACATCAGTGTGCCTGACCCGCCGAAGTGGCCGTAGGTCCGCGGAGAATTGCGGGTACCGGTCCAGTGCGGCGACTTCGCGCCGCGAATCTCAAACCCCAAGCCCCAGGGGCACTGCGCATAGCGACCCACCCCTGGAACCATACCTGCCAGCGTTGGATACTGAACTCGGACGGCCTCGGCCGCAGTGGCCGCGCTCACTAGGGTGGGATTGCGCACCTCGGATAGAAATCCGGCAACGTTGTCGACGGAGCTCCAGACGCCTTGCGACGGGGATCCGCGCAATATGCTGTTCTGCATTCCCAGCGGTTCGAACACCGCAAGACGGAGGTAGTCGGCGAACGCCATTTCGCTGGTTTGCTCGACGAGAGCCGCTGCGAGTTCGATGCCGCCGTTGGAGTAGGACCGAGTGCGTTCAGGTAGAGCGATTGGTGTTTGTCCGTTGAACGGATAGCCGCCAGCATGACTGAGAAGGTGGCGTAATGTGCATGAGCGCTGTCCGGCAAAATGTTCGGGCAACTCTGCATCGAGATCGACAATGCCTTCTTCAACGGCGACGAGCACGGCCCAGGACGTTATTGGCTTGGCTAACGATGCGAGACGGAATGTCCGGGCTGTGTCTCCGTGTGTGGACGCAATGGTTGACAACCCAGAGTTGTGTTGGATGACCGTGGCTGAGACGTTGTCGACTGGCCAGTCGGCACAAAGGTCGAGAGCGGTCATCGAGCCGGCTGTCACTGACTCAGGTGAAGTCTTGGATCAGTTCGGCGACCCGGAACGCCAGGTCGACACCTTGCCGGGCATTGAGTCGTGGATCGCACACGGTCTCGTACCGGCTGTCGAGGTCGGAATCAAGTAGTTCATCGCCGCCACCCAGACATTCGGTGACGTTCTCTCCAGTCAGTTCAACGTGGATGCCGCCGGGCCACGTGCCCTCGGCGCGATGTGCCCTCACAAAGCCGCTTATTTCGCGAACGATGTCGTCGAAGTGACGAGTCTTGCGACCGCTGGGTGCGGTGAAGGTGTTGCCGTGCATCGGGTCGCATGCCCACACGACGGGATGCCCGGCGTCGGCCACAGCACGAAGCAATGGGCGCAGGCCTTCTTCGATCTTGTCGGCACCCATGCGAGTAATCAGAGTGAGCCGCCCGGGGATGCGCGACGGGTTGAGAATGGCGCAGAGTTCGAGAAGTTCTTCGGCGGACATCGTGGGGCCAACCTTGCAGCCAATGGGGTTGCCGACGCCGCGAAGGAATTCGATGTGTGCACCGTCGAGTTCACGTGTCCGCTCGCCGATCCACAGCATGTGAGCTGAGCAGTCGTACCAGTCACCTGTGATTGAATCGCGTCGCGTCAGAGCTTCTTCGTAGCCGATGATGAGGGCCTCGTGTGAGGTGTACACATCGACCTCGCTGAGGTTGGAGTTGGCTTCGGTCTCGATGCCGCAGGCCCGCATGAACGACAGAGCACGGTCGATTTCAGCAGCTAGCTTTTCGTAGCGTTGCCCCTCAGGGCTCGATGCGACGAACTCCTGAGTCCAGGAGTGCACATGACTCAGGTCGGCAAATCCGCCCTTGGTGAAGGCACGCAGAAGGTTCAGCGTCGATGCTGACTGGTGGTAAGCCTGTTCGAGCCGTTCTGGGTTGGGGATGCGGGCAGCGTCGGAAGCGATGGCATCGTTGACGATGTGACCTCGGAAAGATGGTATTTCGATGCCGTTGACAGTCTCGAAATCGGATGATCGTGGTTTGGCGAACTGTCCGGCCATGCGACCGACCTTCACGATGGGTACACCGACTGAGTAGGTGAGGATGATTGCCATCTGGAGGATGACGCGCAACTTTTCGCGGATGTTGTCGGCCGAAAAGTCTTCAAAGCTTTCTGCGCAGTCGCCGGCTTGGAGTAAGAATGCGTTGCCCGACGCCACGCGGCCGAGCTCGGTCTGTAGCGAGCGTGCTTCGCCGGCGAATACGAGCGGTGGGAGCGTGGAGATCTGCTTTAGCGAGGCTTTGAGCGCCGCTGGGTCAGGCCATGCTGGCTGCTGTTTGATGGCATGCTCTTGCCACGACGATGGTGTCCACATTCCCCGAGATTCCATATGCCCAGGCTACCGACCTCCTCACGGCAGACGCAGGCGGTTTGCGGTGTCATTCGAACCAGAGTTCCGTGCGAAAACGACTGAAGCGGTCGAATTTCTTCGACCGCTTCAGTCAGCTGTTCAGTTTGCGATGTTCAAATCAGGATCTTCAGACAGCAAGGATGCGCTCGGCATCGTCGCGCAGGCCAGCCACGGCTCGACTGACGAGCCGGCGAGCCGCTTCGGCGGTGACGCCGAGTTGTTCGCCAACCTCTCGAAAGCTCTTGCGTTCACCGTCGACGAGTCCGAAGCGGGCTTCGACAGCGAAGCGAGCGCGAGCGTCAAGCGTGTGTAGGAGCTCGTCGAGCAGTTCACTGTCGACGAGAGTCATTACATGATCTTCGGGGGTTCCGTCGCCGTTGGCCATAAGGTCGCCCAAGGTGGCGTCACCATCGTCACCGACGGTCTTGTCGAGACTGACCGGAGTGGTCAGGCGGTGCAGTTCGGCGTTGGTCTGGTCGAGTGTCTCGCCGTCGCCTGATGCTTGCCGGAGAGCTGCACGGAGGCTGGCCGAACGATCGCCTGGGATGCGGATGAGGCTGGCTTTCTGGTCGAGGGCACGACCGATGGCCTGGCGGATCCAAAATGTGGCGTAGGTGGAAAACTTGAAGCCACGGCGCCAGTCGAATTTGTCGACGGCATGTTCGAGGCCCAGGTTGCCCTCCTGAATGAGGTCCAGGAGGTCCATGCCTTGGGGCAGCGGGTAGCGCCGGGCGATCGAGACGACGAGGCGCAGGTTGGAACGGATGAACCGATCCTTCGCTTTGGCTGCTTCGCGCACCTGGCGTTTCAGCGCAGCTCCCTTCTTGCCAGCGTCAAGCTGCTCGGCCGCCTCGCGGCCAGTCTCAATTACGCGAGAGAGCTCACGCTCGTCTTCGGCAGTGAGCAACGCCACCTTGCCGATGTCATTGAGGTAGAGACCGATGGAATCATTCATATTTCTTACAACCATTCAATTTTGTGCGGAATTCCGGTTCAAGCTGTGCCCGAAGGCACATCACGGCAGTCGGTTGGGTCGGGGGACGTCGTCGCAAGCAGCGATACTCGTCCATGTTGTGACCGGGGCGATGATTGCCGTGACAGAGAGGTTTCCAGCGGAGACCTGACTCAAACTTGGAAGGGGGTATATGGGGGACCACTGATAGTAACAGACGTGTCAACCCCTCAAGCAAATCGGGGGGTTCTGCCGCTTCGCTCGCTGTCGTAGCAAGCGCAGTGGTTTGGTACGGCCTCGTCGGCTCCTACGATCGGGCTTCGTGTCTTCTTCAAAGCATCGACCTGGAAAGCAGCTTTCTGCCGCCCAGCGCATCGGCCTCTTTGGAGGGACGTTTGATCCCCCACATGTCGGTCACCTGGTCACAGCGGTGAACGTCCGCCATGCTCTGAACCTTGACGTCGTCATCTTGATGGTGAACAACGTGCCGTGGCAAAAAGAGGGCAGCAGGCAGATCACGCCAGCCGCGGATCGCCTGGCAATGGTCGCCGCAGCAGTGGAAGATGTGGCGCAACTGGTAACCGGACGCACGGAGATCGACCACGGAGGTAGCAGCTTCACGGCCGACACATTGCAGGCACTTGCCAAGGAATATCCGGGCGCAGAACTGTTTACGATTGTCGGCGATGACGCGGCGGCCGGGCTCCAAACATGGACCCGCTACGACGAGGTGGTGCAGCAGTCCCGGTTAGTGGTTGTCGACCGGCCTGGTGGCCCTGTCGATCTCCCTGTCGATGTCGACTGGATCCGGGTCGAAGTTCCGCGACTAGAAGTGTCAAGCACCGATCTACGCGCCCGCTTCATTGACGGCCGCCCGCTTGATTATTTGGTTACCGAGCCCGTGCTGGACGTCATCGTCCAACGGGGTTTGTACGGCGCGCGACCTGATTTCGCTTGGGCGGGTCGCTCGTGACTGCCCGTGCCGACCAGCGACGTCGCCGCACGTTGATTGGCGCCGTTGTTGCTGCCATTCTCGTCGCCTCTGCAGCTGGGCTCACTGCAGTTGGAGCGAACGCAGTCCTCAATTCCACCGAAGGTGAAGTGATTGCAGTTGACCCGCGGCCGGTTCTTTCGTTGCCAGCGACCGACAATGCAGCCCTGGCTATTGTCGATGACGAGAACCGGCTGACATCGCTCATCGTGGCGACACTTTTACCTTCCGGCCAGGGCGGCTCGATTGTGACGATCCCTGTCATGGCTGATGCGACTGCTGGGTTCGGTGAGGTTCGCCGGCCACTTGCTGGCGAGCTGGACTTAGCTGACCCATCCAGTTTTTTTGAACAGATTGAGGCAACCGTTGCAGTTTCCTTGCACTTCGGCGAGATCGTTGATGCCGATCGTTTGGCTCAACTTCTTGAACCGATTTCCCCCGTGACCGCTGATTTTGATGTGAGCGTGATTGATTCAGATGAGCAGCGGGCTGAGGCCATCGTCAACGTTGGTGCGCAGCAGTTTGACGTCCCGCTCCTCGCTGAGGCGATGACGGCGACGGAAGTTGGCGCCGACGAGCGCGCGCAACACGCGATGGACGTGGCCCTGTGGACCGGAGTTGCTGACAGCGCTCCCGTCGTTAGCTCCACTGTCGTCGCTCTCAATGATGACGGCCGCCCGATGGAGTCGGCCACGGTTGACGAACTTTTCGAGCGACTTTGGAGCGGGCCCGTCCAGGTACGTGACCTCCAAATCAATCCGACGTTTCCCGTTGAAAGCGACAGCTTCGTCGTGCTTGATCGACGTGACGTCATTCTTGTGTTTGCCCAGATTTCACCCGCTCGGGTTTTAGCGCCTAATCCCGGCCCGATATTCCGGCTTGAAATTCCAATTACTGCAGCTCAGCTTTCGCAATCTGGTTCAGGCCTGGAGTCACGTGAGGACGTTGCCGTTGAAGTGATTGGCTCGCTGCTGTTTCTCGACGGCAACGTGGTTTCTGTTGATGCCACTTCGAGGTCAGACGGAGCGCCGCTAGTCACGCGGATTGAGGTGGGTAGCGCGGAAAGTTTTGCGGCGATGGACGAACTATGGGTGGATCTGTTTGGTGAAGCTGAAGTGGTCGTGGCCAAAGAACTAATCGACCGTATCGACGTCGTCGTTCGGCTGGGAACGAGTTACCTAGAGAAGCAGGCAATGCAAGCTGCAGTAGTGGAGGCCATGGAACCGAGCGCATCGACTCCCGACGATGCCGCTACCGTCAACGCTGATGGCTGAACTGCAGATTGCCGACATAAAACCCAACGACGACTCTGATGTCCAGTTGGCGGTGCTTGCGGCGCAGACGGCTGATGACAAAAAAGCCACCGACATTTTGATTCTTGAGGTCGGCGAAGTCTTGGCGATCGCCGGCTACTTCGTCGTTTGTAGTGCCTCGAACCCGCGTCTCGTGCGCACTGTCGCCGATGAAATCGAGCGGACCGTGAAGCAAGAGCTTGGTCGCAGTCCGGTTCGACGCGAGGGCCGCGATCAGCAGCAGTGGATTTTGATCGACTATGGCGACGTAATCGTGCATGTCTTCCACGAAGAACAGCGTGAATTCTACGAGATCGAACGTTTGTATCTGGACGTCCCAAAGGTCGACTGGGAGCGTTGACCTGAAGTCGTCTGTTGCCGATACTGGTCGATCGAGGCTGGTCGTTTGATCCAAGTGTGGTGGGCGCTATCGTCGTCGCCCGCAGCAGTTGCGGGGCCTTAGCTCAGTTGGTAGAGCGCTTCCATGGCATGGAAGAGGTCAGGGGTTCAATTCCCCTAGGCTCCACGAAGAACCCCTCGGTCCACGCCGAGGGGTTCTTTGCTGTCTGAGTGCAATTTCGAGGCGGTCGAAGCTTGCGTTGGCGCAGTTCCCCCAGCGATTTACGCCCTTAGTGTCCCCAGGTGGCCGAGAGACTCTTGTGTGCGGAGGATTTTTATGCTGCTTTCAGTTGCGAGTTGAAGACGTCTCATTTATTGCGAACGATTTCACCTAAGTCCGGAGCGGTTGAAACGACTCCGTACCAGAACCCGCCGACAGCGGAGCGCAACGCCGCACGATAAAAGAATCGCCACATAGTTAGCCGAGCGTGATAAAACCCAGCTCCTACCACATTCGTCCCACATGAGAGCTGGCGACGCCCGATCGCCGGGGGATTGCGATCGGGCATCGAGCTATTTCTCTGGGCGAGAACACCGATGTTTCGGTGTCGCCAGCTGTTCGGATGAACATTTCTTCGAAAAGTTTGGTCAGGCCCTCTAGATCCAGACGCATTTTATGGTTCCAGCGGCGCTCTGACGAGGTCAACGTCACGATTGATCAGGCAGTGAAAACCTCACCGTCGAAGGTGTTGATCGTCGTGAAATCTCCTACTTCGCTGCGACGCAGCTTGGTGAGCTGTTTCACTGGAAACCCGATTGGCAGCATCGCCGCAACGGCATGCCCCGGTGGGATGCTGAGCAGTTTCTGGACCTCGGGCTCTCGACCTGCCAAGTAGGTGGTGAGCACGCCGCCGAGACCTTCGTTGCGGGCGGCTAGCAAAATGTTCCAGACAAATGGATAAATCGACGCCCCGCTAATGACGCCGACCCGATCCAAGTCCTTATCGAACGATGCGACACGCGCCAGGTCAATCGTGACGACAAGCACCACCGGGGCGTCGACCATGGCATTAAGGCCAGGGAAGTCCGGGTCGGCGGCAATCGCTGCATCAATGTCAACCGAAGTCGGGTGGATCGAGTTCCACGGTGATTCTCCCACCAACGTTTGAGCGACGTAGACCGACGTCGTCGGCTTCACCAATGGAATGAGCTTGCGGCGGGTCTCTATGTCGTTGAGAACGATGACATGCCACCCCTGGCGGTTACCACCGTTTGGTGCGAACCTAGCGTTTTCCAGAATGGTGTGCACCGTCTCCGGCGAGACGGGCTCGTTAGTCCATTCCCTGCAAGCGAAGGTGGTGCGCATCACGTCGTAAACATCCATCTTGACGACCGTACTCCGTCTGTGACTTTGAAGATTTCGGGTTCGCCAATGCTTTAGTCGTGGGTCTGTAGGGTCGGTCCGTCAGCGACTACGTCTAGTCCGCAAGTTCGATCTTGTTAACCGTGGAGCAGCTCTCTCATTCGCGAATGCTGGGCGAGCATCTAATATTTCTCTTTCATTGTGCTAATCGTCGTGACGTTAAGCAGGTGCTAAGGCCATAAATCGGGATTGGAATTTTCCTTGTCAGTTTCGGGTGCGGAGGTCGGCGGCACCTCTAGTGCAATCACTCTCCCTTGCAGTGGGCATTGGGCAGATGCTGCTCGGCTGGCGGGGTGGTCATATAAGGCATGTCATCGCTGCCGATGACCTGCTCTCGCAAGAGATGAGACCGAACGCAACTCAGCGAACCATAGAGATTACGTTGAGGCGTGTTGGCTGCTCATCAGTTGACGGCTCGGTCGCGATCTTTCCAGTACGGCTTGCGGAGGTCGACCTTAAGGATCTTGCCGGAGGGATTGCGCGGGATTGCATCGATACGTTCGACTGCGGACGGCAACTTGAACCGCGCAAGCCGTTCCTCGCAATGCGCGATAATTTCTTTTTGCGTAGGGTCCGCACCCTCGGCGGTGACAATTAAGGCAAGCGGCGACTCGCCCCATCGCTCACTGGGAATGCCAATGACGGCGACGTCGGCCACGCCCGGGTGGGAGATGATCGCATTTTCGATCTCCGCCGGGTAAACGTTCTCTCCGCCCGACACGATCATGTCCTTCACACGATCATGAATGAACAGGTAGCCATCATTCATGTATCCCGCATCGCCGGTCCGGAACCAGCCGAGACCCTCGGCATCGCGTCCTTTAGGAAAGACCTCTGCGGTAGCACCGGGGTTCTGCCAGTAACCCTTCATGTTCTGCGACGTTTGGACCCAAATCTCGCCGACTTCGCCGTCCGGCCGTTCGTTGCCAGCATCGTCAACGATTCTCAATTCAACGCCGTCGACCGGCCTGCCAGCCGAGCGCAGGAGTTTCGCGCGAGGACCTCCCGGATCGTGGTCTTCGGGCGGGAGCCAGGTCACAACACCCGTGGTTTCGGTCAGGCCGTACGCCTGAGCGTGCGGACACTTGAGCAGTGCCATTGATGCAACGAGTGCTTCTTCGGTGATGGGCGAAGCGCCGTACATAATGGTCTCAAGAGACGAGAAATCGACATCGGAGGCGCCAGGGATCATGGGGAGGACCTGAAGGAGCGCAGGAACCATGAAGCTCGAAGTGACCTTGTACTTTGGAATGAAGTGACCTTGTACTTTGGAATATCGACAAAAATCCGACCCGGGTCGACGTCGCGGTGTACAACATTTGTCGCCCCGTTGAACAACCCGACATTGGCAACCCCGCTGCCACCGATGTGAAACATTGGGAGAACGTGCAACATGACGCTCTCTGATGTCACTCCAATCATGTCACTGATCGGTTTCATGATGGACTCGAAGTTCCGGTTGGAGAGCTCTGCCCCTTTCGGTAGGCCTGTAGTACCGGACGTGTAGAGCTGGGCGCCGGTGTCGTCGAGATCGCTGGGGTAGCCCGGATCATCCGCCGTTTGATCAAGAATCCAATCGCTGTAAGACATGTTCGCGCCATTTCCACCTATTTCAATGATGAGCGGATCAAGAGGCAAATCCATCTTGTTGAGATGATCCAAAAACTCGCCTTCGACCAGCACCACCTTCACCTGAGCATTGTCGAGAATGAAGGCCATCTCGGGCGGCGCCAGCCGCCAGTTGACGGCAACGGGAACAGCGTTCAGTTTGGCTGCACCGGAGCTCAGCGTGAAGTACTCGGGAATGTTTTTCCCAATGAACCCGACACGATCTTGTGCGCCCACACCGGCATTGAGGAGTGCGTTCGCAACTAGACAGCTCTCGGCATGCAACTCGCCGTAGGTTAAACTGCGGTTGTCACAGATCAACGCTGTTTTGTCGGGCCGTTCCGCAGCGTTCATGCGGGCGATGTCAGCCATTGTGAACATGGCAATGCTCCTCGGGTGTAGTGACGATTGTCACTACACCGTAACACTGGAGTGACTCGCTGTGGATAATCCAATTCCAACAGTCGGAACCGGAGGCAAACGATAAATACGGGCGCCCGACTGCAAGTAACTGCATCGTGGGTATCGAAGCACCAGCACCCCGCCGACAGCCTGCTGGCCTCGGTGGCCCCAAGCTGACCGCCACCCACGGTCCGAAGGTTGAAGAGGCGTCTCGCAACGTCACGTTCAAGGCCGGCTCCGCTGAAAGTCAAGTCATTTCTGATACCGGCGAGATCAAGACCCGTGCTGTCGACTGCGGCCGAGATCCAGTCGAGTTCTGCGCAGAGTGTCGGGCGCCTGAGCAGTCGCTCAGAGCCGAAGTTACGGCGACCACGATGACGCAGTTCACCCTGTTATCGAGGCAGGGCCGACTACCGCCGGCGGCTATAGAGATTTGTTACCAGGCGCATAGGAAACAGCACAAACATCAAGGATGTTCGAACAACTTTTCAGCGAAGGTCGTTAGTCGCCTGCTCGATCTGGAAGCATTTATGGATGACCCGTCTCCTCGACCAGACCTATGCCATCGCACGTCGACGGTTTCTTAACGCGGCCTGGACTACGGGGGCAGAGGTCGCCTCGTTTCCACATCCGGTGCGCGGACGTGAAGGCGAGGAGTTGGCAATCGATGTCGCTGTGTTGGGTGCGCCTAACGCAACCGATGTATTGCTGATCGTGTCGGGTACGCACGGTGTCGAGGGATACGCCGGGTCAGCCCTGCAGTCCTGGTGGCTTGACGAATGTTCGAACCGCCGCCCGGAAGGTTTGCGGGTTGTCCTCCTGCACGCCCTAAACCCTGTGGGCTTTTCCTGGGGTAGACGCGTTAATGAAGACAATGTCGATGTCAATCGCAACTTCATCGACTGGGCCGACGTGCCGCGTAACACCGGGTACGGCGATATTGCCGATTTGCTCGTGCCGTCAAGCTGGGACGATGAGGCCCAGCAGATGACCACCGCAGCGCTGATGGAGGTAGCGGGTGAGGCCGGCCCCGGCCGATTCCAGGAGATCGTGAGCGGTGGTCAGTACGACCATCCGACAGGAATCTTCCACGGCGGATCGGGGCCGGTTTGGTCGAATCGTTGGATGCATGAGCACCTTGCCGAAATCGTTGGCGGTGCTCAGCGGCTTGGCGTCGTCGATCTCCATACTGGGCTGGGTCCATGGAGCCACGGCGAACTGATCTCCCATCACGCCAGGGGCGATCCCGGCTACCAGCGCGGCACAGACTGGTGGGGTGAGGTCCGATCGATGCATGATGGCGAGAGTGTGTCGGCGGCGCTCAGCGGCGACTGGCTGGGGGCTCTTGATGGACTGCTGCCTGATGTCGAAGTCACCTCAGCCGCTCTCGAGTTCGGAACGGTGGACGTCTTCAGCGTGCTCCAGTCGTTGCGCGCCGATGCGTGGCTGCATGCCTACGGCGATCCGACCGGGGACGAAGCGGCGGCGATCCGAGCCCAGGTGCGCGCGAGCTTTGCCGACGATGCCCCGGCCTGGCTCGAGGCTTTGATCGCGCGGTTCAGCGCTGTTGCTGGCGAAGCGGTGCAGGCGCTGTCCTGCAGCGCCGACTCACGCCAGATTTGAGTTGGCCGAGCAGGTGGTCAGTGGGGCGCGTTGGTTCGAATGAAGTTGTCGATCACCCGGCCGACGAGTGCATCGTCGATCGGCCGATCGGTGAGGAGCCGCGCATAGATCAACGACCCGGCCATTGATGCGAGGCCGAGTTCGACGTCGACGTCGACGCTGAGCTCACCTCTCGCAACGCCCGCCGATGTGATGGCGGTGTACACCACGCGGAACTTCTGCATAAAAGTGTTGCGAACCAACGCAACCGCATCATCATGAAGCCCGCGCTCCATCGTCATCGCGATGATTCGAGTGCGGACCGGGTCCCGCAGGTCGCTCGCAAGGTGATCGAGGAACATCCGCAGATCGGTCCGCAGATCGCCCGTGATGTCGTTGTGGTTGGGAACATTCTTCCCGACTGCCTCCGCTGTGACAGAGAGCAGGTCGGAGCGCTCGGGGAAGTGCTTGTAGACCGTGGTCCTGCTCACGCATGCTGCTGCAGCGACCCGCGCGTGGGTAATCGCGTCCGGGCCATTGTCGAGCAGGAGTTGAGCAGCGGCACTGACGACTGAGGTGCGAGAGCGTTCGACCCGTGGGTCGACATCGCCGGCTGGGACCTGGGTCTCGACGGATGGCTGTGCCTCTGGTTCGTGGTCGGGTTGAGTCATCGCGAATCGGTCGGGTTGTGTCGTTGGACACGATGGGTGGTCAGTGCTTGCAATGCCTCATGGTAGCGACCATGCTCCCATTCGTGAACAAACTGTCCAACAACGCGGAAGGCGATGGGGTGACGCCGCTGGGTCCGAACGCGTCGATCTGGGAACGCCTCGGGTCGTTCGCATTCCGTCGCCGCCGGACCGTCCTCGCCGCATGGGTGGTCGTGCTCGTGGGCACGTTGGCCGCAGTTGGGAGCATCGGAAGTTCGTCGGAGAGTTCGTTCGAGAGCCCCGACTCCGACTCGCTGGCTGGTTTTGAGATCTTGAAGGAGAATTTCGGTGCGGGAGGAAGCTTCATCTCTGGCTCGATCGTGTTTGAAGCTGAGCAGGGCGTCGGAGCCTCCGCGGTCCAAGTCGAGATGTCGGCATTGTTTGACGAGGTCGGCGCCATCGAGGAAGTCACACTGACGAGCCCCTACTCGCCGATCGGCGAACAACGCGGCCTCGTGTCTCCCGATGGATCGATTGCCTATGCCGGCATGGACTTCGACGAGAACACCGATGAGCTTCGAGCGAGTGAGATTGGTCGCGACATTGAGGCGCTCGTCGACCAAATCGACATCGATGGTGTCAGCATCAAGATCGGTGGAGCCGCACTTGCCGAGTTCGAGCCCCCGGAGTCTGAACTGATCGGCCTGGCATTCGCAGTGGTCATTCTCATCTTGGCGTTCGGGTCGGTGCTCGCAATGGGTCTGCCGATCGGCGTCGCCCTGTTCGGCGTCGGCATCGGTGTCGGCACCATCACGCTGCTCACCAACGTGATGTCAATCCCGGACTTCGCCACCACGTTGGGTGCCATGATCGGCCTCGGTGTCGGCATTGACTACGCGCTGTTCATCGTCACCCGGTACCGAGAGGGCACGCGTAACGGCATGTCGCCGCACGATGCAACAGTGCGTGGGATCGACACCGCCGGACGAGCGGTACTGTTTGCCGGCCTCACGGTGGTGATCTCGCTGCTCGGCATGTTCGTGATGCAACTCGCGTTCATCAACGGTCTCGCCACTGGAGCGGCGGTCACGGTGGCGATCACCATGGTTGCCTCGGTCACGCTGCTGCCTGCATTGATCGGTTTCGCCGGTGAGCGCGTTGAAGTCACCCGCTGGCGTGGCTTGATCATGGCTGGATTTGTCGCCGTGGCGCTCCTGGCCGTCGGCCTCGGCTTCGCTCCGGTGGCTGCAGTGTTCGTCGTGATGGCGATTGCCACGCTGGTGATGTCGTTCTTCGTCACGGGGCTACGCGAAGTGGTGCCACCTCGCGCAGAGAAGCCGCTGCGCGAGACCTGGGCCTATCGGTGGAGCCGCTTTGTGCAGCGCCACTCGTGGCCGATGGCAATCGGCGTCACCGTGCTGTTACTCGTGATGAGTATTCCGGTGCTCAGTCTGCGCCTTGGTTTCGGCGACGAGAGCACGTTCGCGGAAGACACCACCACCCGTCAGGCATACGAACTGCTCGCGGAAGGCTTCGGTGCCGGGAGCAACGGCCCGCTGCTCGTGGTTGCAGAACTGGACGACCTGAGTCAGCTCAGAGCGGCGCAGAACCTCGTTGCGACACTGAACGATGCGGACGGCGTTGCGCGCGCACTCGGACCGATTCCATCCGAGAACGAGCAGGCGTTCCAGATCTTTGTCGTCCCCGAGACTGGCCCACAGGACGAGGCCACCTCGGCCCTGGTGCGCGAGTTGCGCGACACCGTGATTCCGGGAGCGGTCAACGGGTCGGGGCTTGACGTGAAGGTGACGGGAGCTGTGGCATCAAGCATTGACTTCTCTGATTATCTTGGGGCCCGACTCCCGGTGTTCTTCCTCGCTGTCTTGACGCTGTCGTTTCTGCTGCTGTTGATGGTGTTCCGCTCGGTGCTGGTCCCGCTCAAGGCCGTCATCATGAACCTGCTGTCGATCGGCGCCGCGTACGGCATCGTCATCGCCGTCTTCCAATGGGGTTGGGGTGTTGAGCTGTTGGGAACCGGCAGCGGTCCGATTGAGCCGTTCCTGCCGATGATGCTCTTCGCCATCGTGTTTGGTCTCTCGATGGATTACGAGGTCTTCCTCTTGTCTCGGGTGCGCGAGGAATACGACAAAACGGGCGATCCGGTGACCTCGGTTGCAGACGGACTCGCAGCCACCGCCCGCGTCATCACTGCAGCGGCGGCGATCATGGTTGTGGTCTTTGGCAGCTTCGTGCTCGAGGACGCTCGTGTGATCAAGATGTTCGGTCTCGGGCTGGCAATGGCAATCTTCCTCGACGCAACACTGGTGCGCATGTTGCTCGTCCCCGCGACGATGGAGTTACTCGGTGAGAAGAACTGGTGGTTGCCGAAAATGTTGGATCGTCTCCTGCCCACGCTGAACGTCGAGGGTGGACATGACGAGAGTGCAATCGCTGGCGAGGAGCCCGAGCCCGAGCGGGAACTCGTCGACGCCTGACCGGCGTCGTTAGACGACGATGTTGACCATGCGGCCGGGCACGACGATGACTTTCTTCGGCGCGTTGCCCGCGAGTGCGGCAATCACTTTCTCGTCGGCCAGCGCCGCCGCTTCGGTTGTGGCCCGGTCGGCGTCGGCGGAGATAGTGATTCGGCCACGCACCTTGCCGTTGACCTGGACAGGGACCTCGATGGTGTCGTCGACGAGTAGCGCCGGATCAGCGGTTGGGAACTCGATGTAGGCCACGGTGTCGTCATGGCCGAGCTTGCGCCACAGTTCCTCGGTGATATGTGGGACGAGTGGTGCCAGCATGCGAATCATCGCTTCGGCGACCGCTCGGGGTGTGGCGTCGAGTTTGGTGACGGCGTTGTTCAACTCGATCAGCTTGGCGATCGCCGTGTTGAACCGGAGTGCGTCCATCTCAGTGCGAACGACATCGATGGTCCGATGCAACAGCTTGTCGGTCGCGTCGTCAGGAGCGGTGTCGACAACAGTGCAGGCGCCGGTTTCTTCGTCGACCATGTTGCGCCAGAGCCGCTGCAGGAAGCGGTACATGCCGACGACGTCACGTGTTTCCCACGGCCGCGATGCGTCGAGTGGGCCCATCGCCATCTCGTAGAGGCGCAACGTGTCGGCCCCGTACTCCTCGTACATCTCGTCGGGCGAGACGGCATTCTTCAGGGACTTGCCCATCTTGCCCCACTCGCGTGCGACCGGTTGGCCGTCGTGGGTGAAGCCAGCGTCCTCTGACCCTTCGACTTCCGTTGCCTCGACATAGATCTCGCGTTCGTCCTTGAACGCCGCAGCCATGATGTAGCCCTGGTTGAACAGGCGGGCGTACGGCTCTTTGGAGCTGACGTGACCAAGGTCGAACAAGACCTTGTGCCAGAACCGGGCGTACAGCAGGTGCAGCACGGCATGTTCGACGCCGCCGACGTAGAGGTCGACGCCACCCGGATGGTCCGGGCGAATGTGGGTCTGTGGACCCATCCAGTATTCCTCGACGGCCGGGTCACAGAAGGTCTCCGTGTTTGTCGGGTCGAGGTATCGCATCTCGTACCAGCACGATCCAGCCCACTGCGGCATCACGTTGGTGTCACGACGATATATCTGCACGCCATCGCCGAGATCGAGTTCGACGTTCACCCAGTCCTGGAGGCGATCGAGGGGGCTCTCGGGGCTCGAGAATTCGTCATCATCGTCGAAGGTACGCGGTGAGAACGACTCGGTCTCGGGGAGCTCGACCGGCAGCATCGAATCAGGCAGCGTGTGCGGGTTGCCGTCGGCGTCGTAGACGATCGGGAACGGTTCGCCCCAGTATCGCTGGCGGCTGAACAGCCAGTCGCGCAACTTGTAATTGATGGTCGCCTCACCGGCATTCGTCCGTTCGAGCCAGGCGTTCATCACCGCGATGCCTTCGGCCTTGTTGACCAGTCCATCCAGAGACAGTTCGCCGTTGGAGCTGTTGACGTATGGTGCATCGCCGACAAAGGCCTCGGGCCACTGCCGTGTGTCGAGGGTAACGTCCAGAGAGCGTTCTTCGAACCAGGCAGGCGGCGGAGTTTGGATTGCCGGGATGGCCAAATCGAACTTGCGGGCGAACTCAAAGTCGCGGCTGTCGCCACAAGGCACGGCCATGATGGCTCCGGTGCCGTAACCCATAAGGACGTAGTCGGCGATCCAGACCGGGATCTGTTCACCGTTGACGGGGTTCGTGGCGTAAGCCCCGGTGAACACGCCCGTCTTCTCGCGCGTGTCGTCTTGCCGCTCAAAATCCTTTTTAGCAGCTGCCTGCTTGCGATAGGCGGCGATCTCGTCGGCCTTGTCCAGGCCGGCCAGCTCGTCGACGTATGGATGTTCGGGGGAGAGCACCATGAACGATGTGCCGAACAACGTGTCGGGTCGCGTGGTGAAGACGGTGATCGTGCCAGCCGACGATTCGAAGTCGACCTTGGCGCCGTGGCTGCGGCCGATCCAGTTGCGCTGCATCGCCTTGATGGCCTCGGTCCAATCGAGCAACTCGAGGTCGTCGATCAGGCGGTCGGCATACGCAGTGATACGCATCATCCACTGCCGCATGTTGCGCTTGAACACCGGGAAGTTGCCACGGTCGGAACGGCCGTCGGCGGTAACTTCTTCGTTTGCCACGACAGTGCCCAGACCGGGACACCAGTTGACCGGCGCCTCAGAGACATAGGCCAAGCGATGGTCGTCGATGACCTCGTTGCGTTCGGCGAGGGAGAGCTCGCTCCAGCTTCGTTCGTCGAGTGCTACCCGATCGCCGGCCTCGAACTCGGCGACCAGCTCATCGATCGGCCTCGCCCGTTCGGCATCCTCGTCGTACCAGGCGTTGAACACTTGGCTGAAGATCCATTGCGTCCACCGGTAGTACTCCGGGTCAGTGGTAGAGACCGAGCGCCGCATGTCGTGACTCAGCCCGAGGCGACGCAGCTGGCGCCGCATGTTTTCGATGTTGGCGTTTGTCGTGACTGCTGGGTGGGTTCCGGTCTGTACGGCGTACTGCTCCGCAGGTAGGCCGAATGCATCGAAGCCCATCGTGTAGATAACGTTGCGTCCAGCCATACGTTGAAATCGGGCGTAGACGTCCGTGCCAATGAACCCCAGCGGGTGGCCGACGTGGAGGCCGACACCGGATGGGTACGGAAACATGTCGAGGACAAAGAGCTTGTCGCCGCGCTCTGCGATTGCGGCGGGGTCGGCGAGCGGGCCGGCGGGGTTCGGAGCGTTGAAGGTTCCGTCGCTCGCCCACTTCTGCTGCCACCGCAATTCGATGGTCTGGGCAAGTGCCGACGTGTACCGGTGGGAAGGATTGTTGGCGCTGTGTGCGGTGTTGTCGGTCTCGCTCATACGGCCCCCGAGCCTACGGGGTCACTCGACTCGCGGCCCTGATCCGTTCGTGTAGGCCAACCAATTGACACCGACGTTTTTCCCAGACTGTGGTAAGGCTGGCTTTGAGCCGCATAACTTAAGTCTGCGTGCAGGGTCGTCAGGAGTGCGGTCACTGCGGTCGTCGTCCTCGTTGAGCGCGCCCAGACCTTCGACCTAGGTGTTGGGGGAAATGCGTTTTTGCCGTGCTGAACTGCTCCGCACCTAGAGGCTTCAGAGCAACTGATTACAACTCGTGGAGGCGTTCAGGCAGAGCTGGTCGCAACTCGATGCCGACGGTGTGTCGTACGCTCGAAGAGTCATGGCCCTCGAGATTGTCTGCCCGTCCTGCGACAGCGACCTGCACCTGCACGGCGCGCCTGTTGGCGACGGGACGCTCAAGCTGACCTGCGACGTGTGCAAGATCAGCTGGACGCGTGATCCGCGGCCGAAGTGTCCGGTATGTAGCGGTGACGACCTTTACCACCTGCCGCAGGTCATCCTTGAAAAATCACGCGGCACGCAGATGTCGATTCAGGGCATTCACCTCGAGTACGGGTGCCACGTTTGTCAACCCAAGGAAGTCAAGGTGCGTGGGGGATCGACGCATCACCTTCCCGGTCGACTTGACGGTAGCCAATAACGTTCTGGCGGGCCGTAATCCGTCGACGAATCGTTGGTGACGCGTTACCGTCGCAGGCCATGGATGTTGTCGATTCCACGATCACCCGACTGGAAAACGCCGCTGACTTAGGCACAGGGGTCCGTTTTGTCGGCAAGTCCGTCCTCAGCGGCGACCTCGATGCCGACGGCCGCCCGGCGCTCGTCACCTGGCGCGAGATCCACGACGGTGCGCGCTCGGTCGGTGCAGCGCTGCAGGCCAAGGGCCTGTTGCCCGGCGATCACGTCGCAGTTCTCGGGCCGACCAGTCGCGAGCTGATGACCATCGTGCGTGGCTGCTGGATGGCCGGAATTGCGTCGATGGTGCTGCCTTTGCCGATGCGCATGGGATCCCTCGATGCCTTCATCGATAGCACCCGAGGCCGGATCCGCCACGGTGATGCCAAACTCGTCCTGATCGACGATCAACTCGCAGACTTCTACATCGCTGCTGAGGGCGACCCGCCGATCGATCCGATGCGATCGGTCCTGCCGGGTGCACCGAACGTGCCGCATGGAGATCGTCTTGAGATTCCGCCGCACGATCCTGAGCGACTCGTCATTCTGCAGTACACCAGCGGGTCGACCAGTGAGCCAAAGGGCGTCATGATCCCAGATCGCGTCTTGTCCGCCAACGTCGATGCTTGTCTTGAGGCCGCTCAGATCGAGCAGGGCGAAACGATGATGTCTTGGCTTCCGCTGTACCACGACATGGGTCTTGTCGGATTCCTCGCCATCCCGATGACCAAGGGAGTCAACCTCGTGCAGGCGGCGCCGCAAGACTTCCTTGCGCACCCCGGAAACTGGATGCAGTGGCTTAGCGACTATGGGTGCACGGCGACCGCTGGTCCTAATTTTTCATGGGTTCTTGCGACTCGGGCGCTGAAACGCATGACCGGCCTTGATTTGTCGAGGCTCTCCTTGGCCCTGTCCGGTGCTGAGCCGGTCGATCCAAAGGCTGTCGAGGCCTTTGTCGCTGAGGCGTCGCGGTTTGGCTTTGATGCCGGCGGTGTCTTTCCGGCGTTTGGTATGGCCGAGGTTGCGATCGGCGGCTCGTTCCCCACTCGTGGACGTGGTCTTCGTACCGACACCGTCGACCGCTTCGTGCTCGAAACTGAGCGAGTCGCTAATCCGATCGAAGTCCTCGACACTGATGAGTTCGCCGTGACGGCGCGGAAACTCCCGCTTCTCGGCACGGCGGTGCCTGGACTCGAAATGAAGGTGGTCGATCCTGAGACATTCAAATCGCTACCGGAACGGCATGTTGGAGAACTTTTGTTACGTGGAACATCGGTCACCCCCGGCTATTACAAGAGGCCCGATGCTACTGCTGCGCTGTTTCATGACGACTGGCTCTGCACCGGTGACCTCGCCTACCTCCTCGATGGTGAGCTCGTGATGTGCGGCCGGATCAAGGACGTCATCATTGTCGGCGGTCGCAACGTGTTCCCCGAAGATATTGAGCGGGCGGTCGGCCCACTCGACGGTGTTCGCGCAGGCAACGTGATCGCGTTTGGTATGGAGGGCTACAAGGGCAAGGAGAGCGTGGTCGTTGTGGCTGAGGTCCGGCTGACCGAGACGTCAGGCGGTATAGCCGATGTGCGCGAACGAATCCATCACCGGGCGCTCGAAATAAGTGGCCTTCCTCCACGTGACGTGATGCTGGTGCAGCCCGGCACGCTCCCGAAGACGAGCAGCGGCAAGTTGCAGCGCAGTAGGTGTAGGGAAGAATATCTCGGCGAGGAACTCGTCATGCTCTTAAGTTGAGACTTCGGCCCCGTCAAGAACGCGATATGCGGTAGCCGGCAGGAATACTCTTAAACAGACGCAATGTTCAGCTCTGCTAGAACGTTGGAGCATCTGCGTCGAACAGATCTGTGGTGCAGGCGGTGGGATCGGTGAAGTTGGGGATCTGGCAGCCTGGGCGGGTCATGGGTGCGAAGGGTAAATCGCTTTAGGCACTTGTCGAGCTTGAGGCCGTCACATCGGGACTGACGATCGACGGTCAGGCAGGTGAGCCGTATGCTGATTGGCTGTGGGAGGCAGGTCGGTGAAATCTGCTGAGGCATCGACGCAGTCGGGTTGGGAGCGGCGACAGGAGCGAACACGTGCCGATGTTCTTGTGGCCGTAGGAGAGATCATCGCCGCAGAAGGCCTAGAGGGTCTCACGATGCGCAAGCTCGCAGCTCGAGCCTGCGTGGCTGTAGCAACGCTGTACAACCAATTTGGCGACCGCGGCGGCGTTTTGGTTGCATTCGTTTCGAACGGGCTAGACCAACTCGAAGTCGATTTCGACGACCAGTCGACCCGCAGGCCCATCGACACGACTCGGGCGCTTTTCCAAGCGCTTGACGACACCGTTGGAACAGCAATTGACGTCTGGCGTCCGATCTTTGCGAGTCTGCAGTCGGGTCCTGGTGTCCATGGGATGGGATCAGTTGGTGAGCGCGTAGTGCAGATTATCGAACACGATTTGGCATGCGCTGCGGCCGATGCAATGTTCATCGGCGAATGCGACATCGAGCGGTTAGCGCGCCACATTTTTACAGCCCGGATGAACCGTCTGGAGAAGTGGGCAACCGGGGTCATCGAGTGGAATTGGTACCGAGAGTCCTCCGAGATGGCCCTGGAACTCACGCTTGCAGCTGTTATCGCCTCTCCGGACGCGAGAGTTGCTGCGCTCCGCTTGTCCGGGATCATGTTCTGAAGACCCGCCACATCAAAATCCTCGGGGGATTGTCTCCGGCAACCTTTCCGCAGAATATGTGACCGACGTCATTCAGCTAGATGAATCGTGCTAGGTTTTGGGCGTTGATAGCCATGGACTTTGAGATCCTGAGGACACAGTTTGTCCGAGAGGCGCCTCTTCGTTATGGTCGTTATGCCGAGGGACAACTGTTCTCACGGCGTGTACTCATATCCCAAGGGGGAATTTGAATGGACTGGAAACGTATCGATTGGGCTCGCCGCTCAGGAGGCCCTATTGAGGCTGATCTCATTGAGGCTTACGCTCAAGGGAAAATCAACCGACGTAACTTCGTGAAGCGCGGCACAATGATTGGCCTATCAATGCCGATGATGGGCGCAGTAATTGCGGCTTGCGGCAGCGACGACAGCAGCAGCGGGAGTGACTCGGGCGGTGGAGAGTCAGCGAGCACCGAGGCGCCAGCGGGCACCGAAGCTCCAGCGACAACCGAAGCTCCAGCCAGCGCAGCAGGCGGCGACGTGACTGCGGCAATTCAGACCGGCGACGCTAACTCGGGTCTTGACCCGCTCAACATGCTTGACCTCGGCACCTACGCCGTGCTCTCGCAAAGCTTCGAATACCTTGTTGGTCTAGGCAGCGATGGAAACATCGCCGCAACTGCGCTAGCTACTGAGTGGAGTCCTAACGCGGATGCCACACAGTGGACGTTCAAACTTCGTGATGGAGTCACTTGGCAAGAAGACGGCGCACCACTGACATCGGCTGACGTCGCGGCGACCCTGGACCGGATGGCAGAAGTTGGCGCGGGTGTCGCGGGTGTCTTCAGTGCCGGAAGCACCGAGACGCCTGATGACGTGACTGTGGTCATGAATCTTGATGCCCCGAATGGCAACTTGCCAGTTCTGGTTTCGCTCTTCAACCCGCAGTCATTGATCACACCAGCGGACTACAGCAGCGGCACGGTTCTTAACGATCGAGTGACAGGCACGGGAGCCTGGGTTCTCGAGGATTTCGATCCGTCAAGCTTCCGCGCGACATTCACACCTAACCCAAACTGGTGGGGCGGCGGTGTCAATTTGGACAGCGTCACGCTGCAGGGGTTCGACTCGGGCGGCACCTCAGTTGCAGCGTTTGCTGCCGGCGAGATTGATGTACTTCAGTCTTTCTCGATCTCCGATGGAGCCACGCTTCTCAACGATTCAAGCGTCACTGTTCTTCGGCCTCCGTCCTCGAATCACCGCCAACTGTGGTTCAACACACAGCTACCAGAAGGTGGTCCATTCACTGATCCTCGAGTTCGGCAGGCAGTTGGCTACGCAATCAATCGTCAGCAAATTGTGGATACGGTCTACGAAGGCCAGGCGGTCATTGCAAATGACCATCCCGTCTATGCGACCCTGCCCTACTTCGACGACACTCAAGAGCAACGTCCTTACGATCCGGAAATGGCGAAGCAACTTTTGTCAGATGCGGGATATCCGGATGGCATTGAATCGGTTCTTCAGGTTGGTGATCTCGGTGAGATACCAGCTATCGCCGCCATTGTTGAACAGAACTTGGCCGCTGTCGGTATCACAACGCCGGTTAGCGTGACGCCAAACTCCGACTTCTACGGGGAATACTGGTGCTCTGGTGCAAGTTGGGGCACGCAACCTGAAACGTCGGGCCCGGGTCGTCCGTGCGGAGCCTCAGCAGACATCGGTATCGTCGATTACGGTCACCGGCCCACGCCGGATGTCTTCTTCGGTCGAGCGCTCCAGACGGATGCCGATTGGAACTCGTCGAACTATGCGTCAGCTGAATTCGACGGGTTGTTCAAGGCGTATCAAGGCGCTACCGATGTGGCCGGTCAGAAGGATGCAGTTGGCAAAATCCAACGGGTCCTTCATGAGGACACGCCTGCCGTGTATCCGTTCTTCTTCGACTATCTCACTGCCGCAAGTGACGCAGTGAGTGGCCTCGAAGTAACTGCACTCGGACACATGCAGTTCCAGAACGTTACAAAGAGCTAAATCTCGCTAGCCCCTCCTGAGGGGAGTAGCGGTGGCGAAGAGGCTGGAACGGTGAAACGTTGCGGCCTCTTTGCCGCCGTTCACAAAGCGACTCCGACTTGAGGCGAGAAAGTACGTGACAAGATTCATCATTAGGCGACTATTGCTGGCACTTGTTACGTTGGCAATATTGCTCGTAATCGTGACGCTTATACCGAATATCGCGCCCGGCGATCCAGCCCGTAAAATTGCAGGTGGTACGGCGTCTCCTGAACGGTTAATGCAGGTCACCGAATCACTTGGGCTCCGTGATTCTGTTGCAACGCAGCTGTCAAATCTGTCGGTCTCCGTAGTCACACTTGACTTTGGGGAATCGTTCTCTGTGGCAACAGGGGAGCCAGTGATGAGTTTGGTGTGGAAAGCAGTAGCCAACTCGGCCAAACTCGTCATCCTGTCGCTCTTGGTGATCGTACCAGTGTCGATTCTTGGCGGTCTCGTCGCTGCGTACAAGAAAGACAGCTGGATTGATCGTCTCATCGTCAACACCGGACTAGCTTTCTCAGCAATCCCCGACTTTGTAGCAGGCGTCTTCCTGCTTGCGTTTTTGGCCGTCCCATTTGACTTCTTCAAAGTCCAGGCCAGTGCGCCGCCAGGGTCAGGGCCACTGATTCAGATTCAGCACTTGCTGCTACCCGTGATCGCCGTATTGATGGTCTACTTCGGGTACATAGCTCGAATCACCAGGGCTGGAACCATTACAGCACTCGACTCTGATTACGCCCGAACCGCCTTCATGCGTGGGCTCTCCACTGGCCGAGTCTTTAGAAAGCACATAGCTCGCAACGCACTCCAACCAACAGTTGCCGTGCTCGGCACCCAACTCGGCTATCTCTTCGGAGGCATGGTTGCTCTGGAAATTGTGTTTGGTTACCAAGGCGTCGGCAACCTCATTATCCGTGCCGTTGACCGAGCTGACTACCCAGTCCTCCGCGCAGGGGTCCTCACAGTTGCGATCATCTACATGCTTGCCACTCTTGGTGCAGATTTGCTGGTGGCGTGGATGAACCCACGGGCACGTCAAACGCTTGGCGACAACTGATGAGCGAGACATCAGACCTTGCAAATGGTGATGCTGCTAAGAGCGAGCTCGACAGGGGTTCGACAACGTCGGAGAGAAGCGCGAAGAACCAAATCAGACGAGAACAATTCAGAGTTCTCTACCGAAGCCCAGGATTCCTCTTTGGTGTCCTTATCGTCGGCTTTTGGGTATTCGCAGCGTTATGGCCAAGCCTTCTAACGTCAGTCGGTCCGAAGGAATTTGTTGAAGCGGGACCCCGTGTCAAGCCTGGATCAGAGGCCTGGCTTGGCACCGATAAGAACGGTTGGGACGTCTATGCGCGAATTATTTACGGGGCTCGCCCCATTCTGATTGTTGCGCCCATTGCTACAGCGATGGCTGTCATCGTCGGAACAATGCTGGGTTTGGTCATGGGGTACTACCGAGGCTGGGTTGATGAGGTTCTCAGCCGAGTGATCGAGGCTATTTTGTCGATCCCGATCATCTTGATGGCGATCTTGGTGGTGTTCACCTTCGGCCGATCGACGCCAGTCATCATCGGCACGATTGCTGTGCTTTTTGTTCCCGCGATTACTCGCACGATTCGGTCGGCGGCCATCGCAGAATCCGATCTTGACTACGTCATGTCGGCGAAGATGCGTGGCGAATCGGGACTCTTCATCGTGGGTCGCGAGATCTTGCCTAATGTGACTGGTCTCGTTGTTGTCGAACTCACCGTTCGGCTCGGCTACGCCGTGTTTACCTACGCCACGCTCGCCTTCCTTGGGTTTGTCGGTTCGAACATCACCGACGCTGACTGGGGCATCGACGTCTCGCAGAACTACGAGCAAATCGTCAGAGATATCTGGTGGCCATCTATCTTCCCAGCGATCGCCATTGCCAGCCTAGTGATCGGGGTGAATCTGATCGCAGACTCGATCGATAAGGCGCTGAAATCATGACCACGACTGAACCGCTACCCACCGAGACCGAAGCTGAGCACCCGGCACTGGCTATCGATGGACTAAAGATGTCCTACATCGTCCGGGGCACCCCGCGAGTCGTGCTTCGCGACGTCAGCTTTGAAGTTCGTGCGGGCGAGGCGTACGGACTCGTCGGTGAGTCCGGCTGCGGTAAGTCGACCACCGCATACGCAGCCCTGCGCTATCTGCCGGGCAATGGTCGAATCGATGCTGGTCGGGTCGAGTCGGGTGGCCAAGAGTTGACTGCGATGTCCGGACGTGAACTCCGCGAGTTTCGGGCGCAACGAGCCTCGATGGTGTTTCAAGATCCGGTTCAGGCGGTCAACCCGGTCCTGAAGATCGGTAAGCAAGTCGCCGAAGCATTCAAGGTGATGGGCCAGTCCAATTCCGAATCGCATGCCTCAGCGCTCGCAGCACTCAAACGGGTCCGCATCGCTGCGCCCGAGAGCGTGATGGACCGCTACCCTCATCAGTTGTCAGGCGGTATGTTGCAACGTGTCGTCATTGCCATGGCGCTGGCCTGCGATCCAACGCTGTTGGTGCTCGATGAGCCGACCACTGGGCTCGACGCGACGGTGGAAGCTGAAGTGCTTGACCTTGTCCGAGACCTGCGTTCGGAACTGAACTCGGCAATCCTGTTGATCGCGCACAACCTTGGGGTTATCCGTACCATGTGTGATCGGGTCGGCGTGATGTACGCCGGCCGAATTGTCGAAGAAGGCACGGTCGACGAGGTCTTCGACAACCCGAGTCACCCCTACACAAAGGGTCTGCTTAATTCGATTCCACGACGTGGTCTGCGAAAAACCGACCGCGAGCTGTTTGCGATCCCGGGCTCGGCGCCACCAATCGGCGCGTCGTTGCCTACCTGTACGTACATCGATCGATGCCCGATTGCAACCGAAATCTGTCGAACAGACGTGCCACCGATCGTCGATCGGAGCGATGGTCACTGGACGCGTTGTCACCATGCCGACCGGATCAGTGACGTGCCCGAGCCTCAGGAAGTCACCGTTGAATACAACGTTGGTACGGAACAGGTCATCGGCGTCGACGGAGTGTCAAAGACGTTCCGTCAACGTGGGCACGACGTTCCTGCGCTCGTGAGCGTGGACCTCGGTTTTGCCGAAGGTGAGACGCTTGGCCTCGTCGGCGAGTCAGGCTCGGGAAAGTCGACGCTCGCCAAAACCATGCTCGGCGTTCATGCCGCTGACGAGGGCGGTGCCATCACGTTGCGTGGCCGCCAGATGGCCGGTAAGGCGACTGCCCGTGTTGAGGAGTCGGTACGGGCGATCTCGATGGTTTTCCAGAACCCCGACTCGGCGCTCAACCGCTCCTGGACTGTTCGCCGAATCCTGCATCGCAGCGTCGTCAAACTGACCGGAGTCAAGGGCGCGGCAGCCAACAAACGAGTCGAGGAGATTGCTGCAGCGATGCAGCTCTCGCCACGTCACCTTGACATGCGACCGCGACAGCTGTCTGGCGGGCTTAAGCAGCGCGTCGCCATTGCCCGTGCTTTTGCAGGCGACCCAGAGGTAGTGGTCTGCGACGAGCCAACCTCGGCTCTTGATGTTTCTGTTCAGGCCGCAATTCTGAACCTTCTCGCTGGGCTGCAGAACGAGGAGCGCACGAGTTACCTGTTCATCAGCCACGACATTGGCGTCGTGCGCTATCTCGCCGACCGTATCGCAGTGATGTATCTCGGCCGAATCATGGAAATTGGCTCGACCGCCACGATGTTTAACGGGACGAATCACCCGTATACCGAAGCGCTGCTATCAGCAGTGCCAAGCGTCGACGGAATCGCAGAAGCTCGGATTCCACTTATGGGAGCTATTCCTTCGCCCGCAAATCCGCCGCCAGGTTGCGTGTTTCACACTCGATGTCATCGTGCGATCGAAGGTTTGTGCGAAGTCACCGAGCCAGAGATGGTCGAATTGTCAGCGGGACACAGCATCAAATGTCACCTTTCGGATGAGCAGCTCAATGAACCAGTACACATCGACCCTTCCGCTGTGCTTGCAGTAGCTATTGATGTCCCGCTGACCTGAAAAAGTTACAAGCTCGCCGACTTGCCGATCACCCAGTCGGCGCCCTGAGGCGTGTCGCGAACTTCGATACCTGCATCGGCGAGATTGTCGCGGATTGCGTCGCTGACCGAGTAGGCCTTCGCTTCGCGGGCAGCCACTCGCCCGGCGAGGGCTGCCTCAACGACTGGTCCAAGGACGTGACGTGGGTCGCGCACGCCGCTGGCAGCCGCGGCCCCGAGCCGTACGATCATCGATCGGAGCGACGTTCTTGCTCGATCCATCTCATCGCCCTGCAGGGTGTCTCGTCCCCACTCGATCATCGCATTGTCGAGAGAAAGAATGGCTGCGACAGCGGCGTCGGCATCCCGGGCAGCAAGGGCGGCATCAAAGTCTGCTTCCAGACGCGTTGCGTCGGCTGTCAGCGATGGACTCTCCATCCCGTCTGCCGCCAACGTGTCTGGAGTCTTGGGGGTGAATTCTGCGGGGGACACCGGGGCAACGCCGGATGCCTCGATGAAAGGGCCGCGCTGCAGCCTACTAAATGAGACGATCTCGCCGGATTCGATCCGGGTCGAAACCGCATCTTTACGGAGAGTGATGCCGCCTTTGCCGACTATTTTGGCCGTTTGAGCGTCAAGGTCGATAATAACGCCGGTGTGTTCGTCGACGCCGAGGATGAAGACATCATCATCGAGTTCCGGTTCAAGCAGCAATAGGCGCCGCTCGCCCAGGTAACACTTGCTTGTGTCGTGATTGCCGCCCTCCTTGTTGTCGTAGTGTGGGATCACAACGACAGGGAGACCGATGGCGGTGAGCAGATCTAGTCCGTCAACCCAATACGGATCGGCGCCTGACTTGTACACCTCGTAAACCGGAATAGTTTTGCGTCCCAGAGTCAGTGCCGCAGCTGACGAAAAGACAACAGCTCCTCCGTCGCGTAGCTTGGCGCCGATCGCCTCGGGAATTGGCGTGCCCGTCCATTGGCGGAGCGCAAAAGTCGGGCTACCGGGGCCGGCAAACACCCAGTCGGCCGCACGGATTTTCGCTATAGCCGTCTCAATCCCAACGACATCGCTATGGTCGGTTCGTGCCAGACCGGCGATGTCGACGTGTCGGCTGACGGCATCGGTGAAGTACTCGGCGGTTTTCGCCGCAAGGATGTCGACATTTTCCTGGAAGCCGAAAGGCGTATCGAGGAGCACGGCGTCGACAGCCCCGCCGGTTGACGCCGCAAGCTGCTCGAACACCTGGCGATGCGGACCCTTCATAGTCGGCGCAGTTTCACCAGAGCCCATGATGACGAGCAGCCGCGGTAGCCCGGCGGACGATACGGACGGAGTTGATCGAGCGCTCATGGGAAGAAGTCTGCCTCCGTGGAAGCGCGATGCAGTAGCTCGGCCACCTCGGCCGGGTGCTGGGCGTGTACGTCATGATGGGCGGGGCTGAACCACTCGGCGCGACCGTGGGGGAGCGCAGCGATAGCATCCTCCACGGCCTGGCGTTTCGACGATGTCCAAGCAACGTCGCCGGTGTCGGCGGGAACCATCAACAGCGGGGTGTTGATTTCCGGGTACAGAGCGGACGGCTGGTGCTCCCACAGTCCGCGAAGTACCTGCAGATGTCGTTCAAACGTAAGCCATGGAGCGACGGTGCCGTCATCACGAACTTCGAAATTGGCGAGCTGGCCAAGCCGTCCCTCCTCGGGCCAGTCCGGGTTCGATGACGCCATCCACGATTGCATCTGTTCGAAGGGCGTGCCGATCAACTTTGGCGGCGCCATTGCGGCAGCTGCGTCCTCCCAAACTGGGAAACGATCCTGCAGTTGGATGAAACCGCCGTCGACGCACGTTATTGATTGGGCAATACCTGGGTGTCGGTGGGCAAACTCGAGCACAACGTTCGCGCCCCATGACTGACCGGCGATAAGCGGTGCGGTCCAATCCAACAAAGCAATGAGTTCGCGAAGTTCGTTGGCGACAGTCTCCATCGCATAGTCATCGTCAGGTTTCGACGATTGGCCGTGCCCGCGCTGATCAATCGCCACAGTCGGGTGCCCCATTTGAGCAAGGCGCCAACCGACCCCGTCCCAGAGGCGAGCGTTAGAGGCGAGGCCGTGGACGAGAAGACAGGGTGGAGCCGAGGGCTCGGCGGGGTCCCAGTGGACCGCATGGATGCTGCTGGCTGCAAGCTGATGCCATTCATGGCGTGGCGTAGGGCGGCTTGTGGGCAGGGTGTTCATGAACCCTCCAGGATTGTCTCGATCAGGCCCAACATGTCGAGGCTGTCCGCAAGGGAACGCTCCCACGGCTCTTCCTCAGCAACAGCCGCGGCGAAGGCGTCGACCATGGCGAGGTACGGATCAGCGGCGGCCACGTTGATCGTCGAGGTTGTTCCGTTGTTCGAGCGCAAGATGATCTGCTTTGCCTTGATTCCACCGGTGTGGGCGTCGCCTTCAAGAAGCAACACGCCGCCTGAACCGATGAGCTCTATGCGCTGTTTCTCGTCATCGATGAACGAGCAATTAATGCGGGCGGATCGATTCTCGCCCCACCGAAGTATCGCAGTGGTTGCCGCATCAACGCCGCCGCTTCCACGAAGCGCAGCAGGCGTTATCGAAGCGTCGATGTGCGACGGCTTCGGCCCCCAAAGCTGGACGGCGGGCCCGAGACAGTAGATGCCGACGTCAAGTAGGGCACCGCCACCCTGTGCCGGGTCCCATCGGTAGTTGTCGCTCGCCTCAGGTCCAATCGTAAACGTGAAGGTCGAGCGAACTTCGCTGATGGCGCCGACCAGTCCAGTGGCGGCAAGACGCATCACTTCTGCCCATCGGGGGTCGAAGGGTGTCATCCACGCTTCGGCGAGCAGAACCCCTGCATCGTCGCATGCCTCTCGCATCCGCTCTGCGGTCTGCACGCTCGCCGCGATCGGCTTCTCGCAGAGAACATGCTTGCCTGCGGCCGCGGCCTTGATTGTCCACTCCTCGTGCATGGCGTTTGGCAGCGGGATGTACACGGCGTCAACGTCTGGGTGATCGAGGACCGCTTGATAGTCGGCGACAGACACATCAGACCAGACGGACGATGGTGGGGTGCTCAACGACGAAGCGGCAGCGAGTCTCGCTCGAGTGCTGGCACTGATTGCAGGCAGCACGGACAGGCGCGCAACCATCGATCCCGCGCCGATGACGCCGATCCCGATCATGCCGACCGCAACAACGCGCAGCGACTCGTGATGTGCCGCATCTTTAGAGTTCGATGAGGGATCCGCCCTCATTGCCCGAACGATGGGCTGCTTCGAGCACTGCGACAACATCGCGCGACTGTTCCGGTTCGACCGCAAGCGACTCGCCGAGCAGAAGGTGGTCGGCAAGGTTGCGGTGAAAGCCCCAACCCTGATTGGGTGCCGGCCGGACCTGGGAGGTGACGATGCCGTGCTCGCCGTCGTAGCGGCCGACGGTCAACTCGACAGGCGCTTCAGCATGGTGGGAGTTGTGTTCAAGGTGGCCTCGTCCGGGTACCACAGCGTCTGTGCGGAGCGGCCGATAGTGTCCCTCGACCGTCGCTGCCGTGCCTTCGATGTGGAACTTGGGACGGCGAATTGCGCACACGTCACTCTGGCGGAAAGTAGCTTCTCGGCCGTCGGCCCACTGCATCCACAACGACAGTTGATCAACGTTCGTCGTATCATGCCAGACCCGAGTGTGAGTGGTGCACAGGACCCGACTCGGGGCGCTGCCGTAGAGCTGGTTGATCCAATCGACGTGGTGAGAACCCCAGTCGTAAACGGCGCCACCAGAAATGGAGTCCTCCGAATGCCAGGCCCGGCACGGATGTTCAAACCCGCCCACAAAGGTCTCGATATTGAACACCTCGCCTAGCTCACCGCTACGCATCAGGCGCTGGACGGCAAGAAAATCTGTGTCCCATCGCCGGCTCTGGTGCACTGTCACAGTCCGGTCATGCTCGATGGCGGTAGCGATGACCTGATCTGCATCAGCTCGTGTGATCGCCATCGGCTTTTCCATGACGACGTGCTTGCCGGCACGGAGGAGTTCGATAGCTAGCTCGGCATGGAAGCTCGGGGGCGTGGCAATCACGGCGACGTCGACGGCGTCGTCTTTGGCCAGTGATGTGGCAGAATCATGCCCGATCAGATCAGGGAAGTCGAGACGTGCGGCTTCGATGCGATCTGGCGAATTGTCAGCCGCTGCGGTGAAGGCAAGCCCTTCGGTCTCGGTGGCTGCGAGGCCATGGAGGTAGCCCATGCCGCCGAATGGGCCGTACCCGATGACGGCGAGGCCGAGTGTTGGTGTGTTGGTCGCGAAAGCTGGACGGAGGAGTCGAGCAACGTAGGGGCCGAGCGTGCGATGCTGCTGGAGTGCGTTGAGGTCGGTGACGCCGGACCCAACGATGCAGCCGCTCCCGATGCGCCGAACGGTGATGGTCGGCTCATGTTGGAACTGAACACTTGTCGTGGCTGCAATCGCTGTGTCGCTTCCGATGACGGTAAGCGTGCGGAGGGTGCTGAAAATTGGCACCTCTCCGTCAAGGCGAACGGCTTCAGGGCGGTCGGCCAGTGTGACGAACCACTCGGCACGGGAGAACGCTGCTTCAACCCGCACACCGCAGAGCTCTGCAGCAACGGTGTCGCCCGGCTCGGGAGCTACGAGCACGGCGCCGCCGGATGCCGCAAAATCGAGCGCCTCTGCCGCCTTGTCGTCGGTAAGCGGGCCTGTAAGAAGGCGGAATCCGTGGTCGTCGTGGCGGATAGAAGTGACGTCCAGATCGGTGGTGTCGGGCTGTGCGATGGTCATAAGAACAACTTAAATCTACATCCGCTCTCAATCCCGCACCTGATGGAGCCTGATTGCGTTGGGCGGTCACATTTCACGCGAATTTCTGGAGAACGACATCGTGTTGCGAGCAGGTCGCATCTAACTTTTAGTCCGTGTCCAGACTTCTTTCATTTCGTTTCACATCTCTCGCTGTGCTTGCGAGTCTCGTTGCTGTCTCTTGTGGCGGCGGCGAGGGTTCCGACTTGTCGTCTAATGAGCCCTCTGACGATCGGCTCCTGGTGGTCACGACGGTCGCACCTATTACTTCGATCGCAGCCAACATCATCGGTGATCGAGCAAAAATCGTTGGCCTGGTGCCCGAGGGAACTAACTCGCATACCTTCGAGCCACCTCCCTCGGCGGCTGAACTACTAAGCACTGCCGACGTCGTATTTATCAATGGTTTGCAGCTGGAAGAACCCACAAAGGAACTCGCCGAAGCCAACCTTGCCGATGACGTTCCACTCGTCGAGCTGGGCGACGAGACGATTCGCCCTGACCAATACAAGTACGACTTCTCATTTCCTGAATCCGATGGAAAACCCAATCCGCACCTCTGGACCGATCCGACCCTGGTCAAGGTTTACGCCGGTTTGATCCGCGACACCATGGTTGACGTCGATCCCAACGGTGAGTCGTTCTACGACACTAATTTTGCAGCATTCAGCTCCCTCGTCGACGAGTTCGATGAGGTCATCGCAGCGACGTTCGAAACGATTCCAGTCGATCAACGCAAGCTCGTCACGTACCACGACGCATACGCCTACTTTGCCGACACCTACGGGTGGACCGTCGTCGGTGCCGTGCAGCCGTCCGATTTCGGTGAGCCCACCGCAGGTGACGTCATCGACCTGATCGAGCAGATCGACGCCGAGAAGGTTCCTGCGGTGTTCGGCTCGGAGGTATTTCCTTCGCCCATCCTAGAGCAGATCGCCAACGAGACCGGGGCGGTGTATGTCGATGACCTTCGGGATGACGATCTGCCTGGCGAGCCCGGTGCTGTCGAGCATTCCTGGCTCGGCTTGATGAAGTTCAACTTTGTGACGATGACCGATGCGCTCGGCGGCGACTCTGCGACGCTCGCAGCGTTCGAACTCCGGAATGTGGTGACTGACGAAGCGACCTACCCTCAATGATCGGGCTGCCAGCGAGCCAGACTTTTACAGTCGGGGCAATCAAACCGGGGACAGTCATAATCGAAGCGGCACAGTTGAGTGTCGACTACGGCGTGGGTGAGGTGCTGACAGATGTGGCCTTGTCAATTGCTGACAGTGATTTGGTCGGCATCGTCGGACCCTCGGGGTCGGGTAAGTCCACGCTGCTCAAGGCGTTGCTTGGCACGGTTGCCCCATCTGCCGGGACCGTCAAGAAGAGATCTGGTCTGACCGTGGGTTTAGTACCTCAGGTAGAGCAGATCGATTGGAGCTTTCCGGTCACCGTTGCCGAATGCGTTGGAATGGCTCGTGCTCGTGGCTGGCGAACTCCGTGGATCACCCGTGCTGAACGTGTTGAAATTTGTGAGGTGCTCGAACGGCTTGGCCTAGCGGGCCTCGGCCACCGCCATATTCGCGACCTCTCGGGCGGACAGCAGCAGCGTGTCTTTCTCGCACGAGCCTTGTTCACGAAGGCCGAGGTCATCTTTCTTGACGAGCCGACTTCCGGGTTAGACGTCCGCACCCGTCACGACGTCTTACATCTGCTTAATGAGCTCAACCAGCAGGGTCTGACGATCGTGTTGACAACCCACGATTTGAACGGTATCGCAGCGCATTTGCCGAAGATCGTATGCCTGAACAAGCGTGTTATCGGGGCCGGCTCTCCCGAGGAAGTGCTAGTTCCAGACGTCCTTGAACGGACCTACGGTTCGCCGATGCACATCCTCGAGCACGGTGGAATGCGCGTCGTCGTTGACTCGCCGCTCGGTGTCGTCGGTGACTCTGACGGGGCAACTGCATGAACTCGGTGGCACAGTCAGGCCTCGTGGCAATCGACCTGTTCAAGCCGTTCGAGTTCGAGTTCTTCCGCAACGGTGTGCTCGTGGCGACGCTTGCAGGCGCGCTCTGCGGAGTCGTTGGCTGCTACGTCGTGTTGCGGAATATGAGCTACATCGGCCACGGACTCTCCCACTCCATTTTCGGCGGATATGCAGTGGCGGGTTTGCTCGGGATCAACCTGTTCCTCGGCGCTGGGGCGTGGGGTGTGTTGACAGCGCTGGCCATTGGTGGCATCGTGCGGCGCCGACCGATCGGATCGGATGCGGCGATCGGTGTTGTGACTACTGCGGCGTTCGCTTTCGGCCTTGCGATTGTCCAGCTGTACGGGTCACCAGGTCGGAATGCCGATGCGTTGCTCTTCGGGAACGTGCTCGGCGTCACTTGGGCAGATGTGTGGTTGATCGTCGGTGTTTCGCTCGGTGCATTGGCGTTCATATTCATTGGTTATCGCCAGCTGTTGTTCACGACCTTCGACGCCGAAGTGGCGCGGGCCACGGGTGTGCGGACCAGCGTGGTCGATGCACTTCTGATGGTGTTGTTGTCTGCCACGGTGCTGTCGACGATGAACGTCATGGGTGTCACGCTGGTCGCTGCGAACTTGGTCATTCCTGCGGTGGTGGCGCGGATGCTGACTGACAGCTTCGCCCGAATGCTTATCCTGGCAGGATTGGTCGGAGCTGTCAGCGGGTTTGTCGGGATGAACGCCAGCTACCACCTTGATGTCGCGTCGGGACCTACGATCGTGCTGACCGCAGCGGCGTTTTTCGTGCTGGCATTTGTTGCAGGCGGCTCATTCCGTCAACGCGCCGCCGGTGTCGGGCACGCTCACTGATGTGCGCCACCGGGTTAGTGCTAGCCGCTCACCGTCTGTTAGTAGTCTCGATTGATGGATGCGAACGACGAGTCAGTGACCCGGCTTGACGTTGAAACGGTTGACGGCTGGACGATCGGAGACGCCCAGGCAATTCTGCGGACACACAACTGTCGGGCGACGGGGCCGCGGGTTGCGGTACTGACGGCGCTCCTGCGACACGGCGGCCCCATTGATGCTGGGGAGCTGACGACCCTCGCGCAAGCTGAGGCCGCAGGCATCCACGAGGCAACTGTGTATCGCACGATCAGTGTGTTATCCGACCGCGGCATTGTCACGCACGTACACGCAGGGCACGGACCGTCACTCGTCCGGCTGGGTGGCGACCACGGGCTGGTCGCAGTGTGCCGAGATTGCGGGGGAATTACCTCGGTGCCTGCCGACGCAGTCGGGCGGTTTGTTTCCGAAGCTCGCGATGCGATCGGCTTCACGTTGGAGCCGGGACACTTCGCCCTCGAGGGCGTCTGTGGCCAGTGCATTCAGAATGGATCAGAGCAACCGGAAGATCAGGGCCAATTGTGAGGACCTATCGTTTCGACCAAGTTGACGTGTTTGCCTCTGGCCCCTTCACTGGTAACCCGCTGGCAGTGATTCACGATGCTGAGAGCTTGTCGGCCGCGATGATGCAGACTGTCACTCGGTGGACCAATTTGTCCGAAGCGGCGTTCCTCCTCGCACCTACAGCGGCGGACGCGGACTATCGAGTCCGGATTTTCGAACCAAAGTCTGAATTGCCTTTTGCCGGTCATCCGACCCTTGGGGCGTGCGCCGCATGGCTCGCAGCCGGCGGCAAGCCAAAGCGTGATGGCGTGATCGTGCAGGAATGCAAGGCCGGGGTCATCAACATTCGCCAATCGGTATCTGGTTCACTTGCCTTTGAGGCTCCGCCGATGATCCGATATGAGTCCGTCGATGCCAACGATCTTGAACCTGTGCTTGACGTGCTCGGCATTGACGCCGCCGACGTCGTGGACAGTAGTTGGATCGACAACGGTCCAGGCTGGATGGGCCTGCTGCTCTCGTCTGCCCGGCGCGTGCTCGGCCTGCCCGCCCCAACCGGAACGACGGACCGCTTTAATGTTGGTGTAGTTGGGCTCCACCCGGCAAGCGCCGGCGCAGCGGTTGAACTCCGTGCGTTCTTCAATGACCCGAATGGATCGATCCGGGAAGATCCAGTGACCGGCAGCCTCAACGCGTCTGTTGCTCAGTGGTTGCTCGCCATGGGCATGGTGGATGCGCCGTATGTCGCAGCACAAACCACTGGCAGGGTCTCAGTCGAACAAGCCGACGGGAAGATTTGGGTCGGGGGAGCCACCGAGATGCGCGTATCTGGTGCCATCAAACTTTGACTGCTCTCCGGCTTGAGCGGGCTCGATCCCGAGACATCTCCTGTTAGGCCTCGGCAGCCGCGCCGCACGCGTGCTTGACAATGTTGCGCCGACGAGGATGACGAGCAGCACAACGAAACCAAATTGGTAGCGAGGCTGATGAGCAACTTTCAACCCGACTTGCCGGTGTCGCCGAGCCGTTGCATTGTGATCGCAAGATTTGGCTGGAGAGCCACAAAGGTATAGCTGACGTGGACCAGGCTGAAGATCGCTGGATGGATCGCCCAAGAGGTCGGCAGTCGGTTGGTGAATCAGACCTTGCGGAGGTCGGCCATTACTTTGGACCACCGGTCAGGGTCGCTGGCGTACGGGGCATAGAAACTGAGTCGCTGAATGACGTCGCCGTATCGGGCGCCAAGTTCATCGGCAATCGTCTCGGGCTCGCCGACGACAGCGAACGTATTCAGGATCTCGTCGTCGATAAGTGTTCCCATTTTGTCCCATTCGCCCTGTTTGGACAGTGCGTTCAGCTCGTCTTGGAGCCCACCCCAACCATGCATGTCGAGTACTGGTCGATACGCGGGCGTTGAACCGTAGAACGCGATCTGCTTGCGAGTGGCGATTGAGGCTCTCTCGATTTCTTCGTCGTTGTTGCCCGTGATAACGAACGATGGGCCCACAATCTCGAATCCTTCCATCGTCTTACCAGCCTTGTCTCGACCGCGGGCCAGCGCAGGAATGGTCACCTCGCGCAGGTACTTCTCGGTGGTGAAGCCGTGGCAAATAAAGCCGTCGAACGCCTCGCCGGCGACCTCGGTCATCAGGGGTCCAACTCCAGCAAGAAACATTTTTGGCGGACCAAAACCGTCGAGTTCACGCTTGTCAGGTGAGAACATGGGGGTCATCAACGTGTGCCGGTAGAACTCGCCGCGAAACTCGAGTTTTTCACCGCTGAGCCATGTGTTCCAGATCGCTCGAATGGCCAAGGCGAATTCGCGCATCCGTGCCGCCGGCTTGCTCCACTCCATCGAGAAACGCTTCTCGATGTGCGGCTTGATTTGGCTACCGAGACCGAGGACGAACCGGCCTTTTGAGTATGCCTGTAGATCCCAAGCGGTGTTCGCCAAGGTCATCGGCGATCGCGAGAACGCCACCGCGATCGACGTGCCAATTTCAAGGTTGTCAGTATGCTCGGCCGCAAGTAGCAACGGAAGAAACGGGTCGTGGGCCATTTCAGCAACCCAGGCCCCCGCATAGCCAGTGGCCTCGACATCTTTCGCCTGTGCCGGTACGTCGTGGAGGTTGTTACCGATGTTGCCGTCGATCTTCATAAGGCGAACGTAGTGCGCCGACCATCGTCATATCGTGGTCAAGGTCATCTGCTGAGGGACTACGTGTCGGGTTGGTCGCGGAGGAACTCTTGAATTTCCGCGGCGATTTCGTCGCCCGATTTTAAGCGCATCTCGGCCGCAGCGTCTGCGGCGTCAGCATCATCCTCGACTGCTGCGTCATGCAACGATTCAAGCTGCGTGACCATCAGCTGATGGTCGACGTTGTCCGCAACCATTTGGTCGATCCGTTCGCGCTGAATGTCGATTTCGTTACGAAGCGAAGCGCCCGCGATCCGTACACCTGTTGCCTCAGCTAACCCGTCGAGTAGGGCGACCGACGACGCTGGGTATGTCATTGACGACACGTAATGCGGGACCTGCGCCCAGATCCCGAGTGCCGGAATCTTGCGATCGTGCATTGTGTGTTCGAGTGCGGCGGCCATACCCGCAGGCACATCTACCGAGCTGCGGGCGAACGGGACGTTAGCAAGCACGTCTACCGACGGTGACGAACAGGACAGTCGAGGCGTGCGAGTGTGCGGCGCAGCGAACGGGTACGCACCGAACCCAATCATGTGGGTGACGCCGAGTTCAACGGCGATGTCTCCTATGGCGTTTGAGAACCGCCGCCAGTTCATGTCGGGCTCGGGTCCCATTAGCACGAGCACGTCACGCCCCTCAGTCGAACGACCTGCGAGGAGCTCGATGTGGTTCCATCGCAGGTTGGTATTGACACCGTCGCGTAACTCCATCGTCGGGCGGCGGGCCCGATAATCGATAAATGTGTCGTCATCGAAACGTGCAATCGGGGTGGTCTCGCAGTCGTCGGCGACTACCTGAGCTGCCGCTGCTGCGGCGCCTGCGGCATCGATCCAGCCCGTCATCATTACGATAAGGATCGGCTCGTGCAACATTGGCTCGGCGGTCAGCCATTCGATGTCGGTGTTGGCGCCGGGCACGCCGGGCTGTTCGCTCATGTAAATTGCTCCACGTATTGTTCGGCCTTCGCAGCTGCAGCATCGACTTGGAGTTTGAATGGGGCAAGGTCGGTAGGGTCCTGCGCGCCGAGCGCTCCAGCGAGATAGCGTCCGTAAACGCCTTCAAGGATGCAGGCGAGCTTCCAATAGGCGAATGCGACGTAGAAGTCGAGTTGGCCGACATCGCGCCCGGATACCTCGGCGTAACGAGCGACCAAATCGGAACGGTTCCAGAAGCCATCGGCGGTGGTCGCGGTGCCGTCCCACGCACTCGCTTCGTCGTCAGGTCCCGTCCAGTACACCTGGAGCAGTCCGAGGTCTGCGAGCGGATCGCCGAGCGTGCAAATCTCCCAGTCAAGTACAGCTACTACGTTGCCGTCGTTGTCAACTATGCAGTTGTCGAGTCGATAGTCGCCGTGCACAATCGTGGAAGGCCCCTGCTCAGGGATCCGTGCAGCGAGCGCGGCATGCACCCGATCGACTGCCTCCAGCTCGCGGGTCTTGCCCTGATTCCACTGGGTGTACCACCGTTTAAGCTGCCGGGCGATGTATCCCTCACGGCGGCCGAGGTCAGCCAGTCCGGTTGCAGCTAAGTCCACACTGTGGATACTGGCCATCGTGTCGACCAGTGACCGGCTTGTGTTGTTGCGTGCCTCAACACTCAGCACGGTCTCCACGTCGTCGAGGTCACGCACGACGTTGCCGTCGACGTAGCTCATCACGTAGAAGGGAGCGCCGTTGATTCCAGGATCATCGCAGAATCCAAGAGCCGGGGCGACGGGTACTGAGGAGTTTTGGAGACCCGAGATGATCCGGTGCTCGCGGCCCATGTCGTGAGCGCTTGCCAGGACGGGGCCCATCGGCGGGCGCCTCAGGACGAAATCGTTGTTGGCATCGTCCTGCACTCCAAAGGTCAGGTTGGAGTGGCCGCCAGCGATCAGATTAAACGTATAAGGGCCTCGAGCGCCTTCAATGTGTGCGTCGAGCCAGTCGGTGACATTATTGACATCGATGCCAGCATGGTCGTTCATTACAGCCGAGGGTAGCGACCGAGCCCGCAGGATAGAGCCCTACGTGGAATGACGACTCGTATGTTCAGCGTGCTGGCTGCCTTGATGTCAGCTCGGTAGCCTGGCGTGATGGCAGCCATCGACGTCACCGACGCAACGTTCGAGTCCGAAGTCATCGAGAAGTCGAAGGACGTCACCGTGGTGGTCGATCTATGGGCTCCATGGTGCGGACCCTGCAAGACACTGGGACCAATTATCGAGTCGGTCATCGATGCAACGGACGGAAAGGTCCTTCTCGCCAAGGTGAACATTGATGAGAACCCCGCAATAGGTCAAGCGTTCAAAGTGCAGTCGATTCCCGCCGTGTACGCATTGAAAGATGGCGCTGTGGTAAACGGCTTCATGGGTGCGCAGCCTGAGCATGAGGTTCAGGCCTTTGTCGACTCGCTAGGCCCGTCGGAGCAGGAACAGGCGATCAGCGACTTGATTGCCGGAGGTGATGAGGGCAGCCTGCGCATTGCTTTACAGATGGAACCGGCCAACGAAGATGCGATCGGTGCGCTGGGCGAGTTGCTTGTGGCCGACGGTCGTGTTGAGGAAGCCTTAGCGCTTATCGAGCGGATCCCGGAGAACGATCGGACCCGCAAGATCGCTGCCTCAGCCCGTGTCGGCGAGACACCGAACGATGACAACGATGACAAACTTCGGGCGCTCCTTGATCAGGTGAAAGACGATGATGACGCTCGTCAGCAATTCGTCGACATCTTGGAGTTGATGGGGGCAGAAGATCCACGTACCGCTGGCTATCGACGTCAACTCACGATGCGTTTGTACTGATTGGATCTGGTGCTGCAGACTCCGGCCGAACCCACGACCAACAACTGCGCTGATGCTGGTCTTCTCGACAGATACCCGAGTGAGTCCTAGGTCTCGCCCCGGCCATCACTGTTAGCTTCCTTAGTTTGACCACCGATTGGCATAGTGCGAATCGGTGGGCCCGGTCAAAAGAGTGCTTCGCCGATTGAGATCGTGGCGAGGCCGAGAGCAATAGCGGAGCCGACCCAGATTCCACCGGCCAACCAAAAATAGTGGCGCCAGTAATCAGCCCACGTGGCCAGCGGATTCCGTGTCGCTTGTCGCGACGCTAATAGACCGATCATTATCCAGAGCACGCTCGAAGCAGCAATGGCGAGCGAATATAGGTTTGAGTCGCCAAATGGGGCCCCAACGACGAGTAAACCGGGCGCAGCGATAACGCCCCCGAGCAGGCCCACCGCTCCGCTCGGCGCGGCGTCGGAGTACTCCAATGACGCGTAGGCAAGGACACCGATGATTGTCGGAACTGCCAAGCCAACGAGGGGCCCCCACGAACGAATACGTGAGCGATACCAGCGGGGCCCATCGATGAGCGATCGGTTGCGGGCACGCCGCACATCGGTGGGTTCCGATGGATTAGGCGGGGCAGCGGTATGTGACTTCACGCGTTTCTTATGGTACGGCATCATCTTCGGCAAGGAGTGGCACCCTCGCTTGTGCTGGCGGTCGTCCTGGTGACTCTTGTTGCTGTACGCGCCCAGTAGCCGCGTGATCATCGAGGTCGACGGGGATCGACTCGAAATGTGGTAATTCGGTCCAGCTCAGTAGCACCTATCGAGGTACATGACGAGGAGGCGTGGATTGTCGTTAGCGAGGTGTGGCTTGTCAGTGGCACTCGTGTAGCGGATCGCCCAGATGTAGTCATTGCGACAATGATCTGCGCCGTCGTTGTCGCAGTTGGCGCTAGACGCGGTAAGAATCGAGTTTCCATGGCAACACATCTCTTGACCGGTGACAACGAATCGATTTTGCGCACCGCAGTGAGCGACCTCGTGCACGAGTTGGTCGGTGATGGAGAGCGCTCGATGATGGTGGATGAGTTTGACGGCGAGGAGTACGAACTTCGGCTCGTTGTCGATGCGGCTCAGACGATGCCGTTCCTCACCGACAAGCGAGTCGTCATCGCCCGCCAGGTCAGTCGATTTAACGCTGATGACCTTGCGCCGCTCTTGGCCTACGTGGAGAACCCACTTGATTCATCAGATCTCGTGCTCGTTGCAGGCGGGACAGGACGGTTGTCGAAAAAACTGAGCGATGCAGTCAAGGCCGTGGGTAAAGTGCACAACACTTCGCCGGGTCGTGAAAAGCGAAAGTGGCTCGCAGACCAGGTGAGCGCAGCCGGTCTGAAGATGGATGGTGGAGCGACCGCACAGCTCGCTACGTGGCTCGGTGAGGACGCCGGTCGGCTCGACGGAATCCTTGCGACGCTCAAGAGCACCTACGGTGCTGGTGAGAAGTTGTCGTTTGCTCAGATTGAGCCGTTCATTGGTGAAGCCGGGGGAGTGCCGCCGTGGGATCTCACCGACGCAATCATGGATGGTGACACGACGAAGGCGCTCAGCTTGCTCGGACGAATGGTTCACGCCGGCGGGCGCCACCCTTTGCAAGTGATGTCTATTTTGCACAGCCACTACGCCGGCATTGCAAAACTTGATGGCGTTGATGCTCGTAACGAGGATCAGTCTGGGGCGGCGACGGGCTTGAAGGGATTTCCAGCGAAGAAGGCACTGCAGAACTACAACAAGCTCGGAGGGGCTAACACGAAGCGGGCGATCACTTGGATTGCCCAGGCCGATCTTGATCTCCGCGGCGCCAAGGATCTCGAACCAGAACTAGTGATGGAAGTCCTGATCGCTCGCTTGAGCAAGCTGCGCTGAGCCGAAAACGACAAAAGCGCCGCACGGCGGCGGCGCTCACGTCGAAACAAGCAAGCTCAGTTGGCGGGCTCCAGCTGCTTCATTAGGCGGCTTTTTTTCCGAGCAGCTGCGTTTTTGTGCATGACGCCCTTTTGGGCAGCCTTGTCAATCCGCTTAATTGCAAGCCGGAGTGCTTCGGTGTCGCCGTCGGTGCCGACGGCGGCCCGGGCAGCTTTTATTCGCGTCTTTACCTCGGCGCGAACGGCCTTATTGCGCTCAGCGCTCTTGGCATTGGTGAGGATGCGCTTCTTCTGGCTCTTGGTGTTTGCCATGTGGGTTATGCCTTTTTCTTCGATCTTGTCGGGCCACAGAGAGAAGCTCCGAACAGCCATTGAATGCTACCGACGGGCATCGGAACCCCCAACGTGTTATCCAATGGCCCAGGGATTGCGGAACACGATGAGATTTTGTGGCAGTCAAGACGGACAAGCTCACCACAACCGCTGCCAGATAGCTTTGCGTATGTCATGAACGGTACCCACTCAGCGCTGACTCTCGACAAGATCCGGAACTTCTCAATCATTGCGCACATCGATCACGGTAAATCGACGCTGTCCGACCGTATTCTCGAGATCACCGGAGCGGTCCAGACCCGTGACATGAAGGCCCAGTACCTCGACTCGATGGACCTTGAGCGTGAGCGGGGAATCACGATCAAGGCGCAGAACGTTCGTGTCCCATGGAAGGGGCACGCATTCCATCTCATCGACACGCCCGGACACGTCGACTTCGGCTACGAGGTGAGCCGCAGCCTGGCCGCATGCGAGGGTGTAGTGCTCGTTGTCGATGCTGCGCAAGGCATCGAAGCCCAGACGCTTGCGAATTGCTACCTCGCTCTTGAGAACGACCTTGAGATCGTGGCAGTGCTCAACAAAATCGATCTGCCTGCGGCCGATGTCCACCGCTATGCAGGTGAGATCGAGACGGTGCTTGGAATTCCGCGCGACGAAATCATCCCTATGTCAGCCAAGACCGGCGTCGGTGTGCCTGACCTCCTCGATGCAATCATTGAGCGCATTCCCGCCCCGCTCGGCAACCCGGATGCTCCGCTCCAAGGTCTGATTTTCGACTCCCAGTTCGACCAATACCGCGGCGTTGTCTCATCGATCCGCATTATGAACGGAAAGCTGAAGGCCAACACGAAGGTTGAGTTCATCAACGCAGGCGCCCAGCACGAGGCGATCGAAATCGGCGCGCGCAAGCCAGTGATGACGCCATGCCAAGAGCTCGGTCCCGGTGAGGTCGGTTATCTCATTGCCGGTATTAAAGAAGTGGGTGATGCCAAGTCAGGTGAAACTGTCACCACAGTGGCGCACGGCTCGACCGAAGCGCTTCCGGGCTATCGGGAGCCGTTGCCAATGGTGTTTTCTGGCTTGTTTCCAATTGACGGCGACGACTTTGAGACTCTGCGTGAAGCGCTGGGCAAACTCAAGCTAAACGATGCCTCAATCACGTACGCGCCTGAGTCGTCGGGCGCGCTCGGCTTCGGTTTCCGATGTGGATTCCTAGGGCTGCTTCACATGGAGATTGTTAAGGAACGTCTCGAGCGCGAGTTTGACCTCGCACTTATTGCCACCGCCCCGAGCGTCGAGTATCTCGTAACTAAGACCAACGGTACGCAAATCAAGGTTGACAACCCAGCCGATCTGCCCGAGGCGCAGAGCATTGACTTCGTCGAGGAACCATTTTTTAAGCTCTCGATTATCACACCAACTGACTACACGGGTCCGTTGATGGACCTCTGCCAAACTCGCCGGGGTGAGATGAAGAAAATGGAGTACATCTCGCCTGAGAGGGTGGAATTGGTCTACGAGGTGCCGCTCGCCGAGGTGGTTGTCGACTTCTTCGACCAGATGAAGTCGAGGACGAAGGGTTACGCCAGCCTCGACTACGAACTTGCGGGTTATCGCAAGAGCAATTTGGTCAAAGTCGACCTGCTACTGAACGCGATCCCGGCAGATGCCTTTAGCACGATCGTGCATCGTGATAAGGCCTACGCCTACGGCAGCCGTATGTGCGAGAAGCTCAAAGAGCTCATCCCGCGCCAGATGTTTGACGTGCCGATCCAGTCAGCAATCGGCGGCAAGATCATCAGTCGCGAAACGGTGAAGGCCAAGCGCAAGGACGTCACGGCTAAGTGTTACGGAGGCGATATCACGCGTAAGCGCAAGCTGCTTGAAAAGCAGAAAGAAGGAAAGAAGAAGATGAAGTCGATCGGTCGGGTCGAAGTACCTGGCGACGTCTTCATCGACGCGCTCAAGCTCGACGATTAACTCGCGACAAGACAGCGTCGGGTCGATACCGCATCGTTAAGCGTCCGGAGTGCGTGCTAACGATTCATATTGTGAGCTCGTTACCAACTGATCCTCGCGATCCGGTGGCATCGCGATCGTCGCGGCGGCCTGCTAGTGGTTCATCGATCGAACGGTCTCGATTCGGTGCCACCACGTTTCGTTCACTGAAGTACCGGAATGTGCGGCTCTTTTTCGGAGGGCTTCTTATTTCAAATGTGGGCACTTGGATGCAGCTCACGGTGATGTCACTTCTGGTGTTTCGGCTCACCGGTGAATCGACGTCGGTGAGCATCAGCATCGGCCTGCAGTTTCTCCCGATGTTGTTCCTCGGTGCGTGGGCTGGATCGATCGCCGATGTAATGGACAAACGTAAGATGGCGATTGTTACTCAGTCGACGATGGCGGCCCAGGCCATCGCCATCGGCCTACTCGACGTGACGGGACTAATCAATCTGCAGCTGGTGTACGCGATGTCGTTGGCACTCGGTGTAGCCAACGCGTTCGACAATCCTGCGCGGCGCAGCCTCGTCACTGAACTTGTGCCGCCCGAAGAGATCACCAACGCCACATCGCTGAATACCGCAGTGATGACATCGTCACGTATTGTCGGCCCGGCGATCGGAGCGGTGCTCGTTGGAGCCTTCAGCACCGGCGTGTGTTTTCTGTTGAATGGTGCAACATTTTCGGCAATAATTTTTGCGCTGACAGCACTGAGAGCCAATGAAATGTATTCCTCGCCGCCTCGGCCCAGGGGGGGGCAGCCCGTGCGGGACGCACTGCGCTTCATTGCAGGGCGGCGCAACCTTTTGGTGCTGTTTGTGGTGTTGCTCGTCGTATCGACCTTTGCGTTTAACCAGCAGGTGGTCTTTCCAAAACTCGCTGATCTGAGGTGGGGGGGAGATCAGTCCTTTGGCTATGTCCTCGGCGTGATGTCGATCGGTTCGCTGACTGGGGCGCTTCTCACGGCGCGTCTGCGCCACGTGAGCTTGCGCTGGTACTTCGGCAATGCGATCGTTTTGTCCGTTACTGCGATTGGAATTGCCTGGGCACCCAACATTTGGGTGGCGTTTCTGTGGGCAATGCCGATGGGGCTTGGGGCATCAGGCTTCATTACCGCAGCTAACGCGATTATGCAGCAAGAGAGCCCCGACGACATGCGCGGACGCTTGATGGCGCTCCAAGCAGTCGTGTTCTTGGGTTCAACGCCGATTGGCGGACCTATCACCGGTGTCATCGCCGATCGGGCCAGCGTGGAATGGGCACTCGGCTACGGCAGTGTGATCAGTCTGTTGGTCGTTGCAGGTGCGAGCGTCTACTGGCTGGCGACGGCGCCGCGGGTGCAGAGAATGCCATCGCTCGATGATCGACGAGCGCAGCTGAATGGGAAATGGTGACGAGCAATGACTAGGGGTCTGTCTACGCCAAGCGAAATCAATTGGGCTGGCAACCATCGTTATGCCGGAATGATTCATCGGCCGCGAACTGTTGACGAGGCGGCGTCAATAGTGCGTGAGTCCCCGAGCGTGCGTGGCATCGGTTCCCGACACTCGTTCACTGACATCGCTGATGCGGTTGATCTGATCGACCTAAGCAGCATCGGCCGACCACCGGAGTTCAATGCTGATGCACGGTCGATCGCCGTTTCTGGCACAGCATCGTATGCGGATGTTGCTCGTTCGCTGCGGCCTCACGGGGCTGCGCTACGCAACTTGGCGTCTTTGCCCCACATCTCGGTCGCCGGTGCGATCTCAACCGGGACTCACGGGTCCGGTGCAGCGCACGGAAATCTTGCGACGTCGGTTGCTGGGCTTGAGTTCATTACATCGTCTGGCGAGATCATCAGCATCGATCGACAGACGCCCGACTTTGAGGGCATGGTGGTGGCGCTCGGCGCTCTCGGCGTAATCACCACAGTCACGCTCGATGTCGACTTCGACTATGAGATTGCGCAACACGTGTACAACGACTTGCCACTCGACCTCGTTGTTGACCAACTCGGCATGATTCTAAATGCCGCGTACAGCGTGAGTATCTTCACAACGTTTGCCGGTTCGGTGAGCGGCCAGGTAGGGCAGGTGTGGATCAAACGTCGTACCGACGGAAGCGACCAATCGATGTCGCCCCGGTCTACTTTTCTTGATGCACCGGCCGCAACGATTCAACACCACCCTGTCCCAGGTCTCGACGCGTCATCGTGTACCCGACAATTGGGTGAGCCCGGCTTGTGGAGCGAGCGTCTGCCGCACTTTCGGATGGGCTTTACTCCAAGTTCAGGCAACGAAATCCAGTCCGAATTTTTTGTCGACGCTGAGGATGGTGACGCAGCGTTTGATGCGCTTCGTAGCGTCTCTGCCGACTTCTCTGGCCGCTTGATGGTTGCCGAGATCCGCGCAATAGCGGCAGACGAGATGTGGATGAGCCCGCACTATCAGCGCGCATCGGTTGGTTTTCACTTCACGTGGTTGGCCGGGAACAACGATGACGTGGTTCAAACTGTGCAGCGGGCGCTCGAACCCTTTGCGCCCCGACCGCATTGGGGCAAATTCTTCGATGCCAGGTTCTTCGATCCATCGACGGCTTACGAAATGTTTGATGATTTCGTTGAGATGACCATACGTCTTGACCCGCACGGTGTCTTCCAGAATTCGTGGTGGCGTCGGGTGATCGGCAGTTAAAAGCGGCGTCGTGTCTGTGGACGCGGTAAACAATGGCAGTGACCAAGTGCTCGCTCATGTGGTTCCGCCGAGATCTTCGGATCGGCGACCTTCCGGCTTTACTCGCAGCGGGATCCGACAACCAGACCGTGGTGCCGCTCTTTGTCATTGACCCGGGCTTCGCTCGTACCGGAGCCCCTCGGCGCGCCCTGCTTCATGGGATCCTGAACGATCTCGACGAACAGATTCGCCTCCGGTTCGGGTCTCGGTTGCTAATCCGATGTGGCGATCCAGTTGCCGAGGTTCCGGCAATGGCTGCAGCATTCGATGCGAGCACCGTGTATGTGAGTCGGGACTATGCGCCCTATGGCCGGCAACGCGATACGGCTGTGGGGGGAGCGCTGGCCGAACGGGGCCGATCGCTCGTAGGCGTCGGTTCGCCATATGCCGTCGACCCTGGTCGAGTGCGAAAGGGAGATGGAACTCCGTACAAGGTATTTACTCCATTCTCGAAGATCTGGCGACAGACTGGTCTGGAGGCCCCGGCCCCGGATCCTGGCGATGACATGGACTGGGCGCCAGCGTCGGAATTGGAAAAGTACTGTCATCCGATCTCCGACCCGCCGGAGCCGGGATGCGACCTGCCGTCTGTTGGCGAGGCTGCCGCTCTTAATCGTTGGGGATCGTTTCGTGAAGCTGCCACTGCCGCCGATGGCACGCTGCGATCAGGTGTGAGTGCCTACAGCGATTTGCGTGACCGGCCGGCGCTTGCTGGCACCAGCCAATTGTCCCCTGATCTAAAATGGGGCACGATTCACCCGCGCACGCTTCTGGCTGATCTTGATCTGTCAGGTTCGAAAGACGACGGGGAAATGGTTTTTTCAAGTGAACTGGCATGGCGTGACTTTTACGCCGACGTGCTGTTTACTCAGCCCCACACCGCCTGGAGCAACCTCAACGCTCGGTTTGACGCGATGCCGGTCGACACTGATGCAGCGGCGCGACGTCGCTTCGATCAGTGGGCCGCAGGTCAGACCGGTTTTAGCATCGTTGATGCTGGTCAGCGCCAACTCCTGGCGACGGGCTGGATGCACAATAGGGTCCGTATGATCGTGGCGAGCTTTCTCGTCAAGGATCTGCACTTGCCGTGGCAGTGGGGTGCGAAGTGGTTCATGCAGCACCTGCTCGACGGTGACATTGCGTCCAACAATCACGGCTGGCAGTGGGCTGCTGGCACAGGCACTGATGCATCGCCATACTTTCGTGTTTTTAATCCGACGACGCAGCAACAGCGGTATGACAACCGGAACGAATACGTTGACCGGTGGGTGAAAAAATCTGCCGAGCCGATGTTGGACCATGGCGTTGAACGCGAAGAGGCTCTTCGCCGACTCAAAACGTTGAGCAATAAGTGAGCGCTAAAATTGAACAGCGGCGCGCAAAGTAGGATGCCCTTTGCAATGTTGGACGATAGAAAAACTGCCATTCTCAGTGCGGTAATCCAGGAGTACATCGCCACCGCTCAGCCGGTTGGTTCGACGCACATATCAGCAGCACAGAACATTCAGGTCTCCTCCGCAACTGTGCGAAGCGAGATGAGCCACCTTGAGTCCGAAGGTTTTTTGGTGCAGCCACACACATCGGCGGGCCGCGTCCCTACAGATAAGGGGTACCGGTACTACGTCGACCACCTCACGACGCCTGGCCGACTTGATAGAGCCACGACCCGTCAGGTGGGTGATTTCTTTTCTGCGGCCCACGGCCGACTCGAAGAGATGCTGCACCAAACCTCGAATTTGCTTGCTGAACTGACGAACAGTGCTGCAGTGGTCGTTGGTCCCAAGGCGGAAGCTGTTGCGATTCATCGTGTGCAGATTGTCTCGCTTTCGTCGACCACGGCGACCGTTGTGGCCGTGTTTGCCAATGGCACGGTCGAAAACGTCAGTATCGAAATTGATGACCTTGACGACGATATTCGCCTTGCAACAGCGTCGGCTCACTTGTCAGCAGGGCTAACCGGATCGGTACTGGGTGCGGTCACGCACGTCAGTCCGACTAGCGATGCATCAGTCGATCGGCTGACTCAGGCGGGCCTACAGGGGCTCTTGGAGCTGGCTGCGGGCGATCAGGTGTTCACCGGTGGTGTGGCTGCCGTTGCCGAGGCGTTTGATGCAGTCGAAATAGTCCGATCGGTCCTTCACACGCTCGAGCAGCAGTTTGTTGTGGTTTCGCTCGTCAGCGACATTGTTGCTCGCGGCATGTCGGTGGCGATCGGGCTTGAGCACGGAGTTGAGCCGCTGTCGGCCTGCTCGGTCGTGGTTGCACCGGTTTTAGTCGACGGTGAGCACTTGGGTTCGGTCGGTGTGCTGGGACCGACCCGAATGAACTATCCCCAAGCGCTTGCCACGGTCGAAGTAGTAAGCGAACAGCTCGGTCATCGCATCGAAGAAGGCTGATGTCCCCTTTAGCTACCAGTCTGACCGTCTCGCTCTGCATTTTTCACGGCATCATGTAGGGCGTCATGGCTGACTTTTACGAACTCTTGGGTGTTTCGCGCGGCGCGAGCGCGGACGAAATCAAGAAGGCATACCGAAAGCGCGCCCGCGAGCTGCATCCCGACGCAAACCCGGACGATGCGGAAGCTGAAGCGCAGTTCAAAGAAGTCGCTCGGGCTTATCAGGTGCTTTCTGATGACCAGCAGCGTCAGCGTTACGACCAGTTTGGTGAAGCTGGTGTCGGCGGCGGCCAGTCAGGCGAGGACATGTTCGGCGGCGGTCTTGGCGACATCTTCGATGCGTTCTTCAGCGGTGGCGGGGGTGCTCGCCAGCGTGGCCCGAGTGGACCGCCACGCGGCCAAGACCTTGAGATTGTTGCTGACCTAACGCTGGAACAAGCGGTGTTCGGCGACCAGGTCAGCGTCGATTTGAAACTGCCGGTCCGGTGCGATGACTGCGATGGCAGCGGTGCAGGCGAAGGAACCAAGCCGGTTAGCTGCAGCGACTGCGGCGGTTCGGGACAAGTTCAGCGCGTGCGTCAAAGCCTGCTCGGCCAGATGGTAACGGCAAGTTCGTGTGGCCGGTGCGGTGGAGTTGGCGAAGTCATTGCTACTCCCTGCTCAGCATGTCGTGGCCAAGGTCGTGTCACCGTCGACAAGACGTATCAGGTCGACGTGCCGGCGGGCGTCGACACTGGGTCGACGTTGCGGCTGACCGGGCGTGGTGCCGCAGGCCCGCGCCGAGGCGGTAACGGGGATCTCTATGTGCATCTTCGAGTGGCGCCGCACGAGCGGTACGAGCGCGATGGAAACGACATTGTCACCGACGTTGGTATTTCGATCGCCCAGGCTTCGCTTGGCACGTCGCTCACTCTCGAAACGCTTGACGGCGATGAAGCCCTGGTTGTTCCTGCAGGCACACAGCCGGGCCGGGAGTTCGTGCTCCGCCAACGTGGCGTTCCGAACCTTCACGGCCGAGGGCGTGGTGACCTCATTGCGCGCATCCGCGTTGATGTGCCGACAAGGCTGACCGACGACGAAGTTGCTTTGCTGATCTCATACGCTGAAGGGCGGGGCGAAGTTGTTGGCAACGGCAAAGAGGGCTTGTTTTCGCGAATTAAGTCGGCTTTCTCTTAATTAGTTGACCTCATGACTGTGGACGAGGAGCGTCGGTCAGCATCGGCACAAATTTTCGTCAAAGGTGATGTTCTCGATGCCGATGGCGTGATTACCCTTGATAGCAGTACGGAACACCACCTGACGCGAGTGCTGCGACTGAGCGACGGGGAATACGTCAGCGTTAGCGATGGCGCTGGCCGCTGGAGGCTGGCGGGGGTGATCCATGCAGGGGGGTCCCTTACACTCGAACCTGCCGGTCCCGTTGTGGCAGAACGGCGACTGCACCCACCGCTGACGATCGCTACCGCAATTCCGAAGGGTGATCGAGTCGACTGGTTAGTCCAGAAGGCTGTCGAAATTGGCGTTGATACCGTGCAACTCCTCCACACCGAACGTTCGGTGGTGCGTTGGAAGGCGGAGCGCGCAACGAAGCAGGTTGAACGGCTTAATCGCATTGCACACGAGGCAGCCCGGCAGAGCCGCCGAGTTTGGTTGCCTGAGGTGCAACCACCGGTGCCTGTGCTCGACGTGTTGGCGTTGTCGGTTGTCGCTGAGCCTGGTGGCCGCAACGTTGCAGTCGGTGACACCTTTATTGCGATTGGGCCAGAGGGCGGGTGGTCGCCGCGTGAACTCGCCAATGCCGGCGCCCGCGTGCAACTCGGTCCCAACGTGCTGCGCACTGAAACGGCAGCCGTCGTGGCGGCCACTCTCTGTGTGTCGAACTCCCGCTGAAGTATGGGGTCGGCTCTGATTGAAACTAGATTTGAGTTGGTTCAACAACACGCGTCGCTGTATGAGCGGCGGGCACGATTGCTGCAAGGCTGACTATTCATGGCGATTCACGACGACGATGGCCCCGCCTACAGCCAGCAGGTGGGCGAGCGACTGCGGGTGATTCGCAAGCAGAAACGGCTGTCGCTGCAAGAGGTCGAAACCCAGTCGGCACAAGAATTTAGGGCCTCCGTTCTTGGCGCCTACGAACGGGGCGAGCGTTCGTTGTCAGCTCCGCGCCTTGATCGGCTAGCCCAATTCTACAACGTGCCTACCGAGCAGTTACTCCCACGAGCAGAGACAAGTGTTGAGGCAACGGCAATTACTTCACCGGACCGTGAGAGACTCGCCATTGATGTGTCGAAGCTCTTGCAGCTGAGCGGATTGCCCTTCGAGATGCTGGCTCGGTACCTGCGTCTTATCCAGGTGCGGCGTCAAGACTTCAACGGCCGTGTCATCACGGTTCGCGGCGATGACGCTCGTGCCATTGCGGCGATGCTCGATGTGCCGGTCGACCAGGTGAGGGACCGCCTCGCAGCGCTCGACTTGCTCTTCAGGCCGATTTGAAAGAGCGTCGAATCGGTCAAGCTCGCCCGGTTGCAGCATACCATGATCGCATGGGGCACCAAGATCGCTGATGTTTGGCGTCTATCTCCACATTCCGTTTTGCTCATCGAAGTGCGATTACTGCGCGTTTGCGACCTGGACTGACCGGCACCATCTCATTGACGCGTATCTCGCAGCGCTGCGTCGTGAGATCGCCGGAGCCGTCGAGGAGGGCATGCCGGTCGCTGACACGATCTTTGTTGGCGGTGGTACTCCGACGCTTGTGCCGCCCGATGACCTCGCCGCTGTGATTCAGTCGATCCCGCGGTCACCTGACGCAGAAGTGACCGTCGAGTGCAACCCTGATGATGTTGACGTAGCCACGCTGCGCTCGTTTATCGATGGGGGAGTGAATCGAGTAAGCGTCGGCGTGCAATCGATGTCTGCGCACGTGTTGACCGCTCTCGGGCGGACACACGATCAAGACAATGTCGTTCGATCGGTCGAAGCGATTCGTGATGTTGGCTTGCCCACTTTCAATCTTGATTTGATCTATGGAGCGGTCGGCGAGTCGATGGTCAGCTGGCAAGACACGGTCGCTGGTGCGCTCGCGCTCGAGCCACCTCATGTGTCAGCGTATGGGTTGACGGTTGAGGCCGGAACCCCGCTTGCAGCTCAGCCGGGCCGCCACCCTGATGATGACGACCAGGCTGATAAATACGAATTCGTCGACGAACAGCTTGCAGCGGCGGGCCTAGCCAATTACGAGGTGTCGAACTGGGCCGCGCCTGGACATGAGTCGCGACATAACTTTCTGTACTGGCGTCAACAGAACTATCGCGGCTTTGGGTGTGCTGCGCACTCACACGTAGACGGCCGCCGTTGGTGGAATATCCGTACCCCCGACCGTTATATCGACGCAGTGAATGCCGATGCGTCCGTTGAGGCTTCGTCGGAGACGCTCGATGTCGATCAACGTCGATCCGAGGGTCGGCAGTTGAAGTTGCGTACTCGAGATGGTGTCAAGCGCTCAGCGTTCGATCAGGCAACGCTGGAATTGGTGGGTGACATGGTCGTCGAGCATCCGACCGAGCCAGATCGTGTTGTGCTTACTCGGTCTGGTCGGCTGATGGCGAACGACATTTCGATCCGCATGAGCGACTGATAGTTAGGCCTTACTCTCGGCGTCGGCTTTCGGTGGCCGGTAAAACGCGGTGAGTATCCCGACTGCAGCGAGAATCCCGCCGCCGCCAGCGATTGCCAAGCCGACAAAGCCGTCAAGATCTTCGTCGATACCGACCGCTGCGTCGAGAGACCAGTCTCCTGGCCCGAGTAGGCCAATCGTGATGGCAATCACGCTAAGGATAAACACGTACTCCCAACCCTCATCGAGAATGAAAAAGCCCTTCTCTGCGTGCACCGTGACTGCGGCGACTGTCATCAACCCCACGAAGCCTAAGCAGGCAAACGTCGTGAGGAATCCGGTAGTGAGAAAGAGCCCAGCGAGTATTTCTCCGAATGCAGCGAGACGGGCGTGCACCTTGCCTGGGCGCATTCCGATGCTGTCAAACCATCTGGCCACACCGTCAAGCCCACCTTTGATCTTGTTGACGCCGTGTGCTGCCAAGGTAAGGCCAGCGGCACTGCGAAGAATGGTGAGGGCAAGGTCGAATTCGGTCACGATGTCGAACGTAGTGCCAGCTGCCGGTCCTGAGTCGAAAGCTGGTGGCCCGGGTGGGGAGCGGGTGCGTGGGTGGTATTCTTTCAACCATTAGGGGCGTGTAGCTCAGTTGGTTAGAGCGCTACCATGACACGGTAGAGGTCCCGGGTTCGAGTCCCGTCATGCCCACTACAAAACACCTGGTCAGGCACCTTCAAGTGTCGCCAGGGGTTTCCCCTTTCGGGTTCGACCCGGTTTGATCCCATTGCCGGCAGACCGCAGTTCGTGAGCAACTGCGCCAGCGAGAACGGCGCGAAACGGTTCGACAACCCGACGGAGCGCGCTAGTACGCTGGCGTCGGTCATGGAGCAGTTCCGTCCGCCGCACCAGGTACAGCGTGACACCGAACTTGCGCTTGCCTTCCGTGAGGGCAACCTAGACGCAGTGCGCACGTTGTGCGACCGATTCGGTGGGCTGGTGTTCACCGTTGCCCATCGGATAATAGGCGACGGGCAACGCGCCGAAGACGTCACGCAGCACGTGTTTGTCCAGGCCTGGCGTCTTGCCGATCACTTCGATGCAGGTCAGGATTTTGCACCGTGGTTGGCCATGATTGCTCGCGGCTCTGCCATCGATGCGCTCCGCGTAGAGCAGCGGATCCCGATCGTGGCGCTTGATTATGCCGACCCGTCTGACAGTGCGCTCGTCATGTTGCTGCCAAGTGCCGAACAGGTCGAGACCGTGTGGAGCGTGCGAACCGCGATCGACAGCCTTGATCCAAACGAACGTGAGGTCATCCGAATGCAGTACCTTCAGGGGCACTCGCACAGTGAAATCGCCGAGCAGCTCGGCGTTGCGGTCGGCACGGTCAAGTCCCGTTCGCAACGTGCGCACCGACGTCTGGCAACGCGACTCGGCCACCTAGAACAGGACGTAGATAAGTGAGGCAGCATGAGGCACATCTAAGCCCCGAACCGTTTGGCGATTCGCAACGCAGCGATGATCAAGACATGACGCTTCGAAACCGGGCAGGGCGATGAACGACAGCAAGAACTCAGACAATCTGGACGGCGTGCTCGATGCCGATATTGTGGCGTTGCTCGCTGACGCATCGACGTGGGTCGAGCCGCCATCCGGACTCAGTGATCGAGTAGTCGCTGCGGTTTGCAGTGAAGCCGCCTTTGGAGACGACTCAGACCCGGTGTCGCTAGGGGCTGCTCCTCGTCGTGCGTGGTTCCGCCCAGCGCTTATTGGCGCGGCGGCCGCGATTGCGTTCCTGTTCGGCGGCATTATCGTCCTCAGTGCACTCAGCGGTGCCGAGATTGGTACCGACGCGTTCTCTGCTGAGCTCACCTCGACCGGGCTGGTGTCGGATGTGGGAGGCAACATCGACGTCACGTCATTCGACTCCGGGCTGCGAATTGACCTTGACGCACCTGAACTTCCGCGGCGCGATGATGGAGAGTTCTATGCAGGCTGGATGCGCACTGCCGATGGTGACCTGCTTCCGGTGGGCACGTTCCACGAGGGCAGCAACGTCACGTTGTGGGCGGGGGTCGAACTCGATCGGATCGAACTTTTCATGATCACCCTCGAAGAAGCGGTTGGTGGGAACGATTCCGGACAGGGTTCCTCGGACGAGGTCGTGTTGCGGACCGCCATTCGGTCCTGATCGCAGGCGCCATTTCGTTCGGTGTTGCCAACGTCGGAGTGCGCAGCGAGAGGGCAGGTCAGTTGCGCGGTTCGCGAGGCAAGCCGAGCACGCGCTCACCCAAGATGTTGCGCATGATGTTCGAGGTGCCACCCATAATCGTGTAGCCGGGACCATAGGCGAGGCCTTGCGTCACGTCGTCCCACAACAGCGCGTCGGCGCCGAATGAGCGTGCGACGAAGTCGGCGACGCGCTGCTCGTGTTCAGTGCAGAAGCACTTGGTTGCAGCGGAGAATCCCGTGGGTGCTTGGCGTAACGTCTCGCGCGTCACCAAGATGCGTCCGAGGCGGTACCCGATCTCCAGCTGCGCGATTTCTTGTCGCACCTTGGCGTCGGTCGTGTTGGACCGCTCAACCGCCATGTCGAAAAGCGCCTTGTTCGACACCAGTCGGTCGATGCCGCCGCGTTCGTGCTCAAGCTGAGTCATCGTCTGTTTAAAAGCGGCGCCCTCGACGCCGACAAGATTCTCGACAGGCACGCGAGCGTCAGTGAAGAACACCTCGCAAAAGTGCTCGTTGGTGGTCATGTCTTTGATGCGACGAATCTCGACGCCGGGGGTACTCATCGGGACAATTACCTCAGAGATGCCGCGATGCGGCGGGCCGTCGGAGGTGGTCCGGCAGATGAGGTAACAGTAGTCAGCGTCAGCAGCAAAGCTGGTCCAAATCTTTTGACCGTTGACAACGAAGTGGTCGCCATCCCGCACGGCTGTTGTGGTGAGCGAGGCCAGGTCTGACCCAGAATCGGGCTCGGACATACCGATGCACCAGGTAACTTCACCGGAAAGCATCGGCGGCAGGAACTCGGCTTGTTGGTCAGCCGTTCCGTATGTGATCAGTGACGGGCCCATCTGCCGATCAGCGAACCACATTGATGCGATTGGCGCACCAGCAGCAATCATCTCTTCGCCGACAATGAGTCGGTTGATTGCGGGCTGGCCGCCGCCGCCGAATGCAGTTGGCCAGGTCATCCCGATCCAGCAGTTCTCGGCCATTTCCTTGGCGAACTCCTTGGAGTAGCCATTCATCCATGAATCGTTGTGCCGCCCGTACTTAGCAACACCATTGGCCGCCACTTCGCGAGCACGTGCACGCAGTTCAAGTTGTTCCGAGGTCCAGTCAAAATCCATCAACAATCAGCGTAGATGGCCGTTGGGAGCGTTGCTTCAGCGAGCTGGCCGGCTCGTCGACCGGTTGGAGCGTGGAAAGGCGACTGGGATGGCGAATCGTTCACGACGGGCTGGGAAAGCGTGTGAAAATCGTGGTAGACAAGTGAAAGACAAGTGACCAGTCGTCTGCTGCCCGCAGTAGCTGCCCGAAGAAGGATCCAACATTGAGCAATTCGAAGATCATCTACACGTTCACGGACGAAGCACCAGCGCTCGCGACGTACTCGCTGCTACCGGTGATCGAGGCGTTTGCAGAGGCCGCAAATGTAGTCGTGGAGACACGTGATATCTCCCTCGCTGCGCGAATCCTAGCTGCCTTCCCAGAACGGATGACCGATGCGCAACGTGTTCCCGACGACTTGGCCGAACTCGGCGAGATGGCTCTGACGCCTGGAGCAAACATCATCAAGTTGCCGAACATTTCAGCCTCTGTTCCTCAGCTCAAGGCCGCTATCGCCGAACTCCAGGCGCAGGGATATGACCTGCCGGACTATCCCGATGATGCTCAGACCGACGATCAGCAGGCGATTAAGGCTGCCTACGGAACGGCAATGGGCTCAGCGGTCAACCCAGTGCTTCGTCAGGGTAACTCTGACCGTCGTGCACCCAAAGCAGTCAAGGACTACGCCAAGTCCAACCCGCACTCCATGGGCGCCTGGTCGCATGACTCCAAGAGTCACGTTTCCACGATGTCGAGCGGTGACTTTGCCCACAACGAACAGTCCGTCACCGCGTCCAAAGCCGGAGCGCTGCGTATTGAACATGTGGCCGTGGACGGCTCGGTGTCGATCCTGAAGGAATCAATTCCCGTGATGGCAAACGAAGTCATTGACTCCACCGTGATGAGTGTCGATGCGCTGCGCGCATTTCTCACTGAACAAATCGCAGACGCAAAGGCAAAAAACGTCCTGTTCTCGCTCCACCTGAAGGCAACGATGATGAAAGTTTCGGACCCCATCATCTTTGGTCACGCAGTCCGCGCGTATTTCTCCGATTTGTTCGCCAAGCACGGCGACGCACTAACGGCAGCGGGTGCTAACCCGAACAATGGCCTTGGCAATGTCATCTCGTCGCTGTCGAACTTGCCCGCCGACAAGCAGGCCGAGATCAAAGCCGGCATTGCAGCTGCGATCGAGAACGGTCCTGACCTTGCCATGGTTGACTCAGACAACGGCATCACAAACCTGCACGTGCCGAGCGACGTGATCGTCGATGCCTCAATGCCTGCGATGATCCGCACATCCGGTCAGATGTGGAACGCCGCAGGCGAACAGCAAGATGTAAAAGCAACGATCCCAGATAGCAGCTACGCAGGGATTTACCAGGCAGTCATCGATGACTGCATCGCCAATGGCGCCTACGACCCGACCACTATGGGCACCATTCCCAACGTGGGGCTTATGGCGCAGAAGGCAGAGGAATACGGCAGCCACGACAAGACCTACGAAGCGCCGTCAGCTGGCACGATCCGCGTCGTTGACATATCGACTGGCAGCACCGTGATGGAACACCCAGTGTCTGAGGGCGATATCTTCCGCGCCTGCCAGGTCAAGGACGAGCCGATTCGCGACTGGGTCCGCCTCGCAGTGAGTCGTGCTCGCGCCACGGGAGCTCCAGCTGTGTTCTGGCTTGACGCGAACCGTGCGCATGACTCCCAGCTGATCATCAAAGTAAATGAGTACCTGCAAGACCGTGACTTAGTAGGAGACATCAGTGATTTGACCATCAAGATCATGTCACCGGTCGATGCCACGAAGTACTCGATTGACCGTATGCGCGCAGGCGATGACACAATCTCGGTCACGGGCAACGTGTTGCGTGACTACAACACCGACCTATTTCCGATTCTCGAGCTCGGTACTAGCGCGAAAATGCTTTCAGTCGTCCCGCTTCTCAACGGTGGTGGACTCTTCGAGACCGGTGCAGGCGGCTCGGCCCCCAAGCATGTTCAACAATTGATCAAGGAGAACTACCTCCGCTGGGACTCCCTCGGTGAGTTCTTGGCGATCGCCGTATCGTTCGAGCATCTCGCCGAGGTCACCGGAAACGAGACCGCCAAAATACTAGGGGAGACACTCGACTCGGCCACCGGACAACTGCTGCAAGCCGGCAAGTCACCAGCTCGTCAGCTCGGCAGCCTGGACAACCGCGGCAGCCACTTCTACATTGCGCTTTACTGGGCCGAAGCACTGGCAAGGCAGACCGACGACCTGGCGCTTGCCGCGAAGTTCGCTACCATCGCTGCCGAACTTGCCAACAATGAGCAGCTGATCGTTGACGAGCTCGGCGCAGTCCAGGGCAGCCATGTCGACATCGGCGGCTACTACCACCCTGACGCAGTCAAGGCCAGCGCCATCATGCGCCCCAGCCAGACTTTCAACACGGTTCTCGCAGCGCTCTGAGCGCTTCACCTGAAACACATCGCGACGACGATTGCCCGAGATTATGAGGACATTCGTAGGTGCAACGTGTTGGTCAAGCGCCCAGTGTCGGTGCTGGAATCAGCGGTTGGCGAGGTCGATGTAATTCCGCTCGCCGGGGCCGTCGTACCATTGGCGGGGACGACTGATCTTCTGGGCTGGGTCGTTGAGTAGCTCCTGCCAATGAGCGAGCCAGCCGACCATGCGGGGGATTGCAAACAGCACGGTGAACATCGACGTCGGAAAGCCCATGGCCTGGTAGATCAGACCGGAGTAAAAGTCGACGTTGGGGTAAAGCTTGCGGTCGACGAAGTACGGATCAGCTAAAGCCGCCTCCTCGAGCTTGAGCGCTACATCAAGCAGCGGGTTCTTGCCCGTGACCTCGAACACCTTGTAGGCGGTTTCCTTGATGATCGTCGCCCTGGGGTCGAAGTTCTTGTAGACCCGGTGACCGAAGCCCATGAGGCGACCTTCGCCGTTTTTGACTGACTCGAGGAATGCCGGAACGTTGTCCACAGAGCCGATTTCGGTAAGCATCCGAACGACAGCCTCGTTGGCGCCACCATGAAGCGGCCCGTAAAGCGCCGAGGCCGCGCCTGCAGCTGACGAGTAAGGATCAGCATGGCTGGAGCCGATGACGCGCATCGCAGTGGTGCCGCAGTTTTGCTCGTGGTCGGCGTGAAGGATAAACAACACATCCATCGCCCGCTCTAGAACTGGATCAACCTCGTAGTCGCCGATCTTCCACATCATGTTCAAAAAGTTGGCGGCGTAGGACAATTCGTTGCTCGGCTGGTTGTAGGGCAAACCAACAGAGAACTTGTAACACATCGCCGCGATAGTCGGGCTCTTGGAGATCAGCCGGTTAATCTGGATGTAGCGTTGCGTAGGGTCATCAATGTCCTTAGAGCCCGTATAAAAGGTGCCGAGCGCAGCGATGGCTGACACGAACATGCCCATGGGATGAGCGTCGTAATGAAAGCCCTCAGAAAACTTCTTGCGCATGTTCTCGTGGATGAACGTGTGGTGCGTGACGTCGTGGGTCCACTCGGTAAGTTGTGATTCGTTCGGTAAATCACCATTGAGAAGCAGGTAGGCCACTTCAAGGTACGTGGACTTTTCGGCCAACTGCTCGATCGGGTAGCCGCCATAGCGAAGAATTCCGTTGGCGCCGTCTAGGTAAGTAATCGAGGACTTGGTCGATGCCGTCGATAAATAGGCCGGGTCGTAGCAGTACAGGGTCGGGTCCAACTCACGCAACGCCGATGACGGGAAGACACCACCTTCGATGGGAACCGTAACGGTCTTGCCGGTGCGATCGTCAGTAATGGTGATGGTTTCGGGCACTGTGGCTTCCTCCGGGCTCGAACGATGATGAATTGTCGGGCGGAGGTTCGCTCCACCCGGCCGTTACAAGATACTCGCAGTCGGAACAAGTGCCCCAACCCGTGAGCCGACGTTGCGTACCTGTAGGTAGGACCTGCGCCTGACGGGACTGCGAGCCAGTTACGAATCGCGGGACCAAATTGAAAACACCTGCGAGTCTGATATGGCGAAGGATTGGAAGAATTCCCCGTTGAGACAGATTGACGATGGTGACAACTACGTGTCTTCCACATCCAAGTGACGCGGCGGGATGGGTACTGCGCCGTCGACGTCATTAGGGGTCGAGTCCGAACGTTTTCGGAGTATCTCTGCTAGCCAGCGCGTAATTGTCGCTGTCGGCAAAAGCGTGAGCTGGTACCGACCAGCGAGACGAGTTAATCGCAATCCGAGTTGGTGGCAGAGATCGTCGTCATCGACGCGTGTTCGCCGCCAAGGTAAGATGCTCGACTCTTGGCGATGTGCGCGCCAACGCCTCGGACCGCTCGAAGCCCGCAGCGTCGAAGAATTCGGTGCCGGTTATCAGTTATTTGGGCATTGTCTGATATCGGCAGGTTGCTGTTCTGACGCAGCGCGCTACAGCGGCGTGTTGCCGTGCTTGCGTTCGACGACCATTTCGCGCTTGTCCTGCAGCACGTCGAGAGCGGCCGAGATCTCGGCGCGCGTATCAGCAGGATCAATGACGGCGTCTATGAAGCCCCGCTCAGCTGCGACGTAAGGGTTGAGTAGGCGATCGGTGTAGTCCCGCTCAAACTCCGCCTTTTCTTCGGGGGTTGAGCGTCGCGCGAGAATCGCCGCAGCTTGTCCGGCACCCATGACGGCGATCTCGGCCCATGGCCAGGCCAAGCAGAGGTCGTTACCCATCGTCTTAGAGTCCATCACGATGTAGGCACCGCCGTAGCTCTTGCGCAAGATAACACAGATGCGAGGAACCGTTGCTCTGGCGTACGCATACACAAGCTGGGCGCCATGGCGAATCATGCCTCGCCACTCAAGGTCTTTGCCAGGGTAAAAACCGGGTGTATCGACCAGCGTGATGATCGGTACGTTAAACGCATCGCAGAACGCAACAAATCGTGCCGACTTTTGTGACGCCGGAATGTCGAGCGTGCCGGCCAGTGAAATAGGCTGATTTGCAACGATACCGACTGGGCGACCATCGATAGTCGCAAAGGCAGTAACGACGTTGGCTGCCCAACGGTCACGCAACTCGAACAATGAGTCTTCGTCAGCAATCGCAGCAGCAACCTGACGAACGTCGTAACTACCCGTAGAGGACTCGGGAATTTGCTTGCCAGCTTCGGGACAGAGTCGATCCGGTGGGTCTTCGTTTGGCCAGCGAGGCGGTTCCTCATCAACATGGTTTGGCAGGTACGACAGAATCGTTTCCACTGTCTCGATTGCTGTCGCCCGGTCTGAGACAACGGCGGACGGTACGCCCGTGTGGCGAGCGTGGTTCGTCGCGCCGCCGAGTTCATCGATGTCAATTCCGACGCCCGTGAACTGCTCAACCATGGTTGGGCCCTGCACGAAGGCGTAACTATCGGCGGTCATAACGGCAACGTCGGCAATTCCCAATAGGAGTGCGGGTCCGGACACGGCTGGTCCGTCGACGATAATCGCCGTCGGGATGAGGCCTGAGCAGCGCGTCAATGCAGCAGCCACGAGACCCCATCCGTGCAGTGCCGGAATGCCCTCGACAATGTCGGCACCGGCGCACGACATCATGATCACCAGAGGAATGCGTTGATCGAGCGCAGTGTCGATCGACGCAGCCAGTAGTGACGAGGTTCCCGAGGTAAGGCGGATGAGTTCATCCGAGTCTTCGAACTCGACCCACACCACAGTGCGTTGGCCGAACTCGCGGACGTCGGCGTGTGCCTTCGATGGCCGCAGTCGTGAGATCGCGAACGTTGAGTCCTGCAGGGGTGCTGCCGTCATTGCCCCGACAGTACAGCTCCAAGCTGCAGGGGTTCGTCTGCGGTACCTGAAGAGTTTTGTCGATGAAATATCGGCGACACTCAATCGGTTCGGAGGGGACCGATTGCGCTGGTGCCGGGGTGCACGCCGGGTTGCAGGTGGCCGCGCTCTGAAATAAGAGCCTGAAGCACCTCGAGGGTGGCCTGCGTTGGCGCGTTGGGGCCCGGCCGGCGACGCCTGACGAAAGCGACGACACGCCGCGGGAGTTCGGGCACGCTGATCATCCGAAACGCTCCGGTGAGCCAATTAGGCACCGCCGTAGCGGGGACAATGGCAGCGCCAAAGCCGTCGAGGGCGAGCGACGCCAGCAGACGCGCACCGTCGATCTCTGCTTGGGCGCGCAAGCTAATTTCTGCCGCCGCCGCAGCACGTTCGAGCACCTTGCGGAGCGCTGAACCCATCGGGGGAAGTAAAAGTGGGACCTGATCAAGGTTACGGAGTGGAATGGTCTCGTGAGCTGCGAGGGGATGGCTCGAACTGGCGAGCAGGAAGAGGTCCTCAGCGAAGAGCGGCTCGATGACCAGTTCAGGGTCGCCAATCGGAAGGTGGACAAGTGCGGCGCTGAGATGACCCGACAGCACGTTGGGAATGAGCGTCGAGGTCGCGCCTTCCTGAATGACGGTGCGGACTCCAGGGTGTTCAGTGCCGAGCTGACCGAGCATTTGAGGCACCAACCAGCGGGCAGTGGTACCGATCACGCCGAGGCGCGTCTGGCCAGAGATGTCAGCGTCGCGACTTGCAACGTCGGCCGCAATGTCATCCACTTCGTTGAGAACGCGCCGTGCACGTTCGACTACGCGCGCCCCCTCATCAGTGAGCTTGCCCTGCTGCCGATCAACCAGCGTGACTCCCAGTTCTTTTTCGAGTCGAGCAATGTGTGCGGAGACGTTTGATTGCACGGTGAATAGCGCTCGCGCTGCCGCTGAGAACGTGCCATGGTCAGCAACAGCGACCAAGGTAGACAACTGCCGTACATCCATCGCAAAAAATGATATCAGATATCTTCGTTATCTTCTTGGCAGATCTGTCGCTGTATGTGCATAATATAAAAGCAATTTCGACGTGAGAACACCCCCCAATGTTCCACTCGGTGAAACATTCGAACTCTGTTCCCCCAACAGTGGATGTTTCTAGGTTGAGAGACCCGGACCCCCATCCGGGTCTTTCCCATTTTTCGGGTCCTATCTCGCACGCCACCATAGAGTTGGGGATGTGGCGGCATCCCCGAACAGCACTAAACCCGACAAGCCAGCGGGAGGTGCGGTTAACGCCGACAATGGCGCAGCGTTTTTCGATCTGGACCGCACGATATTAGCTGGAGCCTCCGGGGAAGTCTTTGCCGACGCCATGCGCTCGGCCGGTTTGTCGTCGAAGCCATTTCCTGGAGAAAAATTGCTTTTTGGTCTCTTCAACACGATCGGAGAGACGTTGCCGTCGATGGCCCTCGCACGCCAAGCGGTCACGCTTGCCTCAGGTCACTCCCAGGCGGCGGTCAGTGCGGCCGCTGAACAAGTAGCTGACCGTTTAGTCGCCATGGTGCAGCCATTCGCACACGCAGCCTTTGCCATGCATCGTGCCGCTGGCCGGCCCATCGTGCTTGCGACCACGACGCCATATGACCTTGTCAAACCATTTGCCGACCGACTTGGACTCGACGATGTGGTGGCGACGCGCTATCGCGTGCGAGATGACGGAACCTACGACGGAACTCTCGAAGGGCCATTCGTCTGGTCTGCAGGCAAGCTCGAGGCCATTACAGCTTGGGCCGGCTATCACGATACCGATCTCGCCTCTAGCTACGCGTACTCCGACAGCGTGTATGACACACCGATGCTCGATGCAGTCGGCAACCCGGTGGTGGTCAACCCAGATCCACGCATGGTGCTGATGGCCGCAGCTCGCCGATGGCCCACGATGAACCTCGACGTGTCGCCCGGCGTCGTCAAAGTCCCTATAGCAGGCCTCGAGGTGCAGCGACTCTTGCTTCAAATGGCGCGGCCGGCCGCATACCCCTATGCCCGGTTCGAGATCAGTGGAGTCGAGAACATCCCCGCCGATGGCCCTGTCATCCTGTGTGCCAACCACCGGAGTTACTTTGATGTCTCTGCGATGTCGATCATCATTGGCAAGAGCGGCCGGACCGCCCGATTCCTAGGCAAAAAAGAAGTCTTCGATGCTCCCGTTGTTGGACAGATCGCAGCCGCAATGGGCGGCATCAGAGTCGATCGGGGAACAGGTTCGAACAAGCCGCTTCAAGCCGCACTCGACGCGCTTGAAGGCGGTGAGATGGTGGCGATGATGCCCGAGGGAACCATTCCGCGCGGTCCCGCATTTTTCACGACGCAGCTATCCGGACGTTGGGGCGCAGCTCAACTCGCTCAGATATCAGAAGCCACTGTGATTCCGGTCGGGCTGTGGGGCACGGAGAATGTGTGGCCGCGGTCGCGTCGTGGCCCGAAGGTGCTGAACCTCACCGACCCTCCCACCGTACGGATCAGCGTCGGCGCGCCAGTTGAACTGAAGGGCAGGTCGGTTGACGCCGATACCAAACGGATCATGAAAGCAATCATGGCTGAGTTGCCTGACGCAGCCCGAGTGAAACGCACGCCGACAGCGGCGGAGTTGTCGTTGACGTATCCGCCGGGCTGGATGGGGGACCAGGCGAATCATGGCGACCACTCCCACGGCGACGACTGAATCCAAAGTTTCTTGAAGAATCTTCATCCGGGATTCATCGGGCGTCGTAGAGAGATCAATGTCGCACAAGCGGCGTGAACAAAAGCATTCATCTCTCTCAAGGAGTCCCCCCAAATGAAGCGCAAATCCACTACTCGCCTTGCAGCAGGTCTCGTCACTGGTGTTCTGGCCCTAACGGCTTGCGGCAGCGACGGCAATGATGCCGATGTCGCAACGACTGAAGCAGAGTCCGTCGCAGAACAAGCTGAGGTTGGCACGATTGTCGACGTCGCTGTCGGTGCTGGAACGTTCGATACGCTCGTGGCTGCAGTTTCTGCCGCTGGTCTTGCCGAGACTTTGTCGGGCGAAGGTCCGTTCACGGTCTTTGCTCCGACTGATGAGGCATTTGCAGCACTGCCTGCAGGACTCGTTGACGCTCTGCTGCTGCCGGAAAATGAGGCTGCACTTGTTGCGGTGTTGACGTATCACGTTCTTGGTGCCGAGGTTCCGTCGTCCGACGTGGCGACTGGCGCTGTGGGCACGTTGCAGGGAGAAGAGATTGAACTTGTCGCCGACGACAACGGTGTGACCGTGAATGGTGCGAACGTCATCACTGTTGACGTCGAGGCCAGTAACGGCGTCATCCACGTCATCGACGCTGTGCTCGTCCCGCCGAGCATCGATCCCGGCACACTCCTGAGCTGAGTCCTAAGAAAAATAATTCCTTCTGCACAACGCCGCCGGTGAACGAGCTACGGTTCGATCACCGGCGGCGCCACGCGTCTGAGCAAAGATGAGTAGATGAGTTCGTTGCCTGCGCCGATCGATCTGCTTCCGCACCGTCCGCCGTTCTTGCTTATCGATGAGCTAACTGCCCTAGAGCCGGGTGTGTCGGCAAGAGGGGTCTGGCGCTTGACCGGAGAGGAGTACTTCTTCCCGGGACACTTTCCGGGCCGGCCAACGCTGCCGGGCGTTCTTATGTGTGAGTCGATTGCCCAGGTCGGCGCATGCGCCGTACTGGCCCACCCCGACTTCAAAAACAAGCTGCCGTTATTTGGTGGTCTCGACAAAGCGCGATTCCGCCGTCAGGTCTTGCCGGGTGACGAGTTAGAGATCGTGGTCGAGCTTGGTCGGATGTCAGCTCGAGCGGGCAAAGGCAGCGGTACAGCGAAGGTCAATGGCGAACTAGCTACCAGTTGCGACTTGATGTTCGTCTTTGCTGACCGCTGAGCTCACGCGTGACCGTACGCCGATCAACCGCTCAGGCCGGAGCGATAACGACGGCACCATTGTGGCCACCAAAACCGAAGTTCGTGCTGAGCACTGGACCCGGTTGCCATGCACGGGCTGCGCCAAACACGAGATCGATGTCCATTTCAGGGTCGACATTAACGGTGTTTGCCGTCGGCGGAATCGCCCCGTTCTGAATCGAAAGCAGTGCAGCGGCTGCCTCAAGCGCTCCTGCTGCGCCGAGAGCATGGCCAGTGATGCCCTTGGTCGACGTGACTGGAACAGCTTGAGGACCGAAGACCTGAGTGATTGCCGCAGCCTCGGCGGCGTCGTTTAGTGGAGTGGACGTGCCGTGTGCATTGACCTGCATGACGTCGGCGGCGGCAAGTCCTGATTCGGCAAGTGCCAGCTCGATGCATCTAATTGCGCCGACGCCACCGGGCGCCGGAGCGGTGATGTGATGTGCGTCGGCGTTGCTTGCCCCGCCGAGGATCTCACCGAGGATGTTGGCTCCACGAGCTTTGGCCGCTGACCATTCTTCAAGAATGAGCACTGCGCCACCCTCGCCCATAACAAAGCCATCCCGATCAACGTCAAACGGCCGGCTGACACCAGCGGATGACAGTGCCGTCATATTAGCGAAGCCAGCAATTCCGGTTGGTGTTCCGGCCGACTCGCAGCCGCCTGTGACCGCAGCATCAAGAACGCCCCACTTGATGAGGCGCGCTGCGTAGTTAATCGCGTGGCTGCCAGCTGCGCAGGCGGTGACAACAGTTTCGCTTTGCCCCTTCAGGCCGTAGCGCATCGAAATAGACGCTCCGGGAGCGTTGGCCATCATCATCGGGACGAGGAACGGCGATACTCGCCGCGGACCTTTCTCGTTGTGAACGCCGACCTGCTCTTCAAGAGTATGTAATCCTCCGATGCCGGTGGCAAAGATGGTGCCAAACCGCCCCGGGTCCGCGCCGACGGCATCAACACCGCCGGCCTGGTCAAAGGCTTCGCCTGCTGCGGCGAGCGCGAACTGCTCGACGCGATCAGCCCGCCTTGCCTGCTTGGGCCCGTCGAAGTACGGAGAACCGTCCCAATGGTCAAACACGATGGTCTGACCAACCGGAGCGGCCGGGCCGATCAGCCCTTCCCAAAAATTAATAGTCCCGATGCCGGCCGGAGCAACGACACCCAGGCCAGTGACGGCGACCCTTCGGCCGCCTGACATCAGAGCTTGCCAGCGACGAGGTCGTAGGCGTTCTGCACAGTCTCGACGCCTTCGAGTTCTTCTTCAGGCACAGCGATGTCAAATTCTTCTTCGAGAGCCATCACGAGCTCGACCAGGTCGAGACTGTCAGCGTCAAGGTCGTCGCCGAACTTCGCGTCCGGGGTGACGGTCGATTCTTCGACCGACAGCACCTCAACGGCGCACTTGCGAAAGCGGGCAAACAGTTCTTCATTCACAGGAATGTCTCCAGTTCGTTGGTTCTTTAATTGAGATTGTACGGGAAGAGGCCAGCGACCAACGGCTTTGTCGCTAGTGGCCCATGCCGAGGCCGCCGTCGACCGGGATGACGGCGCCCGTAATGTAGGCGCTATCAGGACCAGTCAGGAACGCGACGGCGCCGGCAATTTCTTCGGGTTCAGCCATGCGTTCCAGCGGAACCGCTTTGGTGATATCGGCGAGCTGACCCTCAGTGAGCGCCGCGGTCATGTCGGTGGCGACCGGACCGGGTGCAACAACGTTGACGGTGATTGACCTAGATCCGAGCTCGCGCGCAAGCGAACGGGCAAACCCGACAAGCCCCGCTTTGGATGCCGAATAGTTTGATTGCCCGGCTGATCCAAGCATGCCAACGACTGACGACATGAGCACGATGCGCCCAGAGCGAGCTTTGAGCATCCCTTTTGCGGCTCGCTTGGCAACTCGGTAAGACGCAGTCAGATTGGCGTCAAGTACTGCAGCGAAGTCATCCTCGGTCATTCGCAGCAGGAGACCGTCCTTGGTGACGCCAGCATTCGAGATGAGAACCTCGACTGTGCCGCCGAAGTGAGCCTCGACCGCTGAGAAAGCGGCATCGACATCATCGGCTGACGTCACGTCACACTTGACGCCGAATAATCCATCTGGTGGCGGTGAAGAGTTGTAGGTGACGGCAACCCGGTCACCATTGGCGGAGAACCGACGGGCACAGGCCAGACCAATACCCCGAGAGCCGCCGGTGATGAGGACGATCCGACCAGCGGGCATACCTGATTCGTCAGTCGTTGACTCTGAGCTAGTCATCCGGAAGCCCCTCCAATCTCGGGTATCAGTTCAAGACTGGTCGTGTTCCAGCGAACAACGGCGCTGGCCGCTGACATCCCGGCGCCAAATCCAACGAATAGGACGAGATCGCCGTCACGGACCCGACCATCTCCGAGTGCCTGATTGAGCGCAAGCGGGATCGAGGCAGATGATGTGTTGCCAGTTTTGTCGAGCACGATTGACGTCCGTTCCATCGGGATTCCAAGACGGTGAACGGATGCTGAGATGATGCGGATGTTGGCTTGGTGAGGAACAACTAGGGCGATGTCGTCGGACGAGACACCTGCGTGGGCCATCGACTTGGCGGCTGAGTCGACCATAATGCGGACCGCTTTGCGAAAGACTTCCTTGCCCTCCATTTGCAGGGTTCCGCCTGTTTCGGCGTACAAATGTTTTTCAGCCGTGCCGTCGGAGTCGAGGTCCCACCCGAGCATCTGTCCGGGTCCGTCGACGGCCTCGAGCACAGTAGCGGCAGATCCGTCTGCGAAGAGAATGGCGGTGTTGCGATCGTCCCAATCGGTAATTCGGGACAACGTGTCAGTGCCGATGAGCAAGATCTTTTCGGCGCCCATCGCAATGAGACCGTGGGCGGTAACGAGCCCGTAGACCCAACCAGAGCACGCTGCGTTGACGTCAAATGCGCCACAGTGGAGGCCTAGCGCAGCCTGCACCGTTGAGGCAGTGGCGGGTACCGAGCGATCTGGGGTGGTCGTGGCGAGGATTAACGCGTCGATGGCATCAAGGTTGACGCCGGACATTTCCAGGGCTGCCCGTCCGGACTCGATCGAGAGATCCGACGTCATCCCGCCAACACGTCGCTCGTGGATGCCAGTCCGTTCCACGATCCAGTTGTGATCCGTCTCGAACATGTCCTCAAGATCGTGGTTGGTGAGGACCTTCGTTGGAAGCGCCGAACCCCAGCCGGTGATCACCGCTCCTCGTACTTCTTGGTTGACTTGCGGCATCTCGTCCCTCCGGGGTGTCCGGCCAATTTTTTAGCGTGTCTGCGACGTCAGTTAGTGCGGAGCCAGGCAATCGGCTGGCGAGTGGTCACACGTTCGGTGTCGATTGCGATGTAGCTCTGGAGGAGGCCAGCGAAAGCTGATCGAACTTCACTATCGCCGACGTGCCCAATTACGGTGCCGACCTCGATCGCCGATCCTTCACTGAGGGTTCCGAGTGGTCGAAAGATCCCGGCCGCAGGGCTGACCACAAGGCGTTCAGTTGCAAAAAGGTGCTCGCCGTCGAGTTGCGCCGCTCCCGTAGGGGAACTGGCATCGACCCACTCGATTAGTTTGTCGAGGTCCTCGGGCGTGGAGACTGAGATGGTCCGGGAGTCCTTCACGGTGCGTTTCGCCATGCCCGTGAGCACCCCGCCCGGGCCAAGCTCAGCGAAGTCGGTCACCCCAGCTCCGGAGAGGGTAAGCAGACTTTGTTTCCAGCGGACGGGGCTCGATAGCTGCGCCGACAGAAGGCTTGCCCACACGGACCCTTCGTTGTGAGCAATGGCGTCGACGTTGGCCACAACTGGCACGTCGGTGTCCCGCGGGCGAGCTGCGGCGAGGGCTTCACGTAACCGATCGCGCGCTGCGGTCATGAACGGTGTGTGGAACGCCCCCGAGACTTGCAGGCCCATAACGCGTTTGGCACCGAGTTCTTTCGCATGGTTGCTCGCCGACTCCACGCCGGCAGGCGATCCGGCGATGACTACCTGACCGGGCGCGTTGTAGTTGGCGACCCAGACGTCAGAGTCGGCGCGGCGGCAGGCCACATCGACATAGTCGTCGTCAAGGCCGAGGACGGCAGCCATCGTTCCCGGCCGTTCTAACCCGGCGTCGTGCATCGCAGCAGCACGAGCGGCTACAAGGCGAACGCCATCATCAAACCCCAGGGCCCCGGTGGCAGTGAGCGCGGTGTATTCGCCGAGTGAGTGGCCAGCACAGAAACTTGGTTCCAAGCCCAGGCGTTCGCTGGCATCGAGCACCACCAAACTCGAGACAAAAGTCGTTAGCTGAGCATTGCGGGTGTCGAGGAGTTCGTCAGCGTCGGCGTCGCAGAGCAAGGCACCTACGTCGCGGCCGGCAACTTCGGAAGCCTCGTCGACGAGCTCCCAACTCTCATGGTCTTTCCACGGGCGGCCCATCCCCGGACGTTGAGACCCCTGACCGGGGAACGTGAAAGCGAGCATCGATGTGAGGTTAGACGCGTGACGACGATTCGTGCGGCTACTGGGGAGTAACTCGCTTGCTCGGCGCGACGCAACCTGATGATCGACCGCACGGTTCATCGGAGCGCGCCGATATCCTCCACGCAGCGCGAAGCCCTAGTAGCCCAATTGGCAGAGGCAACGGTCTCAAACACCGTCAAGTGTCGGTTCGAGTCCGACCTGGGGCACCAGTGAATTGAATGAGCAGCGTAGTCGGAGTATTTCCGCCTCCCCTGTCGTCTCGAGCCTGCGCGACAGTAATCGATGTGACAGCCCTCGAACGCGACGTGTTGGCCCTCTTCGAAGGGTCAGCCTCCCGACTGGACTTCGACGATGGCATCAGCGTGTCGGCGCCGAGCCTTGTCGCGGATGGCCTCCGGCTGGCAACGTGGCTCGGCGAACAAGGTGTGGTTGCTGGGAGCAGGGTGGCTCTCCAGTTGCCCAATAGCGCTGACTACGTCCGGCTGTTGCTCGCATGTGCGGCGGGTGGATTTGTCGGCGTTTCGGTTAATTCGCGCTACGGCGACGATGAGGTCGCCGACCTGGTGGAGCGTTCTGGCGCTCAGATGATTGTTCACAACGGCCCAAACGGTCTTGTTGACTCTCACTGGGTCAGTTCAGCGCCGATTCAGCGAAGATCTCGGCGCATGAATGCGTTTGTGGTGTTCACCACCTCAGGCACGACAAGCCGCCCGAAGATGGTACTTCAGCGGCAGTGCTCGATTGTTGATCACGCAATTGATGCCGCAGCGCTCTTGGGTTACACGTCTGACGACACGGTGATGACGGTCATGCCGTTGTGCGGCACGTTTGGCCTCGGTTCGTTGATGGCCGCAGTGGCTGCAGGGAGCCGTGTGATTGTGACTGATTTCGAACTCGGTCGCACCGCCGGGTTGATTGAATCCGAACGAGTTACCTGTGTGAACGGCAGCGACGATATGTTCCATCGCCTCCTGGAACATGGCGCTGACCTGTCATCAATCCGCCTCGGGGGGTACGCGCGCTTTAACACCAGTCTCGATGGCATCGTTGAACGAGCGGCCGAGGTCGGTGCGACGCTCACTGGCCTGTACGGCATGAGCGAAGTGCAAGCGTTGTTCACATTGCGCGATCCAAGCGGTGACGCCGTCGACCGCACACGAGCAGGAGGAACAATGGCATCGTCGAGCGCGACATACCGTATTGTTGAGGGCGAACTGCAGCTTCGTGGGCCGAGCTTGTTCGCTGGCTACCTGGCCGAAGGCGGCGAGTGTGTCGATGCTGATCTTACGGCCCAGCACCAAGACAACGGGTGGTTTCGAACGGGCGATCTAGCGGAACCCAACGGCGACCGCGGTTTTGAGTTCATTGCGCGAATGGCTGATGTGCTCCGCCTGGGCGGGTTCCTGGTTAGTCCGATCGAAATTGAGGCGGTTCTTCTGGACGACAGTCAGGTCGTCGCCGCGCAAGTGATTTCCGTCGATCTGCCGAGCGGGGCACGCCCTGTTGCGTTTGTCCTGCTTTCTGGTGGCAGCGTCTCGACCGGTGCCAAAACTTTTGATGAAGCCGCTGCTATCCGACGCTGTCGGGAGCAGCTCGCCCGATACAAAGTTCCGGTTCGAGTCATTGTCCTCAAGGAATTTCCCATGGCTCCAGGCCCGAATGGAACGAAAGTGCAAAAGACCAAGCTGCGTGAGCTTGGTGCGTCTATTTTGGAGGTCAACAGCTGAAAGCAAGGCTGGCAAGAACTTGACATGTCAAATTGAGTACACGTCGTACTCGACGCCCTTGGCTGTTGTCTTGCCGACAGCAACGCAAAACAGATTGTTGAGCCAGGCGTAGCGTTCATCGCCGGTCTCGAAACGTGGGGCGGTGCGAATGCTCGCTGTGCCGTCCGGGTTGCGGGTGCCGAATCCGGTGTAGGTGACGTAGATGTCGGCTCCGTCATCGGTGCGAAAGGACGCACGGACGTCAAGCGCGAAGTGGCCGCCGGGGAGGACGGTGAGCCAATCGCCAGCGGCGACACCAGCAGGCGCGATGGCGTTGATCTTGGGCCCGACAAAGGTGGCGCCTGAAACTGTTGCCACGACCTTTGTGCCAAATGGGCCGTCGGCGACGGTCGGTCGGTCGACATCGTTCGTGCGAGCAGAGAGGGTGCCGATGTAGTCTGCGGGAAGCGCATCAAGGGGCATTTGGCAAACATAGATCGAGCGGCCGGCCCCTGCCGCCTTCGGGCGGCGAGACGCGAAATCCTGACCGCTGCTAAATTCGCAGTGACCGTCTTAATGTCTGACAAGCCCCTATGAACCACGGCCGCTTTCCAGCGTTGCGCTGACACGCTGCTGCCCCATCATTACAAAGATTTTGCCGTTACCTCTTCGACCTGGGCTCCAGTGAGATAATCACGCCGGGCATCATCAAGCTGACTTTCACTGACGGGACCGTGATCGTCACGCTCATTCACTCTCCGTCGTGGCGGCTTTCGTAAGCCGGCTGGCGGCTCGTTCGTTGCAGGACTTGTTGCGACGTCATTGATGGTATTCGTACAGCTGTTGCTCTCCCCTGACCTGTTAGGGGTCCGCATCTTTTGCTCCGAATTGCGGAAACACCCCCAGGACCCGGAACTTTCTACAGCTCCGCCAAAATTTGACGGCTCAAAGACTTCGAGCGCGTGATTGCGCCGCTGATTTGCGAGAGTGGGCGATGGACCCTCAGATTGGCCGCAGGACGTGGCGCACCCTGGAACCAATTCATGGCGCAATTTACTTCGTTCCCGAAGCGACCGAAGAGTACGCACGGCTGGGTCTCGGCGATTGGGGTTCGGGGTACTTCGCCTCACGAGCCGCAGCACTGGGCGCTGTCGGAGCCGAGGTAGTGAAGGCGACTTTTTACAATTTTGATCCTGGCTTTGTCGAGCGGAGCATGGACAGAGCGTGGGAAACCGTCACCCCTGAGCAGCTGTCGCTAGCGCGACTGGCCGCAGCCGACCGCATGATGGTTCGCTTGGCCGGCGGCACGATCGATGCGCTCGAACCTGCTGCGGAGATAGCACGTGCGGCAGCGCTAACCGCCTGTGAACGTCCCGAGGGACGGGCGCTGTTCGCTGGGCATGCACAGCTCGACTGGCCCGAGGACCCGCACCTCGTGCTCTGGCATGCGCAAACGTTGCTACGCGAGTTCCGGGGTGACGGCCATGTCGCCGCTCTCACCGCGCAAGGACTCAGCGGGTGCGAGGCGCTAGTCACGCATGCTGCGGCTGGCGAGATCTCAGGCGATGTGCTGAAAAGCTCACGACAGCGGACCGATGAGGATTGGGCAACAGCGTACGACTCGCTTCGTTCGCGTGGCTGGCTTGATGCTGAAGGGGCTTTCACCGATGCGGGTCGCGAAGGTCGCCAATGGATTGAGGAGCGCACAGACGAGTTGGCGGTGCTGCCATATGCAGCAATCGGCGAAGATGCATGCGAGCAACTACGGGCGGCGTGTAGGTCGACCAGCGCCGCGATGGCGGCTGCGATCGGCTTTCCGCGACGCCTTGACCACTGACTGCCCAGTTCACAGCATCGGATCGAAACCCGGCGGAAAATTGAGCGGTGGCGTAACGTCTGCCTTTGCATGGGTAGCTGGTTGGTCGAGCGTCGACTCTCGAAAGTGGGATTTCGACTCAAGACGTTGCGCAGTGAGCTAGCGGTGGTCGACGAACAGTTGCTCTACCTCAGCGAGGACGCCGACGACCAAGCGATTCGCGCCATGGTGGCTGAGACGGCGTCATCGTCGTTTGAGGCGCGATCTGCGCAGGGCAACCTTGCAAATATGACGAAGCACCGTGCGAAGGTCGTTGAGGAGATCGCCGAGCTCGAAGAGCGTCAAGACCAGCTCCTCGACCAGTTGACTGATTGAGTTCGGTTCTGGTTGCGGCGTAGTCCATACTGATCTCATGCCGCTGCGCGTCGTGATTGCCGAAGACGAGGCCATTATCAGAATGGATCTCCGCGAAACCCTCGAGGAAGAGGGGTACGACGTCGTGGGTGAGACTGGTCGCGGCGATCAAGCAATTGACATGGTTCGTGAGTTACGACCCGACCTAGCGATTCTCGACATCAAGATGCCGGGTATGACTGGCCTTGAAGCTGCGGCAGTCATCAACGGCGAGAAAATCTGTGGTGTGTTGATGCTGACGGCGTTCAGTCAGAAGGAAGTCGTTGAGCAAGCGAGGGACGCCGGAGCTTTGGCGTTTTTGGTCAAGCCGTTTCAACGCAGCGACCTTGTTCCCGCTATCGAAGTAGCGATGGGGCGGTTCCGAGAGCTGCGGTCGCTCACCGGTGAAATTGATGCACTCGGAGAACAGCTTGAATCACGCAAGTTTATCGATCGGGCCAAGGGTGTGCTGATTGACGAGGCTTGCATGACCGAAACCGATGCCTTTCAGTTTATCCAGAAGACTGCGATGAGCGAACGAATAAGGATGCGCGATGTCGCTGATCGCATTCTCGACGGATCACTCCGTCCGAGTGGCGACTGACGGGGCGTCAAGCGCTGTACCCAACACCAACGAAACGACACGGAGAATCGCCATGGGAACCACACTCCTCGTCGACGGGAACTCGCTCACGTATCGTGCGTTTTTTGCGCTTCCTACCGATATGGCCACAGCAAGCGGGCAGGTCACCAATGCCGTTTTCGGTTTCACCTCGATGTTGGCGTATGTCCTCAAGGAACAGCAGCCTGACGGGATCCTTGTCGCTTTCGATCGCCCGGAACCGACTTTTAGGCACAAAGCTGCGCCTGAATACAAAGCGCAACGCGAGGCTGCACCTGACGTCTTGCGTCAGCAAATGGGCCTGGTGCGAGAGGTACTTGATGCACTCGGAATCACCACCGTCGATGAGGTGGGTTGGGAAGCCGACGACTTGATCGCCACAGCGACCAAAGCTCTGGTCGATCGCGGTGAAAACGTAATCATCGTGACCGGCGACCGCGACAGCTACCAACTCGTCAGCGACCCGCACGTCAAGGTGATGTACAACAAGCGGGGCGTTAGCGACTATGTGATGTACGACGAGGCTGGCATTGAGGAACGGACCGGCGTCACCCCCGACTTGTACGTCCAGTACGCAGCGTTGCGTGGTGACAACTCTGACAATTTACCTGGAGTTCCTGGAGTGGGGGAGAAGACTGCAGCAAAGTTGATCAATAAGTACGGGGGGCTTGACGGTATTTTTGCCAACGTTGACGATCAGACACCCAAACTGAAGTCGAATCTGATCGAGAACGAAGAGCGAGCACGCAAGAACCTTGATCTGATGTCGCTGCATTTTGATGCGCCCCTCCGAGCTGAAATTGCCGGCGAGCAGGTTGATGTCGATTTCGACGACCGGGAAAGGCCGACTGGCCTGGGTGTATCGCCCAATCCCGAAGAGATGAAGAGACTGTTCGAGTTCTTGGAGTTCCGTGCGCTCGGCGGTCGCATCACCGACGCGCTTGTATCGCTCGGTGGTGACGTGAACCTGGGTCCAGGGGAGGAACGACAGGAGATCGTCGCGGAGATCACCGTGCTCGAGTCTCCTGCTGATGCAGCGAGTCTCGTTGCATCATCGGAGCACCTCGATATTCACCCTGCGTGGACCGGCGAACCGGGGCGCTCGTTTCTGACTGGTGTCGCGGTTGTCTCGGATGGGTCAGCGTCCGAGGTTGCTTGGATTCCGGCTGATCTGCTCGGCGATGAAGCACTCGGCGAAGCACTCGGAGCGCATCAGAACGTGCGCGGCCACAACGTTAAGGAGCTGATGCGTTCACTGCTTGGCCTCGACATCGAGATGCGGGGTCTGACGCTCGACACGGCGATTGCCGCGTACCTGATCGACCCGGCAGAGGCTCGCTACGCCCTGCCCGACCTGACTGAGAAGTACACCCAGTTCGCTCGCCCGTCCGATGCTGCGAGCCCGGGCCAGCTTGATCTTGACGGGACGTTGCTGAGCGATGCTGAGGTGGCTGGGCGCGAGGCACTCGCCATACATCATCTCGCGGGCCCAATCCACGACAGCCTCGAAGCTCAGGGCATGGCCGAGCTGTATGACACGATCGAAAACCCGCTGGTGCTCGTGCTCGCCAAGATGGAACACGTTGGCGTCGGCGTCGATATTGACGAACTTCGTGCGTTGAACGACGAGCTGAAAGCCGAGGTTGAGTCGCTGGTCGTCGAGTTGCGCGTCGTGTCAGGTAAAGATGATCTAAACCTCAACTCGCCGAAGCAGCTGCGCGAACTGCTCTACGATGAGAAAGGCCTGACGCCGATCAAGAAGAACAAGACAGGCCCGTCGACGGATGCTTCGACACTTGAAAAGCTGATGCCGGAATGGCCAGAATTTCTTGGTCCGCTCATGCGGCATCGCGAGGTAGACAAGCTCCGGGGCACCTACGGCGAAGGTTTACTCCACGAAGTCGCCGACGACGGCCGCATTCATGCCACGTTTAATCAGACCGTTGCGCGAACTGGCCGCCTCTCGTCTGATCAACCGAACCTGCATAACATCCCGGTCCGGAGCGAGCAGGGGCGCCGGTTCCGCAGGGTCTTTGTGCCGTCACCTGGCACTGAGCTCCTCGTGGCGGACTACAACCAGATCGAGTTGCGCTGCATTGCCCACCTTGCTGCCGACCCGGGTTTGATCGAGGCATTCACGACGGGGCAGGACATCCACAACGCCACCGCCTCGCGAGTTTTCGGCGTCGACCCAGCTGAGGTGACGGTAGATCAGCGGTCCAAGGCAAAGATGGTGTCATACGGCCTTGCGTATGGGATGGAGGCGTACGGCCTAGCGCAGCGCCTCAACATCCCTGTTGACGAAGCAGCGCTAATTCTCGATGCCTATTTCGTGGCCTTTCCAAACGTGAAGGCGTACATGGACAGCACGGTCGTCGAAGCACGCGAGCGCGGGTACACCGAGACCCTGTTCGGTCGTCGGCGCCCGATCCCTGAATTGATGAACTCGAACTTCCGTGTACGTCAGGCAGGGGAGCGTCAGGCGATGAACGCTGGCATCCAGGGGCTCGCCGCCGACATCTTTAAAGTGGCCATTTTGCGGATCGACGAAGAATTGGTGTCGAAAGGGCACCGCAGCGAACTGATTCTCCAGGTTCACGATGAGGTTCTCGTTGAGGTTCCTCCTGAAGAAAAGAAGACCGTGGGTCCGTTACTCATCGGTATTATGCGCGATTCCGCCGAACTCAATGTCCCACTTGAAGTCAACGTCAGTTGGGGTAACACGTGGGCCGCAGCGAAAGGCTGATTTGCATCGGGGTTGTGGGCAGCTGTAGCTCGCAGGGCCAGGTTTCACGATGACCGGGCATTGGTTCGAGCCTCTGGCAGAGCACATGGGGTCCGCATACGACCGCTACGCGCACACGAAGGGAACGGTGCAAGAAGTCAATCATGTCATTGAGGTACTCGGAATTCAGTCGGGCGATCAAGTGCTTGACGTGGGGTGCGGAACCGGACGGCACGCCCATGAACTGGCAAGGCGCGGTATCGGAGTGCACGGCATCGACATCAGTCAGAGGTTCGTCGAAATAGCGCGCTTGAACGCTCCGCACGGCGCAACGTTCGAGCGACGCGATGCCCGTACGCTCGACTTTCACGAAGAGTTCGACGTCGTGATCTGCCTCTGCCAGGGAGCGTTCGGGATGATGACCGCCGATGGTGACGATGCCGCTGTAGTCGCTGGAATGTCGTCAGCGCTCCGCTCGGGTGGACGGTTGGCGCTGAGTGCGTTCAACGCCTACTTCGCAGTGAAGTATCACAGAGGTGCTGAATTCGACGCTGCAACTGGTGTTAGCCACGAGCGCACCGAAATCCGATCTGAGTCGGGCGAGCAGAAAGGCGTCGACCTCTGGACTGGGTGCTACACACCACGCGAACTCCGACTGCTGCTCGCTGCTCACGGTTTTGCTATCGATTCAATTAGTAGTGTCGAACCTGGTTCCTACGGCTGGGACCCGGCCTCGGTCGAGTCCCCGGAGTACCTGGTCCTTGCCCGGGTCGAACGTGCATCGGCACCCGAGCACCCGCTGGCTCCATAAGCAGCGGGACGTCGTTTGACGGTCCTTAAAGACGGGCCGCCGTTCAGGGAGCGAACGGAATATGGGCTGATATCGTTACCTGTTGCGCTTTCAGGGCTCTGCTCTCGTTGTCGCAACTCACACATCCACCTCAAGATCCGTATCCGAAACGAGCAATCCTTGTCCGACACAGCTACTAATCCCGTCACTCCTGCCAACGAACTGGCAATCGAAGAGAATCCTGAAGCCACACCGGCGGCCGAAACTGACACCGGCTTCGGAACCTTCGACGACGAGGGAATTTATACCCCTCGCAAGATCACCTCCGACGATCTCGGTATGTCCTTTGCCGACGCGATCGATGGCACCATGGTCGAGATCAAAGACGGCATGATGGTCAACGGAACCGTCGTCAAGGTTGACAAGGACGAAGTCCTGCTCGACATAGGATATAAGAGCGAGGGTGTGATCCCGAGCCGTGAGCTCAGCATCCGTAACGACGTCGACCCCAGCGAAGTAGTCTCGATGGGCGAGATCGTTGAAGCCCTCGTGCTCACGATGGAGGACAAAGAGGGTCGCCTCCTTCTGTCGAAGAAGCGTGCTCAGTACGAGCGCGCCTGGGGTGACATCGAGGCCAAGAAAGAGGCTGACGAAGTCGTCTCCGGTCCAGTCATTGAAGTAGTCAAGGGTGGCCTCATTGTCGACATCGGTTTGCGCGGCTTCCTGCCAGCATCGCTCGTTGAGCTCCGTCGCGTTCGGGACCTTGCGCCCTATATCGGCACACAGGTTCACGCGAAGATCATCGAGCTCGACAAAAACCGTAACAATGTAGTTCTCTCTCGTCGGGCCTACCTAGAAGAGAACCAAAAAGAGACTCGCGACCAATTTCTCACGAACCTCAAAGTCGGCGAAGTTCGCGAGGGCACTGTGTCTTCGGTCGTTTCCTTCGGCGCGTTTGTCGATCTCGGTGGTATGGACGGGCTCATCCACGTGTCCGAGCTTTCTTGGAAGCACGTCGACCATCCCGGTTCCGTCGTCACCGTTGGCGACCCGGTTAAGGTTCAGGTGCTTGACGTCGACTTCAGCCGAGAGCGCATCAGCCTCTCGCTGAAAGCAACTCAGCAGGACCCGTGGCAAGAATTTGCCGAAGGCCACCAGGTGGGTCAACTCGTCTACGGTCGAGTCACCAAGCTCGTGCAGTTCGGCGCTTTCGTTCAAGTCGGCGACGGCATCGAAGGCCTCGTGCACATTTCGGAAATGTCGGCCCACCACGTCGACAGTCCCGAGCAAGTCGTCACACCGGGCGAAGAGCTCTGGGTCAAGATTATCGATCTTGACCTCGCACGTCGTCGCATTAGCCTGTCGATCAAGCAGGCTGCCGAAGGCGGCGAGCTCGCTGCAGAGTACCGCGAGCACTTCGATGTCGATACCGAGGGCAATTACGTCCAAGGTGAAGCATCGGCCGAGGCAGAAGCCGCATGGACTGAGTACTACGGCGAGGGCACAGAAGCCTCAGCCGGGGTAGCGCCTGCTGAAGCAGTAGTTGCAGACGAAACGGCCGTCGCCGCTGCTGAAGAGGTGCCGGCGGCGGAAGAGGTGCCGGTTGAAGTCGCCGCTGAAGAGGTAACTGAAGCCGAGTGAGACCAGGCGCAATGGCGCTGTTCTGATGAACTAAATACTGCCCGGCTCCTCGGAGTCGGGCAGTATTTGTTTTCATGATCGTTGTGGGCCTCACCGGGGGCATCGGAGCAGGCAAGTCGACCGTGTCGAAATTATTGGCGGAAAGAGGTGCGGCAATTGTTGATGCCGATCAGATCGCCCGAGACTTGCAATTGCCGGGGAGCCCTGTGCTTCAACAAATGGCCGAGCGATTCGGAGCACAGATTATCAATGACGATAGTTCGTTGGATCGTGCCGCTGTCGCTGCAATTGTGTTTAGCGACAAAACAGCCCTTGACGATTTAAATGCCATAGTGCACCCGGCGATGCAAGCTGAGATTCAGCGACAGATTGAACTCAACGCAGGCTCCGACCGAGTGGTTGTGCTCGACTTCCCACTGCTCGGCGAAAACCCGCGCAAGGGACTCGCCGGCACGATCGTTGTGGATATCCCCTACGAGCTCGCTGTCGAACGCGTTGTGGAGTACCGCGGGATGGATGAAAGTGATGCGCGAAATCGCATCAACAGTCAGATCAGCCGCAAAGAACGTCTTGCGCAGGCGACCCATGTCGTCGACAACTCTGGCACCTTTGACAGCCTTGCAAGTCAAGTGGATGAGCTCTGGTCTGCAGTCGTCAAACTCCCGCATATCGCATCGGGGGAGCCCGGCGAGTAGTGACCAAATTCAATTGAGCAGTTTCAAGCGAGTGGATGCAGCAAAATGTCCGTAATTGGGATGTCTGGAGCTGGCGTTCGGGCATACCACTCTGCGTGGTGGCCACCGAGCGAGGTGAAGGCATCTTCGACAAGTGTCCAGTACGACTGACGAATCGCAGCGCAGCCCTCGTCACGGGCCCGTTCGTACCGTTCGATCGCACTTGGCCGAGGAACGTAGACCTGAACCTGACCATCGAATCGATCGACATCAACGGTAGTGGAAGCGGTAATGTCGATTCTCTCGTAATCCCTTTCGCGCCAATCAAGTGCCGCCAGTTCGTCGTCGTTGACATCGAAGACAACGCCGTTGCACGCTTCGTCCTCGGCTGCGGCAATCCCGAGCGAGACGACGAGGCCGCCGACTATTTTGCGACCCTCGTGAACCCAGTCTCCACGCAACACTTTTGATCCGTAGTTCCAACGTCGTCCAAATCCGGCAACGTGCGCGATATGCATGCCGTTGCCTGGATCACGTCCAATCGTGGAAGCTAGCGAAATGGGCGACACGAGCGAGCCGTATCCGAACAGCCATGTACGGCTCATGGAGCCTTGTCGCCTTCGAAGCATCCCTTGGTCGTGGCGACGAGGAGACGCACGCTGGGATCAACCGCTCGCTTATGGACATTGAAGTGAGCGATGTGAAGACCGGGCTTCGGTCGACCGGGGTCTGTGTCGTGCACATTGTGCCGAACGTGGGACCTGAGGATCTCTAATGTGAACCAGGCAGGATCTTTGCCAGACCAGCTCTGATGTATCGGTACGACGGCGTCGGCGCCAAACTCTACGGTTACAGCACTAGCGGCCATGATGGGTTGAATGTTCGCAACTGAGTCGTCAGCCCGGAGCTCGCAAACGACGCCGGCTTCAGTAGAGAGGATCCGCCGCTGTGTCCCCTTCAGTTCAAGGTGTTCCCGCACGGACTCAGTTGTTGGATGTTCGGCCATTGCCCTCAGGGTCTGCATGTATGAAGCGAGGCATGGAGATGGGCCTTCCGCCGTGTCCGGCGCGCCATCTGACCAGACCTGCGAAAGGCACGTCATGCCTTTTTAAAGCAGTCGGAATGCAACTCGTTGGTAGATCGTCGAACCACGTCTTCAGCGTAGCGCTGTCCTCCGTTGACGGCGTCTGCCTGAGTCGTGAGGGTTCGTGTCACCAATACGAATGGCGTGGCCTCAGTCAGAATGTGGGGCGAGTCGCATTTCCGAAATTGGATGGTGTCGAAGTCGGGACGCAGCCGGGTACTCCGCCACGGTTTGTGAATCGATAAAACGTGCCCTGGTGATGATTTCAACGGTGCTCTGGAGCCAGTTATGTTTTGTCTTCGGCGGTCGTTGCTGGAGAACTTTGCGGCATCTCAACCTGGGAGAATCCCGTCGCCTGCGTTTGGAGGCGTTTGACTCATTGCTGTGAATGACGACGGGGTGGCGGTCACCAGGTTGGCGACCTCCACCCCTTCAGGTGTCAGATGATCCGGTGAGTCAGCGGAACTGATCTAAGTCGGTAGCAATCTCTTCAGGTGTGGTTGACGGTGCGTACCGTTTAATCACGTTTCCAGCCTTGTCGACGAGGAACTTCTCGAAGTTCCAGGTGATGTCAGCGCTGTCGCCATCACCTGGCTGCGCCTCTTTCAACAGCTCGTACAAGGGGGCCGTATTGGCGCCGTTCACCTCGATCTTGGAGAACATGGGGAAGTTCACGTCGAACTGTGACGTTGCGAATTCAAGGATTTCGGCGTCGGTGCCGGGCTCTTGGTTCCCGAACTGGTTGCACGGGAAGCCGAGGACGACGACATCGTCGTTATCGTTATGAAGTGTTCGCAGACCTGCGTACTGAGGCGTCAAGCCTCAATTGCTCGCGACGTTGACGATCAGTGCGAGGGTGTTCTTGTACTGGTTGAAGGTCACCTGTTCGCCGGTTATCGACGCCATTTCCAGGCCATAAAATGTGGTCATGCCGAGCAACATAGCCCGTCTTTCCCAGTGGCGTGGCGTCTGTGCCCGAGTTGTCTGAAATCGATGTCGGTGCATTGAACGACGGAGCGCGCTCTCACATTGGGTATCATTCTCTTACTCATGTCCGACGAAGACCAACCCAGCCTGGGTAGTTGCTCGACTGCTGCTCAGCACCCTCCCAGTCCGGGTTCACCGCACTGATGACCATCGCTCTTGGGCTGGTGGGCGCCGTCTTGTTGATTGCCGCCAACGGATACTTCGTTGCTGCTGAGTTCGCGTATGTTGCTTCTCGGCGCACCAAGTTCGTCGAAGCAGCTGACCGCGGTGACCGCAAGTCCAAGCGAGCACTTCAGGTACACAAACGCCTGAGCTTCATGCTGTCGGGCGCACAGTTGGGCATTACGGTCACGTCGTTGGTTTTGGGTTTCATCGCGGAACCGGCAATTGCAGGTGCCCTTCGTCCGGTCCTCGAAGCGATCGGGGTCGGCGAGTCGGCACGCATTGGCATCGCCCTGGTGTTGGCCTTCGTCTTCGCAACGGTAGCGCAGATGGTCTTCGGTGAACTGGCACCCAAGAACCTCGCTATCGCTAAGCCCGAGCCTGTCGCTCGGAGCCTGGCCGGATCAACGCTTGTCTTCATGCGCGTTACCAGTCCACTGGTCAAATTATTCGATGGTTCGGCTAACCGTTTGCTCCGAATGCTCGGTATCCAACCGGTCGAGGAGCTCCACGGGTCCGTGTCAACTGATGAGTTGGACTTTATTGTCGACTCATCTGCTGAGAGTGGTCAGCTCACTGGGTCGCAAGCGTCGTTGCTTGAGCGCGCCATCGACTTTGGGGATCTCGAAGCATCGGATGCGATGGTCCCATGGAACCGAGTCGTGACAATTGATGCAGATGCAACCGCAGCTGACCTCCGCGATCGGATGGCATCGCATCACTCCCGGTTTCCAGTCGTTGATGACGACGGCAAGGTCTCGGGCCTCGTGCATGCAAAGGATCTCCTTGGGGTAGCGCGAGATTCATATGACGAAACTCCGATCGGAGAACTGTTGCACGACGTCCTGGTCGTTCCTGAGGCTGCCGGGTTGAACGTCGTGCTACGGGATCTGCAGTCGCACTCGACGGAGATGGCTGTGGTCATCGATGAGTACGGTGCGCCCGCTGGTGTTGTCACGCTCGAGGATCTCGTCGAAGAACTTGTCGGCGAAATCCAAGATGAGTACGACCCAGCCGTGCTGAGGGAGTACGTCGAAGTTGAACCAGCGGTCTGGTCGATCGCTGCGACGTCGCGCCCTGATGAGATCGAGCGCTACACCGGATTTTCTCTGCCAGACGGCGAATACGACACTGTGGCGGGCCTCATGCTCGAAAGACTTGAGCGAATCGGTGAGGTCGGCGACGCCGTCGTTGTCGATGGAGTTCGGCTTGAGGTTCTCGAAGTCGAGGAGTTTGCGATCACGCAAATGTTGCTTCGGCGCGACCCGAATGCGGGCGTTGTGCACAACGAAGACGGTGGTGACGGTATCTCTAATCTTTATGACGCCACCTCGCCGAAGGACGATCGATGATTGCCGCGGAAGTTGCGGAGTCGGCCTTCAGCGTGCAGTGGGGTGCTCTTGGTTTGGCTGCCGTGCTGCTGACGCTCAATGGTTTCTTCGTTGCTGCTGAGTTTGCACTGTTGGCAGCACGCCGTTCACGCATCGAGCAGCTTGCCGCAGATGGTGATAAGCGTGCGGTGTCTGCGTTGGCCGGTATCCGCGAGCTGACACTGATGCTCGCCGGTGCGCAACTTGGAATCACGATGTGCTCGCTTGGTTTAGGAGCCGTGGCCGAACCCGCTATCGCGCACATTGTCGAAGCGGTACTTGGAGAGTTGATCTCCTTGTCAGAGACTGCGTTACATGTGATCGGGTTCACGCTCGGCCTGTCGTTGGTTGTCTTCCTGCATATGGTCGTTGGCGAGATGGCTCCGAAGTCGTGGGCAATTTCTGATCCAGAACGCTCATCTCTTCTTCTAGCTCGGCCGTTTAGGGCATTCGTCCGTGTCTTCCAGCCGATTATCTGGTTCCTGAACTCTGTTGCAAACGTTGTTGTTCGATTGGTCGGTGTTGAACCGCAAGACGAACGGGCGATGGCACACTCGCCGACGGACCTCATCCTCCTTCTCAACGAGTCGGCAGGTCACGGCGATATCAAGGCCGAGGATCATCAACTGCTGACGCGGTCGCTTGAACTGTCGGGTCTGACTGCCGCAGACGCGATGACGGTGCGGCGCGACATAGTGTCGATGCCAGCGGAAGCAACTGCTGCTGAGGTTGCCGCTGAGGCGCATCGCACGGGTAGAACCCGCATTGTGATTCATGAAAAAGATCTCGATCACTGCCTCGGGTTCATTCACGCCAAGGATCTCTTGCGCCTTGAGAACGGTGTGTGGGCGACCACCTCGGCGCGATCGATGATCCGTCCACTCATGGTCACTCCAGAGCATCATCGGCTCGAGGACCTCCTCGTTGAGATGCGCTCCGAGCGCAAGCACATTTCGGTCGCAGTTGACGAGCACGGCGTGGTCGTCGGCCTCGTCACACTGGAAGATGTTTTCGAGGAACTGATCGGCGACTTTGATGATGAGTCTGACGACCGTCTCAATGACTGCGCCCAGAACGCGGACGGTAGCTGGCGAGTTAATGGCACCCTGCGGCCTGACCAGTTTGAGGACTGCACTGGTGTTGCGATGCCCGAGGGAGATTGGCAGACCGTCGCTGGATATGTCATTGATGCGCTTGATGAGATCCCAGCGGCAGGCGACAGCGTCCGTACCGCCCTCGGCGACTTCACTGTCATCGAGATGGATGGTTACGCCATCGCCACGCTGCGCGTCACGCTCAACGGTTGAACAACGAAAACGACGGCGAACGAGTGTTCGTTAGGAGAAGGCTAGACTGCTCCGGTGACCGAAACGATCGACACGGATGCTTGCGTCATCACGCCGGATGCCAGCGTGCCGGATCAGTCGCCGGAGCAAGAACTGATTGCAGCGTCAAGTTCTTTCACCAACTACGACACCGGCAATGAGAAGCGTTTCCAGGTGGTGTCAGATTGGGATCCCGCAGGAGCGCAGCCGCAGGCGATCAAGGCATTGTCCGCTGGCCTCGATGCAGGCGAGCGGTTCCAGACCTTGCTCGGGATCACCGGGTCGGGTAAGTCGGCAACCATTGCCTGGACCATTGAGCAGTCACAGCGCCCCACGCTGATCCTTGCGCCGAACAAATCGCTTGCTGCGCAGTTGGCGCAAGAGATGCGCGAGTTCTTCCCGCACAACCGCGTCGAATACTTCGTCTCTTATTACGACTACTACCAGCCCGAGGCGTACATTCCGAGCAGCGACACGTTTATCGAGAAAGACAGCTCAGTCAACGATGACATCGAGCGGCTGCGCCACTCGACCACTGCGGCGCTCCTCACCCGCAAGGATGTCATTGTCGTTGCCTCGGTCTCGTGCATTTACGGCATGGGCAACCCTGAGGAGTACAAAGGCAACTTGCTCGACCTGAATGTCGGTATCGACTACGACATGCGCAACATTCTGCGCCGCCTTGTCGACATGCAGTACGACCGCAACGACATGACACTTGGCCGTGGCAATTTTCGGGTGCGTGGCGACACGATTGAGGTCCACCCGGCGTACGAGGAGAACGTGCTGCGGATCGAGATGTTCGGCGACACTGTCGACCGCATTACCATGATTGATCCTCTGACGGGTGAGAATCTGCGTGAGTTGGAACGCGCTCACGTCTTTCCGGCGACCCACTATGTCACTGGCAACGAGCGCATGACGCGGGCGATGGGTAAGATCGAACATGAGCTTCAGGTTCGACTTAAGGAATTTGAGGAGTCTGACAAACTGCTCGAAGCGCAGCGGCTCCGGATGCGAACGTCGTACGACCTTGAGATGATGAGTGAGCTCGGCTACTGCAACGGCATCGAGAATTACTCGATGCACATTGATGGCCGTGAATACGGCGAGCCCCCATTCACGTTGCTTGACTATTTTCCCGACGACTATCTCCTTGTGGTTGACGAAAGCCACGTCGCTGTACCCCAACTCCATGGACAATTTGCCGGTGACCGCAGCCGCAAAGACATGCTCGTTGAGCATGGATTTCGCCTGCCCTCGGCGCGCGACAACCGGCCGCTCACGTTCGAAGAAGTGCTCGGGCGCGTTAACCAATGCATCTTCCTGTCGGCCACACCGAGTCAGTACGAACTGCGCGTGTCCAGCAAGGTCGTTGAGCAGATCATTCGACCGACCGGCCTCGTTGACCCGGAAGTTGTCATTAGGCCGACCAAAGGGCAGATCGACGATCTGATGGAAATGGTGGAAGGGCGCGTCGCCAACGATGAACGTGTACTCGTCACCACTCTGACCAAGAAAATGGCCGAGGATCTCACGGACTACCTGCTCGAACAGGGTATGAAGGTTCGGTACCTGCACAGCAACATCGACACGATTCAGCGCATTGAGATCATTAGAGCGTTGCGGCTTGGCGAGTTCGACGTCCTCATTGGCATCAACCTCTTGCGTGAGGGCCTTGACTTGCCGGAGGTGTCGTTGATTTGCATCCTTGATGCGGACAAGGAGGGGTTCCTTCGGTCCGAGACATCATTGATACAGATGATGGGTCGGGCTGCTCGCAATGTGTCAGGTGAAGTCGTGATGTACGCCGACCGAGTAACCGACTCGATGACGAGGGCAATCGAAGAAACACAGCGGCGCCGCAAAGTCCAGCTCGCTTTTAACGAAAAACATGGGATTGATCCTCAGACGATTCGCAAAGCCGTCGGCGACATCTTGTCGATGCTTCGACCTGAATCGCAGACGCCCGTTCCGGGCAAAGATAAACGTCGCCAGCGTGAGCGTGACAAAGTACAGCGAGAGCTCAAGAATTTGCCACAGCAAGAACTGCAACGGCTCATCCAGACGCTTGAAGTGGAGATGCAAGAAGCATCGGTAGAGCTGAAGTTTGAGTACGCCGCCAAGCTCCGCGATGAGATCCGCGAGCTGTCCCGCGAGCTCAGCGACGCCGGCTGAAGCGACATGGTGCTGGGCACTCAATCTTCCTGCGCCCGGTTGAGTTGCACGGTGACGGACGATGCTGAACGTGTGTTCGCCTCTGCGATCGTGCGGGTAGAGTCAGGCGAGCATGGCCGCCCGTTCTGACGCCCCCGCAACACAAAAATCAGCGAGGACTCCTGCTACGCCGAAATCGCAAACGCCAAAAAAGCGTGCCGCCTCTAAAGTCGCTGAAACCCCGAAAATTATCGTCCGCGGAGCACGCGAGCACAATCTCAAAAATGTCAACGTGGAGATGCCTCGTGACAAGCTCGTCGTTTTTACCGGGCTTTCGGGTTCTGGCAAATCGTCACTCGCTTTCGACACGATCTACGCCGAAGGGCAGCGCCGCTACGTCGAGTCGCTGAGTGCGTATGCCCGTCAATTCCTGGGGCAGATGGATCCGCCCGATGTCGACATGATCGAGGGGCTGTCGCCAGCGATCTCAATCGATCAAAAGTCAGGTTCGCGCAATCCGCGGTCCACCGTCGGCACGATTACCGAGGTCTATAACGCGCTTCGCCTTCTCTACGCCCGGATTGGCATCCAACACTGTCCGAACGACGGAACTCGGCTACAGCGTCAGACCCCGCAGCAGATTGTCGATCGCATCGTGGCGATGGACGACGGCTTGCGGTTTCAGGTGCTGGCACCAGTCGTTCGCGGCCGCAAGGGTGAGTACGACACGTTGCTCGAAGATCTGTCTGGCCAGGGCTATGTCCGGGCGCGCATCGACGGCGAGACCGTCGATATCGATGAGTTCCTCAAGCGCGATAAGCGCCTCGCCAAGTATGAGAACCACAAAATCGAGATTGTGGTTGATCGACTCGTGCTGAAGGAAGGTATCGATCGTCGTCTCACCGACTCGCTAGAGCAGGCACTGAACCTTGCCGAAGGCGTCGCCGAGATCGAGATCGTGCATCGTGACGCGGAGCCCGAGATGATCACGTTCAGCCAGCATCTAGCGTGCGATGTCTGCGGCACGTCCTATGACGAGCCGGCCGACCGGAACTTCTCGTTCAATTCTCCGTACGGTGCTTGTGCGACCTGCGATGGGTTGGGAACGACCTACGAGGTCGACTCAGAACTGGTGATCCCTGACGTCGATGCCTCGATCTCCGAGGGTGCGATTGCCCCGTGGCGCAGTGCACACACGCAGTACTTCAAGCGGATGCTTGAGTCGGTTGCCAACGTCAACGAAATTGATCTCGACGCGCCATGGCACACCCTCAGCACGAAACATCAGAAGCTGATTCTGCACGGCGTCAAGGGCAAGATGACTGTTAAGTACAAAAATCGGTACGGCCGTTCACGGTCGTATTCGACTGAGTACGAGGGAGTCATTCCCTGGATTCGTCGTCGGCATGAGGGCAGTGACAGCGAGTGGGCAAGGGAGCAGTACGAGGGGTACATGCGTCTGGTTGCTTGCTCAAAGTGCGGGGGTGCCCGCCTTAAGCCAGCTTCGCTGGCAGTCACCATCAATGACAAGAACATCTCTGAAGTCAGCGATATGTCGATTGAAGACTCCGCGAAGTTCTTGGGAGCGTTGGAGTTGAGCGACCGTGATCGATTGATCGCTGAGCGGGTTATGAAGCAGATCAACGAACGCCTCGGGTTTCTGTTGGATGTTGGTCTCGACTACCTCACGCTTTCTCGTCCTGCTGGGACCTTGGCTGGTGGTGAGGCGCAGCGCATCCGTTTGGCATCGCAGATCGGGTCGGGGCTTGTGGGCACGCTGTACGTTCTCGACGAGCCGTCGATTGGGTTGCACCAGCGCGACAATCGTCGGCTCATCGATACGTTGCTGCGGCTTCGTGACCTTGGAAACACCGTGATCGTCGTCGAGCACGACGAAGACACGATCAACGAAGCCGATTGGATCATCGACATTGGTCCGGGCGCCGGCGAGCACGGCGGCGAGGTGGTCTACGCCGGGCCTGTCAAGGGGATCGGTAAAGTAAAAAACTCGATAACGGGTCAGTACCTGAGCGGCAAGAAAAAGATCCCGGTGCCGCAGTTACGCCGTCCGCTCGGTAAAAGCGAGGTGTCAATCCTTGGTGCCCGCGAGCACAACCTGGCGAACATAGATGTCAAGATTCCGCTCGGTAACTTCGTCGCTGTCACGGGTGTTTCTGGTTCGGGCAAGTCGTCGCTGGTTCGCGACATTCTTCTGCCTGTCCTGATGCAGAACATCTACAAGTCGAAGACGCCGTCGGGCAAGCACAAGAAGATCATGGGCATTGAGCACCTCGACAAGGTCATCGACATGGATCAGTCACCGATTGGGCGAACGCCGCGATCGAACGCCGCAACTTACACCGGTGTGTTCGACAAAATTCGTAAGCTGTTTGCCCAGACCAATGAGTCCAAGGTGCGCGGCTACCAACCCGGGCGGTTCAGCTTCAACGTCAAGGGCGGGCGCTGCGAGGCCTGCTCGGGTGACGGCACGATCAAGATCGAAATGAACTTTCTGCCCGACGTGTATGTGCCGTGCGAGGTCTGCCACGGTGCTCGGTTCAACCGTGACACACTCGACATTGAGTTCAAGGGTAAGAACATTGCTGATGTTCTCGACATGCCGGTTGCCGAGGCGGTCGACTTCTTTGCCAACCAACCCGGCATCGCCCGCTACATGGAGACTCTCATGGATGTGGGTCTTGGTTATGTCCGCCTCGGCCAGTCGGCCCCGACGCTTTCAGGTGGTGAGGCCCAGCGCGTCAAGCTCGCAACTGAGTTGGCCAAGCGATCAACCGGTCACACGATCTACCTGCTCGACGAACCGACCACTGGCCTTCACTTCGAGGATGTCGGCCGCTTGCTGACGGTGTTGCAGCGTCTCGTCGACCAGGGCAATACCGTCCTGGTCATTGAGCACAATCTGGACGTCATCAAGACCGCCGACTGGATCATTGACCTTGGCCCCAATGGTGGCATCGGCGGCGGCCAAATTGTGGCCGAGGGAACACCTGAAGACGTCGCCAAGGTCAATGCATCCTTCACCGGGCAGTACCTCAAAGCCTTGCTGGCCTAACCCGACTCGCAATGACGCTCTCCTGTCCTGTTGGGGGTATTTCAGTGTTCGGTCACGGCGGTTGGCCACGAAGAGACCGTTCCCTCCCAGCGGGCTGCCCACTATCGCACGGGACCGGGCGAGTGAGCGTGTATGTGGAAGGCTGCAGTGATGACGGAGACGCTGGAGCAGGCTCGCACTGACCGGGCGGAGTTGCAGCGGCAAACATTAAGTTCTTTGCGGTTGGCGCAGGTGCCGGGCCAGGCTGCGACTGCCGGCATGGTTGCAGTTGTCACTCTGTTGGCGAGTGATCTCCTTGGCTCAGATCGTTTAGCGGGGATTGGGACAGCATCGTTCACGCTAGGCGCTGCGATTTCGATGGTGCCGCTGGCAGCTTTTATGCGGCGGCGCGGCCGGCGACCGGGCATGGTTGTAGCGCTGCTGATCGGTGCCGCTGGATCGGCGATAGCGGCCAGCGGCGGACAGCTCAGATTCTTTCCCCTATTCGTCGTCGGAATGGTGTTGTTTGGAGCTGGTCAGGCCTCAACTTTGCAGGGTCGGTACGTTGCAGCAGATCTCGCTGAGCCGGGCAACCAGGCAACAGCAATCGCTGCGATCGTCTGGATTGGCGCGCTTGGAGCGATCTTCGGCCCATTGCTAACGCCCTTTGAAAGGGCAGCCGCTGAGAGCATGGGACTTGACGAACTCATTGGGCCGTTCGTCTTTGCGACTGTCTTTTTCTTGGTCGCTGCTGCGGTGGTTTGGACGCGACTTCGACCGGATCCGCTCGCCGTGATCGGCGGGATTGACCCCAAAGCGACTAGAACGCGTCCGATCAAGCAGGTGCGCGTATCTGTCGGTGTGATCGCCCGGTCGCCCAATGCGAAGTTGGGCTTCATTGCGATGGCGATTTCGCAAGCGGTGATGGTCGGGGTGATGACGATGACCCCGCCGCATATGAAGGATCACGATCATGCGGATTTGTCGGCGTTCGTGATTGCCGTACACATTGTCGGCATGTACGGACTGGCACCGTTTGTGGGCCGCGCTGTCGAACGCATCGGTCGAGTCCGTTCGATTCAGATTGGTGCCGTTGTACTCGGCTGTGGAACGTTGGCGACGGTCCTCGCCGGGTATGTTCCTGGGCTGATGTTCGTCGGTCTGTTTCTCCTCGGATTGGGTTTCAACATTGGCTTGATCAGCGGGTCTACGCTCCTCACGACGTCGGTGCCCGTCGAGTCGAAGGTTGAGGTACAGGGCACATCGGATCTAATGATGAGTCTCTCTGGAGCACTCGCTGCGTTCGGTTCTGGCTTCGTCAAGCAGTCGTTCGGGTTCCATTTGCTCGCTAATGCTGGGGCGGCCCTTGCCGCCGGCTTGCTTGTCTGTGCTTGGCTTACTGCGTCCCATTCGCAAGCACCTTCATCGCCTGTTTGACATAGTTGAAGCTCATCCCCGAGCGCAGAAGTACATCATCAGGACGCTGTACGGTCGTGCTGTGAACGGTGTGCCTAGGACCGCTCGTCTATCGACGCAGCGAATCTTCATTTGTATGCCTCGCGGCTGAGTCGTGCGATTTGGCGAATGACTGTTTGGGCCGCAAGTCCACGACGCTTAGTGTGCGGGTTGAGCTCATCACCGTATGGGATGACGCCCAGTTACTGAGACGGTGCCTCTTGGGATTAGCAAAGGCGCTTGCGCGCTGGGTTAGGAATTGCGCAGGCGTTTGCTGAGTTCGTTAAGGCGCTTTTTTTCGGCGCCGCTCAACGCATCCATACCGTTGGCGCCGATTTTATCGAGCAAGCCGTCGAGTTCTGCCTGATCAGAAGCGGACGGTCCAACCGGAGGTGCGGTCGGCGCAGGAGCATTCTGCCAGGGGCCATCGACCACGCTTCCGCCCCCCGACCTCCGCGAGCGCTTCCGCTTTGGAGTTTTTTGCCTCTTGGACGAGCCTCGCGAACTGTTGCCGACGCTAGACAGATCAACATGTGGAATCGGCCAACCGGTCGCAAGGCCGAGAGAGCGGCCAGCAACAAGCGCCGCAGCGACGGAGATCAGTAGGAAGAGCACTGCTCCACCGGCGCGCACGCCCGTAAATTGAAGTAGGCGCAGCATCGTGAATACGCCTGCGATTGCCCAGAGCGGAACGACTTCAAACCACTTCACGCCGGGGTAGGTAGCTGCGTATACCCAGATACCACCGAGAAACAGCGTGCTGAGTCCAAGGTTCGCGCTTGCGAAATCAAACTCGTTGTTGACAGCGCCGAGCAAGGTCAGCGACACGGCCGGAATGATCGTGGTGGCGAGGACCCAAACAAGAAATCGGTTTCGGCCGAACAGCGCTTCGATTTGCTGGCCGAACATCCAGAAAAATACGACGCCGAGGAGCGCAAAGAAGTTAGGCGGTTCAGCGATCGGCCAGGTGACAATGCGCCAGACTTCGCCACTGCGAACCTTCGGAGCGAAGAAGACCAGCTTGTTGAACGCCACCGGGCTCAGACCCCATAGGAACATCGTGGCGATCGACAATCCACAAATGATGTCTGTCGTGGTCATGTCGTACTTGCCGAGACGGAACCATCCGTCGTTCGGGCGGCGGCGGAACATCGCTTGAAAGGTGTCGGACATCAACTCCCACGGTACCTGGCGAGGCTGAGTCAGAACCAGCTTCTGGGGACTGCGGCCATAATGAGGTAGCCGATGGCCTGCACGTCGAGTCGGCGGGTGGGGCACAATGTGGTTGTGATCAAGCGTCCACCAGCCGGCACGATCCCGGAAGCGCCGGGCTCCTACCAGTTTAAGGACCGCAACGGACGCATCATTTACGTCGGCAAAGCATCGAACCTACGTCAACGCCTGTCGAACTACTTTCAGAATCCGCGCAACATGCACGCCCGTACGGCGCAGATGGTGCAGACGGCGGAGTCTGTTGAGTGGACCATCGTTGGGAACGAAGTCGAAGCGTTGATGCTGGAGTACAGCCTTATCAAGCAGCACGACCCTCGCTTCAACGTTCGGCTTCGCGACGACAAGAGCTACCCGTTCCTTGCCGTGACGTCGAGTGAGCAGTGGCCGCGCGCTCAGGTGATGCGTGGGCGCAAACGAAAAGACACCCGCTACTTCGGACCGTACGCCCATGCTTACGCGATCCGTGACACACTCGACCTGTTGCTGCGTAGTTTTCCTGTCCGAACGTGCACGCAAAGCAAGTTCAACGAGCACAAGCGATTAGGCCGGCCGTGCCTGCTTTTTCATATCGAGAAGTGTTCCGGACCGTGTGTTGGTGAGATTGAGGAAATGCCCTACCGGCAACTTGTCACCGAGCTGTGCCAGTTCCTTGACGGCGACACCGACGAGATCGTCAGTCGGCTTAACGCCGATATGAAGCAGGCTGCGACCAACCTCGAGTTCGAACAAGCCGCTCGGCTTCGCGACCGACTCGAAGCGGTCAAGAAAGCTATCTCGAAGCAGCAAATGGTGGCCGACAAGAATGAAGATCTCGACGTGATTGGGATCGCCGAAAACGAGCTTGAGGCATCAGTGCAGATGTTTTACATCCGCAAGGGCCGAGTCGTTGGTCGCAAGGGGTTTATTCTCGACAAGGTCGAAGATCTCACACCAGGTGGATTGATTAATCGAATCCTCGAGAACCTTTATGGGGAGAAACCGATTCTTGGTGTTCCCAAGCACGTGTTGGTGCCGTATGAGGCTGACGACCGAGAGGTGTACGAAGAGTGGCTCGAACTCGCTCGAGGCTCGAGGGTGCAGATCCGTGTGCCGCAGCGCGGTGATCGGGTCACGCTGCTTGAGACGGTCACGCGTAATGCGAAGGAGGAGTTCACGCGGCACCGGATGAAGCGTGCCAGTGATCACAACACGCGCAGTCGGGCGCTTACTGAACTGCAGGACGCGCTCGAGCTACCCGAAGCCCCGTTGCGGATTGAGTGCTACGACATGGCCCACATTCAGGGTACGAATTATGTCGGCTCGATGGTTGTTATGGAAGATGGACTTCCTGCCAAGCGCGAATACCGTCGGTTCAAAGTCAACGAAGTGGGCTCGGTCGTCGGTGGGCAGAGTGACGACTACGCGGCGATGGCTGAAGTCGTTCGTCGCCGGCTGCAGGCTTACCTCGACGAGCGTGACCGTCCGGTCAGCGAACGCACGGGTCTCGACGGTGAGGGTGTGGAGGGCAAAGAACGCAAGCCCGGCAAGTTTGCCTATCCGCCGCAACTTTTGCTCGTCGACGGTGGCAAGGGCCAGGTCAGCGCAACGTACCAGGTCGTGCAAGAACTCGGTCTCGCCGACGAGATTCCTGTGGCCGGCTTGGCGAAGCGATTCGAGGAGATCTACGTGCCGGGTCGGTCGGAACCAGTCGAACTTCGTCGGGGGAGCGAAGCACTGTTCATGCTGCAGCGTATTCGCGATGAGGCGCACCGCTTTGCCAACACGTTTCATCGAGAACGACGGAGCAAATCAATGGTGGGAAGTTCACTCGATGACATCGCCGGCATGGGGGAGGTTCGAAAGAAGAAGCTGCTGAAGGCGATGGGCGGAATCACCAAGGTTAAGCAGGCATCTTTGGAAGAACTGCAGGCACACAGCTTTTTGCCAAATTCAGTCGCCGAAGCTATCCATGCCAAGTTTCACAGCGAGTGAATCAGCTCGCCTTGGGAATTATGTCGTCGCGGAAGCGGGCGTAGGCATCACGGCGTTCTTTTGCGTTGGTGCCTAGGGTGAAGTCAGGAATGATGACTTCTTTGAACCCGGTTGCGGCGTACTGACCGAGGGCATCAATAATCTGTTCGTTCGAACCGGCGATGGAGCGACTTGCCATTGGGCTTCCGGTTAGTTCGGCGGCGTTGCCATCGAGGAAGAACATTGCCTGCACCGACGTGTGTTTGGTAGAGGCGTCGGAGCCAACTGACTCGCACGCCCTGGTGAAGTTGGCGTGCCGTTCGGCAGCAAGTTCAGGAGCGCCCCAGGTGTTCCAGTCGCTGGCATGGCGGGCGGTTATTTTCAGCATGCGGGGGCTACCCGTCCCTACGGCGATCGGCAGAGGGGACTGGACCGGTTTGGGCTCGCATGGTGCGTCGGTGAACTCGTAGAACTTGCCCTTGAAGGTCGTGTGATCTTTGGTGAGTAATGACTTAATGATTTGAATGGATTCTTCAAACCGGCTGACGCGTGTCCCGGACACTTCTAATTCGATGCCGTACGCGGCATGCTCATTGATCTGCCAGCCGGCGCCGAGGCCGAGTACGAACCGTCCGTTCGAGAGCTGGTCGAGGGTTCCGGCACGGTTAGCGAGAAGCGCCGGGTGGTGGACCGATGTTGGAGACACAAGCGGCCCGAGCCGAACGCGCTCGGTGACCGCTGCGATAGCTGGCAGCACGGTCCAGCACTCATGAACCGGACCCGGCTTGAATGACTTGTCATCGGTGTTCTCCATGTAGTGATCCGCGTACCAGAAGCAGTACCAGCCGTCGTCGTCGGCCATTGTCGCAAGGTCAAGTACTTCATTCATTTGCCGGCTGGGATGAGGCCACACAGAAAACAACATCCCTCCACGGTAGATGAGTCGTGCGTAGCCTGCGCGGGTGGACGAGCAATACGAGAATCTTTGGGAGGATCATGCCGGGTGGTGGATCGACGGATTTACCGATGGGGCGGATCCCGAATACGAAGAGCAGATCCTGCCGATGGCGGGAGCGGAATTAGCGGGAGCTCGACATGTCCTCGACATTGGCTGTGGCGACGGTCAAATCTCGCGTCTTGCTAGCGCCCAGGGGAGCACCGTCGTCAGCATCGACCCGACATGGAACTGTGTGCGAGTTGCTGCAGAGCGCGGAGGTGGCCCAGCGTTCGCTCGAGCAGGGGCGGCTTCATTGCCGTTTGCCGATGAGTGCTTCGATGCGATCGTTGCGTGCTTAGTGTTTGAGCACATTAACGATGTCGACGATGCCATCGCCGAGGTGTCGCGAGTACTTGAACTCGGCGGTCGATTCTGCTTTTTTCTCAATCACCCGATCCTGCAAACGCCCGATTCCGGCTGGATTGACGATCACACGGTCGACCCCCCAGAGCAGTACTGGCGTCTCGGTCCGTATCTGGTAGAGGCCTCGACGGTGGAACAGGTCGAAAAAGATGTGTTCGTCCGGTTTATCCATCGGCCGATGTCGCGCTACGTGAACGCCCTGGCCGAGCATGGTCTTGTAATCGAGCGGATGGTTGAGCCCTCGCCACCATCGGGATTTTTGGCTCGGTCCGAGTCCTACGCAGCCGCTGCAGCATTTCCTCGGCTGCTGTATGTGCGCCTTTGCAAGATGCGATAGCCGGGGACGGAGTGACCCGATGGCAGCAGCGTGGAAGGCTTGGTCGGTGTGGAGGTGTTTGTGACCTGCAGGATGCTGATGCATACTGCACTTGAACTCTCTTCGGTCCTTTGACAATCGAGAGGGTCGCGCTGAACCCATCCGGCCACGACCTTTCGACTGAGGAGTCGTAGGCCACTTCAGGCCGCCGGTCGACGTTGGTATTTCTCGTTTCGTGGCGCTCGTGGGTAACGATTGGTTGGGCCGGGGATGGGTAGGTTGGCTACTTGGGTGAGTCGCTGTCCGAGCAGGTAACTGAGTCTGCCCAAAACTGCTGCGTTCTTGATCAGATGCCCGGCTCGCTTGTTGTTGGCGTCGAACTGGCAGTATCCCGGCAAGCCGAAGGAATCTTCGTTGCAGATATTTGCGACGCGAGCCGAAAAATTGGTGTCCGAGGTTCACGCGAGAGGTGCAATCCTCATCTTTCGCCGTAGCCATATCATTTCGATGACATACCTGCATGGAGTAACTGATGAACGTCCCGAACACTGCCACCTACGCCACATATCCCTCGCTCGTCGACCGAACCGTCTTTGTCACAGGTGGAGCTGAGGGAATCGGGGCTGCGATCGTTGAAGAATTCGTCCGGCAAGGAAGCAAGGTTGGCTTTGCGGACATTAACGCGGACAAAGGTGTCGAGACGATTGAGCGATGCACGGCCTCGAACCCGCGCCACACCCCGCATTTTTATGAGGTTGACCTGGTCGACATCAGCGCAACGCAGGCAGTGGTGCGCCAGGCGCAGTCCGACCTCGGAGGACTCACGGTGCTCGTCAACAACGCAGCGAACGATGAACGTCATACCTGGGAGGGATTGTCGGCAGACGACTGGGATGACCGCATGAACACGAACCTGCGGCACTACTTCTTCACGATTCAAGCCGCAGCACCTGAAATGATCGAAAGACAGAACGGATCGATCATCAACATCGGGTCAAGCAGCTACATGATGCAAGAAGACTTCTTTCCAGGCTACGCGATTGCTAAATCAGGAGTAGAGGGAATTACGCGGACGCTAGCTCGTACGTTTGGGCCGGACAATGTGCGGGTCAACACGGTGCTACCAGGGTGGGTTGCGACCGAAAAGCAGTTGACCAAATGGTGGAGCGAAGAAGGCGAGACAGAAACATTGCGCGATCAGGCACTCAAGCGGCGGATCTACCCGGCAGAGTTCGCTCAGATGGTGTTGTTTCTAGCCTCCGACGACGGCGCTGCATGCTCTGCTCAGCAGTTCCTGGTCGACGGTGGTCGTCGCTGACGATTTGGCGCCCAGGGACGTCAAGTCTTTGCTAAAGCACAACCGTAAACGGATGTTGCATGACGGTTGGTAATGTTCTGAAGAGTGGCTGAAGTCGTAATCATTTCCGGGCTGTCGGGAGCGGGACGTTCAGGCGCGGCAGATGTGCTTGAGGATCTCGGCTGGTACGTGGTCGACAACCTGCCGACGGCGCTCGTCGACACGATCGTCGACCTCGCCGCCCAACCGGGCAATGAGATCTCGCAGCTCGCGCTTGTTGGCGGACGAGATCACGAAAATGTGTTGCCAAAGGTTGCCAAGTTGCGCTCGGATGGGCACCGGGTGAGGCTGCTTTTCCTCGATGCAAGCACCAAGCAGCTCGTCAAACGCTACGACGCCACCCGGCGTCGCCACCCGCTTGCCGGCGAAGCGGCCGGTCTAGTCGAGGCGATTGCGCTGGAACGATCTGAACTTGATGTGGTGCGCGGCGCAGCGGACCTCGTAATCGATACGACCGACCTCAATGTGCACCAGCTGAAAGATCGAATTCTGCATGCGTTCGACACAGGTACCGAGTCGCAATTGCAGGTCGCCGTGGAGAGCTTTGGCTTCAAACATGGCTTGCCACTTGATGCTGACATGGTGCTCGATGTCCGCTTCTTGCCCAATCCGCACTGGGACGAGGCATTGCGGCCACTCACCGGTCACGATCCAAAAGTCAGTGACTACGTCCTTGAGACGTTGGCTGGGCGAGACTTCGTCGGGCGCATCGATGAGCTTCTCGCCTCGCTGCTCCCGCAGTACGAAGCCGAGGGTCGGAGCTACTTAACGGTTGCCATTGGGTGTACTGGCGGACGACATCGATCGGTGGCAGTGACCGAGGAACTGGCCGCTCGGCTCCGTGCTCGAGGCGTCGCAGTGCGTGCAAAGCATCTTAACTTGGCGACCTGAGACACACCGGCCTCGCAAGCTAGCACCGCCGCCGAAGAGCAGCGCTGTGTCATCGAGTAGCGCTGGTGCAAGCCGCTACAGTCAAGAGGAGGCCGAACCGGCCGGCGGCATGCTGTTTGCTGCTTGAAAACCTTCGACACCGACCCAAAAAGGATCTCCACATGACAGTTCGCGTTGGCATCAACGGCTTCGGACGGATCGGCCGCAACTTCTTCCGTGCGGCAAGAGCGCAGGGCGCCGACATTGAGTTTGTTGCTGTCAATGATCTGGGCTCACTTGATCAGATGGCTCACCTGCTGCAGTATGACTCGGTGTTGAATCGCTTTCCCGACACGGTCAAGGTTGTCGAAGACGGTATAAAAATTGGGAACGATTTATTGAAGGTGCTCAGCGAACGCAACCCAGCGGATTTGCCGTGGGGCGAACTTGGCGTCGACGTAGTCATCGAGTCGACCGGTTTTTTCAATTCCCGCGATGCTGCGGCTGCGCACCTTGATGCTGGGGCCCCGCTAGTCATCGTGTCGGCACCTTGCAGCGAAGCCGACGCCACATTCGTGTACGGCGTCAACCACGAAGATTTCCGGATCCGCCAACACAAGGTGATTTCGAACGCAAGCTGCACGACTAACTGCATTGTGCCGCTTGTCAAGGTTCTTGACGATGCCTTCGGTGTCGTTGAAGGCCTCATGACGACGATTCATGCGTACACCGGTGACCAGGCGTTGGTCGACGGTCCGCACAAAGATCTTCGCCGGGCTCGGGCCGCGGCGATCAACATCATCCCGACGTCGACCGGTGCAGCGCGAGCCACGGCATTGGTGATGGAATCGATGAAGGGCAAACTCGACGGCGGCGCCCTGCGTGTGCCCGTGCCGACCGGTTCGCTGACAGATTTTACTGCCAACCTGAAAAATGAAGCAACCGTCGAAGAGATCAACGCTGCCTTCGCCACGGCAGCTACGTCCAGTCCGCTCAAGGACGTCCTCACCTACACCGAAGCACCGATTGTGTCGAGCGACATCGTGACCGATCCGTCGAGCTGCACTTTCGACGCCGGCATGACCCAGGTACAGGGTAAAATGGTGAAAGTCAACGGCTGGTATGACAACGAATGGGGCTATTCGAATCGGCTTGTTGACATGACGATGTTCGCTGGCGCCAAGGTCGAGCGCTGAACACGGCGTTTCATGACTGACATTCCACGCCTCGAGGATCTTGAAACTCACCTCGGTGATCTGTCGGGTCGGCGCATCTTCGTACGGACCGACTTCAACGTGCCCCTCGACGAAAGTGGCACGATCATCGATGACTTTCGGATTCGTGCTGCTTTGCCGACCATCAATTGGTTGACCGAACGAGGCGCATTCGTCGTATGCGGGAGTCACCTCGGTCGGCCGAAGGGCGTACCTGACCCCAGGTACGCTATGGGTGCTGTTCGCGCCCGGCTCGCCGAACTGGCGCCCGGTGTGGAGTTGATCGAGAACCTTCGCTTCGACCCGGGTGAAACCGGGAACAGCGCAGACTTCGTTGGGCAATTGATTGACCGCATCGACGGTTATGTCAACGATGCGTTCGGAGCGTCACACCGAGCGCATGCCTCGATTGTTGGCCCACCGCAACACGTCCCCTCGGCCATGGGGCGCCTGTTGGAGAAGGAAGTCGACGTCCTGCTAGGTCTGCGCAATAAGCCAAAGCAACTGTTCGTTGCTGTGATCGGTGGTGCCAAGGTGTCGGACAAGCTCGGCGTGATTGAGGCGCTTCTCGACATTGTCGACGAAATCGTCATTGGCGGCGCAATGTGCTTTACCTTTTTCCTCGCTCAGGGAAAGCAGGTGGGCGCATCGTTGCACGAACTCGACCAGGTCGAGGTGTGCGCTGGCTTGTTGGCCAAGGCGGCTGCACTTGGAAAGACCATCTATCTTCCCGACGACATCAACGGTCTAGACGGAGAGGGCAACTTCGCTCAGTTTGGGAGTCGGTTGGGTGAGGGCAACATCGGTTACGACATTGGGCCCGGCTCGGCAGCCGCTTTCACCGACGTCATTATGGACGCCCGCATGGTGTTCTGGAACGGACCGATGGGCATGTTCGAAGATGAACGCTTTGCGTCGGGGACTCACACCGTGGCGCAGGCGATGGCCGACACCAAAGCCTTTACCGTCGTGGGCGGTGGAGACTCCGCAGCTGCTCTCGCACAATTCAAGCTTGAGGACGAAGTCGATCATGTGTCGACCGGGGGAGGAGCCAGCCTCGAACTTCTCGAGAACGGCGACCTCCCGGGCCTTGCAGCTCTCAGAATAGGAATGACAACATGACTCGCAAAATCCTTATTTCTGGCAATTGGAAGATGAACCTCAACCATTTCGAGGCCATTCAGACGGTGCAGAAGTTGCACTACCTTTTACCAAGGGACACCTTTGATGAAATCGATGTGAGCATTCACCCGCCGTTTACGGACATCCGGAGTGTGCAAACGTTGATCGAGAGTGAAGACCTCAATCTCAAGGTTGGGGCTCAGCACTGTCATTGGGAAGACAGCGGTGCGTTCACTGGCGAAGTAGCGCCAGTCTTCTTAAAGAAGTTGAACGTCGAGTACGTGGTCGTCGGCCACAGCGAGCGTCGCGAAATTTTTGGCGAAACCGACGACATGGTGAACAAGAAGGTGGCCGCTATCCAACAGCACGACATGACGCCTATCGTATGCTGCGGAGAAACGCTTGCAGAGCGAGAGGTCGGCGAGACCAAAACTAGAGTTCTGGCTCAGATAGAGGCTGCCATGGCCGGTCGGAGCAACGAACAGATCGCCATGCTCGTGATCGCCTACGAGCCAATCTGGGCCATCGGCACCGGCAAGACAGCGACAGCAGACGATGCTCAGTCGGTATGTCATGCGATCCGAGAGCGGGTGCGCAGCCTCACGGACGACGCAACCGCCGATGCGCTCCGCGTGCAGTACGGTGGATCCGTCAAGGTTGGAAATGCTGCCGAGTTGATGGGCCAGCCGGATATCGACGGAGCACTCGTCGGGGGAGCAAGTCTGGACCCTGACGAATTCGCACGCTTGATCCAGTTCAGCGTTGGATGACGTCAGTGTTATCTACGCCGAGCTTGGGGTAGAGGAAATGATCGCGCCGCATGTTGAGACTGAGCCAACTTTGACCTACCGGCGGGGCTGCTGGCAACCGGACCCCTGAATTGCCGGGATGCGTGAGCTTCGAACAGTGGTTGCCACCGCTAGGATCTGGCTCCGTGCGTGACGTCATGCTTTATATCACCCTGGTGTTGAACGTGGTCTCCATGTTTGGTCTCATCGCTGGCATCTTGATGCACAGCGGGCGCGGTGGCGGGCTCTCTGACATGTTCGGTGGCGGCGGTGGCGCGGCACTCGGGTCCACAGCAGCTGAGCGGAACCTCAACCGCATCACGTTCGTCTTAGCTCTGATCTGGATCTTCACCCTCGTTGCGGTGACTTTCCTCTTGGAGCGCGTGTAGCCCACCAAAGCCTGCGCTAACGTTGCGGGTTCAGCACTACGTCGAAGTGGCGGAATTGGCAGACGCGCTAGCTTGAGGTGCTAGTGCCCTATTAATGGGCGTGTGGGTTCAAGTCCCATCTTCGACACCAAAGAAGTATTCAGTTGACCAGGGCTCCGGCCCTGGTCAACCGTGTTTTCTGGTGAGGTCACCGAGGTGCACTACCTTCTTGCCATGCCTTGCTTCCTTGAGCGTGTGATCGACGACTGTGCCGACAAGGTATCGACGGAGCTGACCCCGGGCCCCGACCGGGAGCATCTGCTGGAGCTCGTGTCATGACCGTCGTGTTTGTTCATGGGGTGCCGGAAGCTCCCGCGATCTGGGATGAGATGCTCGCGCACATGCGCCGCGACGACCTTGTCAGGCTGTCGCCGCCCGGATTCGGGGCGCCCGTTCCGGACGACTTCGATCCCACGTCCGACGGTTACCGAGACTGGCTTGTGGCCGAACTCGAACAGTTCGACGGACCGGTCGACCTGGTTGGTCACGACTGGGGAGCCGGTCATGCGCTACGCGCGGCCACGGCTCGGCCCGATCTGGTGAGCGCGCTGGTGACCGACATCGCCGGGACCGCGGACGCTGGCTACGTGTGGCACGACATGGCGCAGGTCTGGCAGACACCCGGAGAGGGTGAGGCCTTTGTCGAAGCGGTCGCCGCAATGCCGGTCGGGGATCGTGTGCCCATGCTGGTTGAAGCCGGCATGACCGAGGCGGGTGCACGGGCATGTGCCGAGGCAAACGGCGCGACTATGGGTGCATGCATCCTGTCGCTGTACCGGTCAGCCGTCCAGCCGCATATGTCGATGTGGGGTGCTGAGTTCGCGGCGCTCGCACATCGCCCGAGGACGTTGGTAGTCATCGCCCATGACGACCACTTCACCGGTGGCCCCGACATTGCGCGCGGCGTGGCACAGCAGTGGGGTGCGAGCGTGGCTGAGCTCGACGGGCTCGGTCACTGGTGGATGATGCAGGACCCGGCTCGATCTGCGGCAATGCTGAACGAGTTTCTCCGATAGCAGTTCGCCACTGGTTCGTCGATCGCAATCGTCACGTCTCTGGTCTCGTGTTGACCGGACGCTGGTTTGGCTCGGACATCAGCGGTGCTACGTGAGCATGGTGAACGGGTTGATGGCCATCGCAACAAGGTCAACCGTCAGCAAGCCGACGGACCCGATCACCGCTGCGTCGCCGCATCGATGTCGACCGCGGTCGGTCAGATATCGATGCCCTTGGCGACGACAGGTTCCATCATCGTGATCTCCGGGCGACCGCCGAGCAGTCCGCCGAACTTGCCCATGGCGGCTTTCATGCCGTCGCCCTTGCCGTGAACGCCCAGGGCCTCGCCATCGGTGTACATCTCAAAAAAGAAGTACACGCCTTCGTTGGCGGTGTCTTTATGGGCGCTGTAGATCTCGAGACCGGCTTCTTCGTCGGCTGCGGCGACCACCTCGGCGAGCACGGCTTCGAGTTCGGCGGCCTTTCCGTCGGCGGCAGTGAGCTTGGCAATGAGTGAAATCTTCGACATCGCCAGAAGCTAGTCGGGCGCCGCTCTCGCTCAACAGCTGAGGAGGCTGGTCAGCGCGTCAGCCCAGCTTGGCCGCGAACCAGTCAAGGATGATCTCGGCGCGCTGCACGCAGTGGATGGGCGACCCGGTCCGTGAGAGTTCATGGTTCTCACCGGGGAATCGATAGAAATCGACTTCTTTGCCCAGGCCGACTGCGATGCGATCATCCACGGGCCGAGTGGCCGCTACGCGCCCATCACCGCCGCCGAGTATCTCCAGCAGCGCATCGCCGCCAACTTCGCCGGCTGAAATGTTCGCTGGGCAATCGAGGTCACGCCGTCGTTGCGGGGACTCGAGCGGCGCCAAAACGCATGACACCGTCGACAATGGGAGCCTTGGCGATGAACTTCTTGTCGGCGCGATGACTCTGCGTGTTGATCCATGGTTCGCGGTCACCCTGGCGGGGGAGGAGCGGCATCATCCGTGCCATGTAGCCCGCGGAGAAATCGTCGATGAACGGTCGCTCGGGCATGTCGGCGTCCTCGGGTCGCAGCCGCGGGGTGGCCTGCGTCATGCCCGACTCGGTCATGTGGTTGAGGAGACGGCAGACCCACTGGCACGTGATATCAGCGCGTAGGGTCCACGACGCATTGATGTAACCGAACGATGACGCCATGTTGGGCACGTCGGAGTAGGCAATCCCCTTGTAGGTCCACGTCTTCGAGAAATCGACCGGTTGGCCATCGACGGCGAAGTCCATATCGCCGATGGTGACAAGCTGAAGGCCGGTGGCGGTGACGATGATGTCGGCATCGATGTGCTCACCGTTGGTCAACAGAATGCCCGACGCGGTGAACGTGTCGATCTCGGCGGTGACCACAGAGGCGTCGCCGTTGTTGATCGAGTTGTAGAGGTCACTGTCGGGGATCAAGCACAACCGCTGGTCCCACGGGTTGTACTCGGGTGTGAAATGCTCAGCCACCGTCTCGTCGCCAAGTTCCTTCTTCGCCAGCTTGAGCAGCTTCTCGCGCATCTTGTCGGGCTTGGTTCGGGTCTGCTTGTAGAAGAACTCGCCGAGCGTGGCATTCTGCCAGCGTGTGATTCCGTAGGCCGTGCTGTCGGGGAGCACCTTGCGGAGTCCGTTCGCGATCGGGTCAACGGCGGGGCGTGACACGACGTAGGTGGGCGAGCGTTGCAGCATCGTAACGTGCGAGGCGGTGGTGGCCATCGCCGGCACCAAGGTCATTGCTGTCGCGCCAGATCCGATCACGACGACACGTTTACCCTCGTAGTCGAGGTCCTCCGGCCACTTCTGCGGGTGGACGATGGGGCCAGCGAAGTCTGTCCTCCCCGGGAATTCGGGCTCATACCCGCCCTTGTAGCTGTAATAGCCGGAGCACATGAACAGGTAGTTGCAGGTGTACGCGACGGTCTGCGTGTCGCCCTCGGCGCCGACCTGTGCGGTCACGGTCCAGGTTGACGTCTCGCTCGACCACGAAGCGTCGGTGACCATGTGCTGGAAACGCATCTTTTGGTCGATGCCGAATTCAGCAGCCGTTTCGCGCACATAGGTGAGGATCGATGGGCCGTCAGCGATGGCCTTGGCCTCGGTCCACGGCTTGAAGCTGTAGCCCAAAGTGTGCATGTCGCTGTCGGAGCGCACGCCGGGGTATCGGAACAGGTCCCAGGTCCCGCCGAGATCGTCACGGCCTTCGAGGATCACATAGTTGCGGTCCGGGCAGTCTTGCTGCAGGTGGTAACCGGCACCGATGCCGGAGATGCCAGCGCCGACAATGACAACATCGAAGTGCTGGACCGTCGGACTCGTCATGACGTTGCCCCGTCGCGAGCGGCGGCCATTCGTTCGAGCATGGCCCCCATTTGGGCGTGCACCGCGTTGACGGCCTGCAACGGCCGCATCATGACTTTGAACTCGGTGATCATGACGTCGTCATCGCAGGTGATGATGTCGACGCCGTTGACGTACTTGCCAGCGACCGTGGTCTCGAACTCAAGCATTGCGTGATGGCCCTGCAGGATTGTCTTGATATAGCCAAACTCGCCCGAACCAGATGACGTGGCCTTCGTCTCGACGTCGGAGTCGCCGCCGAGTGTCCCTCCAGCAGCGCTGAGGTACACCTTGGTGATCTCACGGCCCTCTTGTGGCGTGAACACGACGGGAGAGAAAAAGATGCAATCCGGATGAAGTAACGCGTCGAAGCCGCCGTTGAGTTCGCCGCGCAAGTGTGCGTACCACCTGTCCATACACTCGAAGATCGGGTCGGGCTTATTATTGCGTTCCGAGGCGTTCATCCGAGGTCCGCGACTGATGAGATGGTGTACTTCTTGATGGAGGCTCTGGCTATTGCGAGGCTTTTCCGCTTCTTCTGCCAGTCAGCCATGTGGGCGCTGGAGAAATGCCGGTCAAGCGCAGCCTGATCTTCCCACAACTCATAAAGCAGCACTCGGTTGTCGTCAGTCGGGTCAGGTGTAAAGGCATATTCATGGCACCCTGGCTCCTCGCGTGTTGCTGAAACCATGGGCTGCACCGCGTTGAAGAACGGCCCGCGCCCTCCCGATTCGGTGATGATCGATCCAGCGACAATGAGCATGATCTGACCGTAGTTTCGTCGGCCCCTTTGGACGTAGTCCTCATGTGCGAGCATCAAGGTCATGAGCGCAAAGACTGGAGCGTCCGAGCTGATCGAACCCACGCCGAGTACGCGATCGTTCCAGATCGAAAGAGTGGTGCGGCTGAGTGACGTCGACCCCAGTGGACAGCTTCGGCTCGACGCGACAGCGCGTATGTTGCAAGACGTCGCAAGCGACGATGCAACTGACGCTGGCCTCGACGGTGCGTGGGAATGGATTGTGCGGCGAACCCTCATCGAGGTGCGCCATCCAGCGATGCTGGACGAAGCCGTCGAGCTCTCTACCTACTGCACGGGTATGGGCCGGAGCTGGGCCGAACGCACGACGCGCATCCGCGGTGACGCTGGGGCCGACATTTTCAGCAGCAGTGTGTGGGTGCAAGTGGCAAACGGCACGGGTCGCCCGACGCCCTTGTCTGACCAATTCGTTGACATCTACGGCCCAGCCTGCGGTGGCCGCAAGGTGTCCGCGCGCTTGGTCCTGCCTGGTCCTACGGCGACCGCGGAACGGTCGAAGTGGACGGTGAGGCGAGCGGACCTCGACCCCTTTAATCATGTCAACAATGCTGCAAACTGGGCGTTCCTTGAGGAGTCTATGGTGCCAGGCGCTAAGCGAGTTGGGCGAGCGGAAATGGAGTTTGCCGCACCGGTAATGCATGGCGGCTCCGTCCAGATGGTGCTTGAACTCCGTGACGCTACGGCGGCCTGGCTGATTGAGGACAGCCGCATCCTCAGCTCGGCACGCTGGACCCCCGACTGCGTGAACGCTGTCTGACGATATTTCCGGATTTGAAATCCTCATCGGTCGCAGGGCAGACGCCGTCACCATCTGGTGCAACAAGTTTGAAGTTTCAAACCACCGCACAGGATCGGTGTTGCACTCGTCCAGGGTCGCCTTTCCGACCGTTCCGACTTCCGATTCGCTGGCGTCGTCAAGATGCAGGTCTCCACGACAATCAGTGGCCGTTCAGCGTCGAACGGTCTAAGGCAGTTTTACTCCGCGTAGGCCCTCCGCAGGATTAATCAAGCCGGTGCACACGATAGCCAAAGTGTCCACGAACTCGGCAGATGTTTTTGCCTCTATTCCCGAAAATGCCTTTACGCAATAGCGGCTGAATCACGCAGCGGAACCGGTGGCGGGCGTTGCAGTTGCCTCGTCGCTGATAGAGACAATGCGGGCGGCAAGATAGGTGCTGATCGGTACTGCAGACACGAGGCCGATGGAGCCGACGAGAGCGCGGACGATCTCGACTGCGACGATCTCTTGGGTGGCAACGGACCCGAATGTTTGGCCTGCTTGACGGAAGAGCAACAGCAGCGGGAGAGAGGCCCCTACGTATGCAAGGAACAGCGTGTTCACAGTCGAGGAAATGTGGTCGCGTCCAATCCGAACGCCACGCTGGTACAGCTCTTTGGTAGTTGCGTGCGGCGCAGCGCTTTTGAGTTCCAGTACGGCAGATACTTGAGTGACAGTGACGTCATCGAGCACTCCGAGTGAGCCGATCAAGATGCCAGCGAGGAGAAGCCCTCGCGGGTCGATCGAAGCACCGAGTACGTCCAGGTAGCCAACGGACTCGTCCGCGAGCCCGGTGAGGTTCGATGACCAAACGAACAGCAGAGCCAGCACTCCGGTGACGGCGAGCGCCGCGAGCGTTGAAATCAATGCAACAGCTGTTGAGATGTTGAAGCCGTGGGCAAGGAATAGCGCAACGAAAGCGATCACGCTGGCAGTAACGAGCGCAATTACCACGCTGTTCGAGCCTGCGAGAAGTGCTGGCAGGGCGAACGCCCCGATGATCAACAAGCTCATAGTGAGCCCACCGAGCGCCCCGAGGCCACGCCACCCGCCGAACGCCACGATGACAGCGACAAACAGCAATAACAGCAGCAGCATTGGCGTGCTGCGTTCGAAATCGTAGAAACTCACGACCACCGTGCCATCGTCGAGCCGGTTGACCACCACCAAGATGCTGTCACCGTTGCTGATAGTGGTCTCCAGTGGCTGGTCTAACACCAGTGACTCGTCGGCAAAGGCGCCACCCTGCGGCACGACAGTGAAGGTGTAGCAGCCGAGCAGTGGGTCATATGAGCAAGGCACCAAGCTGCGATCTATGACGTCGGCAGTCACAGGGTCTGATCCGGCCGCTAAGAGGCCCGGGGACTCTGGTGCTCCTCTTGGCCACAGCATGATCAGCAGGATCGCAGTGGTGATTGCCGCCACAGTGACCGCAGTCCAGATCGATCGGGTTACCCGTGGGCCAACATTTAAGGGCTCGGCGCTGCTGTGCGAATGTGTCATCCGACGATGTTCACATGGGAACTGCCCAATAACGCGGCACTGCGATTTGTTACTACCGATTCATTTTCAATACTCGGAAGCAACAAAATCTGATTTCGAAACCCTCCGGGGGCTGTAGGTCGTCAATTGTAAGACAAAGTTAGAGATGATTGCCACCAGCGCCAAGGAGGGCGCTGGTCACTTTGACGAGGCCCGTCAACGGGAGGCAGTCGATTTTGTAAGTCCGTCGAAAGCGTCAGCTTGCTCTAAGCCGTGACGACTCCAACTGCGAGACCGACAGCGGTTCCGATTAATTTGAAGCGGGCACGAATTAGCGTAGAACGATGCCAGGAGTACCAACGCTGGCGGTGCCAATACGGGCAGCGGTGTGGCCGGTGGCGGCAAGCTCGGCGAGGATGCTCGCCGTTGAGCCGGGATCGACACCGAAGACAAGGCCGCCGGAAGTCTGGGCGTCTGCGACGAGAAGCTGGTGCATTTCGTCGTGCTTGCCGGCATCAAGGAACTTAGCGCTCCACTCCAGGTTGCGCCGGCTGCCACTGGGCATCACGCCGGAGGCGGCGTGAACGATGGCCCCTGGCAGAAAGGGAATTGCGTCGAACTCGACGGTAACCGACAGCTTCGACTCGAGTGCCATGCGGCCGAGATGGCCAAGGAGTCCGAAGCCAGTGACGTCAGTAGCGCCGGTGGCACCCGCATCGACGGCAAGTCGAGCTCCGATGTCGTTGAGCCTCACCATCGAGGCAACTGCTTGGTCAGTTTCTGCTGTGCTCGCAACGGCGGACTTGATGGCAGTGGTAAGAATTCCGATGCCGAGGGGTTTGGTGAGGATGACGTCGTCACCCTGGCGCAGTCCGCTGTTGCGAAGGATCTGGTCAGGATGCACGGTGCCAGTGACTGACATGCCGTACTTCGGTTCTGGGTCGTCTATGGTGTGGCCACCGACCACGGCGAAGCCCGCTGCTGATGCAATGTCTTGGCCGCCCGCCAAAAGTTCGGAGAGCAACTCGGTGGGCAGAGCGTCCTTGTTCCAGCCGACGAGGTTCAATGCGAAGAGGGGCCGACCGCCCATGGCATAGACGTCGCTGACGCTGTTGGCGGCGGCCACGCGGCCCCATGTGCGCGCATCGTCGACCACCGGGGTGATGAAGTCCGCTGTCGACACGATCGCTTGGTTAGCGTCGATTCGCCACACGGCAGCGTCGTCGCCGGTGTCGGTTCCGACGACGAGTTCGTCGGGATGTTCAGATTTCAGATGGCGCACAACGTGCGCCAGCTCGCCGGGAGCGAGTTTGCAACCTCAACCGGCGCCGTGGCTGAACTGCGTCAGCCTGACGCGGTCCCGTGCGTTGTCATCGCTCACTTGTGCCTCCTCTCTGTTGTCGATTATCGGTCGGTTGAAGTCAACCGGCCGAAGTTGATGATGATTCCCCGATTCGAAGATCGACCATCATCTCGTTTGCGATGTCTTCCAGAGCATCGCGCAGTCCGTCCTCGTCGAGGCCGAGCGGGATATGGAGCATGGCGCTAGCGTGAAATAACGGCTCGGCAGACATTGGCGCTGACGTCGTGTCGGTCTCTAGTTCCAGGATACTTACGTCGCGACTGGCAAGAGCGGAAGAGATCTCGCGGATAATTCCGGGCCGATCTTGTCCGACAAGTTGCAGGCTCATCAGCGACGGCTCGGCTGCTTTGTCGTTGTTGGACGCAATTGCGACCCGCACATCGAGCAGACCTTGCGCGTTCAAGGCGTCGAAGCTCGCAGTGAGGTCTGCCACCTGACGATCGGAAACTGAGACAACGATGAGACCAGCGAACTGGCCGGCCACACGAGCCATGTGACTGCGATTCCAGCTACCGCCGTGTGTTGCGATCGGTTCAGCGAGTGCATCGACCAGTCCCGACTTGTCGTTGCCGATGACGGTGAGAACGAGCGTGGCCATTAGCTAAGTGTCGCAGGTAGGCAGCGGGATCAGAACATTTCCGCCTGCGATGCCCGGTGTAGACGGTGATGCTCAGTTCATGAACTGGAGAATCGGTGCGAGTTCCGTGGGCGTTGCACCGTGCATGATCACAGCATCGGCACCGAGGTTGAACTGCTGATGCACGGCGGCAGCACATGCGCTTGGGCTGCCAGTTGCAGCTGGAGCGAGCCACTCGTCGGGGAGCAGCGTGGCGATGTGCTCAAGTTGCTCAATCGTCGCAACTGCATCGATTGCCCCACCGATGTTCGAAACTACCTCGTCTGCTCGGAATGCGTCGAGAACTGTTGAATCCCACCGATTAGTCGACACCATCAGGTCGCCATATGCTTGGAGATAGGTGGCTAGTCGACCAACGGTCTTCTTTAACTGCAGCGGCTCGTCGATGTGGTCGCCGACCGTCGCGCAGCAGGACCAGACGCGCACTGATGCTGGGTCGCGACCGGCCCTTTTGGCTGCGTCCTTCACCGTTGCGACGCATCTCTGCAACGTTTCGTCGGTGAAGAAAGTGTGCAAAATCACGTTGTCGAAAACGCGGCCACCCAACTCCAAGGTGTTCGGCCCAAATGCGACGATTGAAAGGGGAATGTCTTCGTCGAAAGTGGGGTCCAGCCGTAGAACGGGGTACCTGCCGATAGGGCCATCATGACCGATCACGGTGTCGCCTTTCCACAACCGCCGCATGATGGCAGCGAAATCCTCCATCTGGGCTGTCGTAATCGGCGGGATCCCGAATGCCTTAAAGATCGGTGCGATACCGCGGCCAATGCCGAGCGAGAAACGCCCGCCAGTCAGTCGATGCATCGTGGTGGCATACGACGCCGTGACGATCGGGTGCCGAGTGTTGTGGTTGGTTGCGCCCGTGATGATGCCGATGCTGTGTGATACGGCGCCTGCAGCGCCCGACAACGTGGCTGCCTCTTTAGTATTGAAGCGCTCAGAAATGAACGCGGTGCCGAAGCCGAGCCGTTCGCCTTCGATGACCTCTTCGACGAGATCACGCGGGGACTCAGGCGCTCCGGCCAGCGCGTAAAAGCCAAGATTCGGATGCTTTGGCGCAAGGAGAGAGGACATGCGGCGAACGTACAGTGTCGTTGCTTGATCGCCGGAGTCGGCCTCTAGATCGGCTGGATTTCGATTATTCGACGAAGATGTGCCAACACCCACCCGACGATGGTGTGGTACCAAAGGACCCATCATCAACTGAACTAGCAGGAGACTCCCTGATGTTCCACCTTCGCCAAGTCGCCTTGGTTGCGACTGACCTTGACGCCGTTGTTAGTCAAATGTGCGAGACGTTTGGTCTATCGATTTGTTTCGAAGACCCGGGTGTTGCCGAGTTCGGTCTCCGTAACGCGTTGATGGTGATCGGCGACCAGTTCTTGGAGGTCGTTTCACCGACCGAAGGCGGCACGGCTGCTGGTCGGCTGATTAAAAAGCGCAAGGGTGACGGTGGCTACATGGTTATGTACGAGTGTGACGACCTTGATGACCGGATAGCGCAGATCACCCAGCATGATGTCCGTGTTGTGTGGGCAGGGGATTTCCCGAAAATCCGTGGGAGACATCTCCATCCCCGCGACGTTGGTGGAGCCTTGGTGTCGATCGATCAGCCAGTACCGAACGGCAGTTGGGCCTGGGCGGGTCCGAGCTGGGAAGTGCACCGCAACGAATCTGTGGTTGACGGAATCGCCGGTATCACCATCGGAGCCGCCGATGTTGCTGCAATGGCGTCGCGATGGAGTGAACTCGGCATTGACCGAGCCGTGGAATTTGCCCGAGTGGGAGAGCGAGGTGAAGGCATTGACGGGGTTGACCTCATCGCCGCCGATCGTTCGCGCCGCGGTGAGACGCACGACATCTGTGGTGTTACCTTCCGCCTGATCTGAGTGACACCAGGTCCCAACCTTGAAGTCATTCAGAGGGCGCTGAGGATCAAGAGAGCCGCCATGCCTGCAGCGAGTGTCCACAAAAGGTTCTTGCGCCAAACGGCCACGCCGCAAGCAATGGCCAATGCCGCTATCTCGGCCCCGATGATTTCGAGGCTGGATCCGCCTCCGCCGCTGACGGCGAGGTTCACCGTGAGGGCTGCCAGCACTGCTGGGCCGACGTTCCCTAGCGCCCTCTCGATCGTCGGTGGGAATATGCGGTCGCCGAACAGCAAGATCACGCTGCTGCGAAACAGATACGTGCCAAGAGCGCCGACTGCGAGAACGAGAGCTGCAGCACCGTTGCTCATGCCGTCTCAGCATTCGGTTCAGGGGCATTGCGTACCGTCAGCCATTGGTCGACAGTTGCGCCAGCGAGGACGCCAGCGATCGCACCGACCAGGATGCCGAGTCGATCTGACAACCCGGCTGCCAGTAGCGAGACCAGTCCGCCGACAAGCGCAGCAACACCTGCGGGTACCCGCTTGATGGCAAATAGCGTTAAACCAGCAAACATCACGACAGGCGCGAAGTTGAGCTGCCACGACTCAGGAATGACTGGGCCAGCCACCATGCCCAAGGGCACAGCGAGGTTCCAGATCGTGAAAAAGAAGCCACCGAACGTGAGGTAGTACCGACGGAACGATGCTGGCGGTTCATCTGTGCGCAGCATCGCAACGGCGAAGAGTTGGTCGACCATCACAAATGGTCCAAGCCGTCGCATCCAGCGCGGCTGGTGCCTAAACGAAGGAGCCAAGGCAGCGCTGTACATCACGTGGCGACTGTTAATCACGAGAACAGCGGAGATAATTGCCCACAGTGATGCCGTGCCTGCAATGGTGACCATGGTTAGTTGGGCGGCGCCAGCGAAGATCAGCGGCGACGTCAGCCACGCAGCCCACAGCGGCATCTCTGACTCGGTCATGGCGAGCCCGAGGACAAAACCAAAAGGGATCGCCGGGATCACTAGCGGGAGCGCATCAGAAAGCGCAGAGCGATCGGGGCTGAACCGGCGCCGGGCTGGTCCCTGAGCGTCCGTAGCAGGAGGTTGACTGTAGGACATCGCCGTGTACGGTAGGCCAGCGAAGCACAGTGCGCACGGTCGGTTCACCAAGCCCGGTGCCCTCGCTCTCCAAGCGTCCAAGTTGTGGCGTCGCGTCCCTAGCTAATTGCCATGCGGATGGTTTCATACCTAGCACCCGTCTGTCTGGCCGAACGGCTGGATGCGCCCGTCGAGTTGATCGGTGCCGAGCTCGGGCGCTAGTCAAGAGACCGGACCTGACCCGATGAGCAATCCGTCCACCTCGGACACTGCGGACCTCCAATCAGTTTGCTCTTCGTCATTCGTTGAGCTGATAACTGACCGGTCATCGTTGTTGCAGAAGGTGGGTGTCGCATGACTCCTGGACGACCTGAACGCTTGTGGCTGTCCGGCGAAGTGGTCTGATTTGGCCGTCAGCGCCGACTGATCTTGATCACTGCGAGTAAGTACGAATAGCGATGGCTCGACTCGTAGCGTCACTCATTAACCAACTCGTACAGCCAGCCACGCAACGCCGAGAGCGCGGCTCCGGCCCTACGCGTTGGCCAGGTCAGCTGATAATCGCGATCAGATGTTGCGACTGGGCCGACGATGCACAGCAGATTGTCAGCGACGAGATCTTCGACGAGCTTGCTCCACCCGAGCGCAACGCCGCGTCCAGCGAGCGCCTGCTGAAGCACGGTCGGGTAGTTGTTGAACTCAACTCTCCGACGGCTGGGGGTGAGTGACAAGTCGAACGACTGGAGCCAATCGGTCCACGACATCCATGGTCGGTCTGTTGCGTCCATGTGCAGGAGCGGCGCGGCGAGGACATCCTTGGCGCTGCTGTCTTGATCCAGGTTGAGTTGAGCGGCCAGTGCAGGAGTCGCAACAGGCATCACTTGCTCAGCGAACAGCGGCGTTGCGTCGTAGCCGGACCAAGCGGCGTTGCTGACGCGCACAGCAGCATCGAAGTGACTGTGGCTCAATTCGCTTTCGCGGTCGTACAACCACAGCCGGAGGTCGCGATTCTCGAGTGCTCGTTGGAGCGAGTCGAGTCGCGGCACGACGAGCTGCTGCGCGAAACCGGGCGGCATGGCTAGAACGAAAATGTCATCGACATCAGTGATGTCACCGACAGCATGTTCGAGCAAGGTGAAGGCGTTGTCGACGGCGGCAGCCAGGGCGTGGCCCGGACCAGACAAGGTGCTGCGGTTCGCGTGCCTCACGAACAATTCGATACCAAGCGACTGTTCGAGCCCTTGAATTTGGCGAGTGACAGCTGGTTGCGCAAGACCGAGTTCGCGTCCGGCGGCTGAGAAACTGCCGTTCCGCGCAGCTGCGTCGAAGACAGCCAGCCGTTGGAGCCGGTCGATAGAGGAGACGAGTAGTCGCGGGCGAAGAGCCATAACGTATGAGCATGGCAGATTAACGAAAGAACAACTGTGCAAAGTTCCAGCGGCCCGTCAGTATCGCAATGTGCAATTTGATGTTCTGGAATCATCAAGCGGTGTGTTTGGGGCGGTGCCCGTCCGAGTCGATCTGTGCAGCAGAGTTGATGGCGGTCGGCTCATTCTCGAAAGGGCATGCCGCACGGTCGTGCTGCATCCTCTGTGGGTGCGCGAGCGCTCAACGTCGACCGGTGCGGTTGCTGCGACCAACGGGCAGCGACTGACCGAACCGCTCGACCACGCAATCGAACTCGCAGTTGTCGACACAGCGGTCGTCGAGAGCTGCTCGCAGTCTGTCGACGTCACGTTTTCTGACGGGCACCGAATGCGACTAACCGAACGCGACATTGCTGACGCATTCGGGGACGACGATGTCGATGCACCACCTCGGCCCGTGCCGTGGACTGGCGTCGACATCGACGCGCCGGTCATTGACTACGCAGCCCTGACGGACCCGGTATCATTCAATGCCGCGATAACAACGACGCTGGAGAATTTCTTCCGCCTCGGCTTCTTTCTGCTGCGTAGTGCACCGGCGGCGCCGGATGCGCTTTACGAGATCGCATCGCACTTTGGTCGAATCTCGGCGACAAACTTTGGCGACTTATTCGACGTGCGGTCGGATCCGGTGCCGATTGACCTTGCGTACACGCCGGTTGCGCTGACCGCCCACACCGACCAGCCGTACCGTCGACCGGTGCCGGGCATCCAGTTCCTGCACACCATCGCCAACGATGCGCCAGGTGGATCTTCGACCGTGGTCGACGGTCTTGCCGCTGTACAGGCCCTGGCGGCGGCTGACCCTGAAGCGTTCGAGGTGCTCAGCACTCTGCCGATCGAATTTCGCTACGACATTGAGACTGATGTGAAGATTGCGCATGCGCCCTTGATCGAGTTGAACCCTGACGGCTCACTTCGTCAACTGCGCTACTCGCCGCGACTCGATTTCGCCCCCGCCACCGACCCTGCAGTGCTCGACATTTATTATCGCGGCCGCCGTTGGCTGGCCGAACGGCTGAACAGCAAGAGCCAGCAGCTCAACGTTTGCATGGAGGCAGGTGACGTCCTCGTGGTTGACAACTACCGTGTGTTGCACGGAAGGATGTCGTTCGACCCAACTCGGGGTCATCGCCACCTGCAAGGGTGCTACATCGACCATGACGGCCCCGAGACCCAGTGGCGTCTCGCCCGCCGTCGCTAACCCACGAAAGGACCCACGACCATGCCGAGTGGACCACCACCCCAGTGCCTCACCTGCGAGCACCTGGCCAGCATGAACCCCGACGAGCCGTGGCTGTGCGCCGCCTACCCCGACGGCGATGGCGTGCCCGAGGACTTCGTGCTGGGTAGCCCCCACCTCGAGGTGCGGCCCGACCAGGTAGGCACCGCGGTCTACCAGCTCGCCGCCGAGCTCGAGCATGTCAGTGACAGCTAGGACACTAAAGATGCTCGAACCAACAACCGCCGAAACGACAGCAGCGACACCATCTGGTGTCGTTTCCTTTACCGAGATGCAGTTTGGCACTGCGGCTGATTACGCGCTGCTTGACGGCTTCGAGCGGCAGCACGCCACCGGGTTGGCCGACCGGCTGCTCGGTGTGCTCGAGAGGCTTGACGATTCACTTGGCGGGTATCAAATCACGCGCCTTCAACATTCGTTACAAACGGGAACGCGAGCCCGCCTAGCGGGTGCGGATATCGACTGGGTCGTTGCCGCCCTACTTCACGATATCGGCGACGAACTAGCCCCGCATAACCATGCCGAGTACGCCGCGAGTGTGCTGCGCCCATATGTTCGAGCGGAAGTCGCCTGGGTGATTGAGCAACACGGTGTCTTCCAGAGCTACTACTTCGCCCACCACCTGGGGGGAGATCGCAACCGGCGAAATGAGTTCGCTGATCATCCATGGTTTGACCTGTGTGCCGCGTTCTGCGCCGAGTGGGATCAGAACTCGTTTGACCCAAACGGATCAACCCACGATCTCGCCTCGTTCGAAGCGGACGTGCGCACGGTGTTTGCGAGAACTGCGTGGGACGCTGAAGTGACTGCCGCGGGTCACGCGGAGCTTGTTTCGTGACTGGCGTTGGTCCAGTTGACCCCGCAATCGTCCGAGTCGGATTCATCGGGTTGGGCAACGTCGGCGGAAAGCTTGCTGGGTCTCTTCTCCGCAACGGCGTCAGCGTCGTCGCGCTTGACCTCGACGCAGCCCGCGTTGACCATTTCGTCGCCCTTGGAGCTGTCGCAGCTGAAAGTCCGATAGCGGTGACAGAGCAGTGCGATGTGGTCATCACCTGTCTGCCTTCGCCCATGGCGTCCGCTGCGGTGATGGAAGCCGACGACGGCGTCATTGCCGGTCTGCGACCGGGAACGGTGTGGATGGAGATGTCCACGACCGACTCGGCTGAGATTGCGCGGCTGGGCGCACTGGTGGCTGGTGCGGGGGGTGCGGCTGTCGACTGCCCCGTCTCGGGGGGCTGTCACCGTGCAGCAACCGGCAATATCTCGATTTTCGCAGGAACCGACCGACCGACGTTCGAGCGAGTGCTACCACTGCTCACCATCCTGGGCCGTCGGGTCCTGCATACCGGCGATCTTGGCTCGGCGTCGGTACTGAAAGTGGCGACGAATTATCTCGCAACGGCAAACCTGATCGCCGTGACCGAAGCCCTTACCACGATGACCGCAGCTGGCGTCGACCTTGCCACCACCTACGAGGCGTTCCGCATCTCAAGCGGTAACTCGTTCGTGCACGAGACCGAAGGGCAGGTGATCTTGAACGGTGGCCGGGACATCAGCTTCACGATGGATCTGGTGTTGAAGGACATCGGACTCTTCCAGGACATCGCTGATGCAGCTGGCGTGCCGCTGGAGATGAACCCGATGATGATCAACATTTTCAACGACGCAGCCGCCCGGTATGGCGATCGTGAATGGTCGCCAAATGTTATTCGGCGACTCGAAGATGCCACCGGCGTCTCGGTAACGGCGCCGGGGTTTCCCGCTGAACTGTTTGATGACGAGCCAGAGGAAGCAGGAGCCGAAATCATAGTGAGGCGATGAAGCCCAGCCGGCTGGCAGCCGGACTGCTCATCGGGACCGAGGCCTCCGTCCGGGGTGTCGGAACAAAGGTCGCCGCCGACGTTTCGGCCGGCGGTGATCCAGACATCCGGATGGATCATCGCCGTTGTCAAGATTTGTTAGATGCAGCGTTCAAATCGACGGCGTGATCACTGATGGAACGAGCGGTGCTCGAACCACGACAGAAACTCTGAAACGGAATCACGGTTGCTTACTTCGGTCTCCGGCGCAGCAAGTATCGCCGTGAGACCTGTCTTGTTTGCCATCAGCGCAGCCCACAGAGCTGTCGACGTCGAGAGCTCCAGGCCGTCGTGGGAACCGGCGGTCGGGACGGCTACGCCGCGGCGGACATGTAGCCCTGCGCGGTCGTCGCCGACCTCAATCGTCAGTTGCTGGTCAACGTCACCGCACATCATCGGGTTGAGCATCACGCGAACCGTTGCCAACACGTCGGAGAGCGGGGCCTGTTCCACCTGAGCGAGAGAGAACCGGTGAGCATGAAAGCGGTCGGTGTCTGCAGTGCCATCGAGATGGCGAGCTCGGACGAGGCACCAGTTGCGAATGTTCGCTGCCGTCGTCCGGCGGGCAACCACGCGCAAGAGGTCAGCGAGCTGGGCTCGATCATCATCGCCAGCCGACTCAAGGCGGATAAGCCAAGTTGCCATCTCGATCGCCCAGCGGATGTCGTTCGATTCGGTGGCCTCGGCAATCTTGTTCCGGACCGCCTGGGCGCCGCCAAACCCGTCGACGAGCTTGGTTGCTCGCTCAACCGGTGGGACGGGGAATAACGTGGCTTCGTCACCGTCGAACCAGCCACGCAATCCGGCGTGGATCTGACGGACATGGTGCTCGACAACACCATAAAATTGGGTTTGGAGGTACGAATCGGCGTAAAGATCCGGCAATTGCACGGCCTCGGTCAGTTCGCCGAGGGTAAGGCCCTTGTTGATGCCACGGACCGTTTGATCCCACATGAACTGGATGGCGTCCCTACTGCGGAGCACCTCGTTGAGTACCGTGTTGGTGCCACTGATCGGCGGGCCGTGTGCGCCGACTAGATGCTCCGCACCGAGCGTGGCGATGTGGTCGAGTCCGACCAGCAGACCACCTGGATCGCGGTACTCCTCACCACGAATCGGGAAAACGTTAAACAGGACCGGCCACACGATGTTGTTGATGCAGACCGACAGCTCGGGAAACCAGATCGTGATCGAATCGTCAGCGTCCGATGGCGCAGGCGTCATTTCGACGATGAGCCCTGCGATCGAGGCCGTGGTTGGCGTGTCAAAGGTGTCGGTCGGATAGAGAAAGCCTTCAGTAAACGGGGCATGCTCGGCGTTGCGGAAACTCAATCCGAGACCGACGTTGACGAGAGCGTCAGGCCCTTCGGCCGGCAACGTGATACCGAACTGGTGAACAAGACCAGATCGCGCCACCGGCCCAACTTCAGAGCTGTTGCGTTGGCGGTTGCCCACCACCCCGCTGTGGCTCCAGATGGGAACGTCGCCAACCATGTCGGTGACAGCCTGTGTGCCGCCGACATAATGAAAGTGGGTGTAAATCACGGCGACAACTGGTGAGTCTGTCTCTGCCGCGACGGCAGTGAGAGCGAAACGCATCTCCTCGTTGCACTCGCCCGTATCGATCGCGATCAGCCCGCCCGGTCCCTCGACAAAGGTCTGGTTAGACAGTCCGTTGCCGACCATGCACCAGACGCCATCGCGAACTTTCCACAACTTGCGTTCGAAACGTTCGCCATGCTCGGCGCTGGCACTGTGGACAAGGCCACCGTTAGCGGCTTCGACGGTAAAGCTATCATCGGGATGAAAGCTGGCAGGCAGCGTCGAAGACATTACGACATCATCGCATGCCGGCGATTCGCGCTACGTTCCCGAGGTGACCGCTCAACAACGCACTCCACAGCAAGCACTCGGCTCAGGATTCGGGATGCGCTCCACGCCATCGGAGATCACTGCAGGCTTGGACCTTTCTGGCAAGCTTGCTGTTGTCACCGGCGGCTATTCTGGTCTCGGTCTCGAAACGACGAAAGGCCTCGCTGAAGCGGGTGCTGATGTCATCGTGCCTGCCCGTCGTCCCGATCATGCGCGACTGGTGCTTGCTCGGTTAGGTGAGACCGCAGGCACCGTCACCATTGACGAGATGGACCTCAGTGATCTTTCAAGTGCCAGCAGGTTTGGCCAGCGCATCGCCGACGGCAATCGGTCCGTCGACATCTTGATCAACAACGCCGCGATCATGGCATGCCCCGAGATGCGAGTCGGCGACGGGTGGGAAGCCCAGTTCGCAACGAATCATCTCGGGCACTATGTGATGACCAACACGATGTGGCCTGCCTTGGCTGCCGACGGTGGTGCTCGAGTGGTAGCGCTGTCGTCGACCGGCCACAAGCTCTCCGATATTCGTTACGACGACATGCACTTCACATCCGACTATGACAAGTGGATTGCATACGGCCAAGCGAAGACCGCCAACTCCTTGTTCGCCGTTCACCTCGACGCACTCGGCGTTGAGCATGGTGTTCGCGTATTTGCCGTGCACCCGGGGGGCATCATGACCGAGTTGCAACGCCACCTTCCAAGGGAGGAGATGATTGCGATGGGCTGGATAGATGAGGCGGGCAACATTAACGAACTTTTCAAGACACCAGAACAGGGGGCATCGACATCGATTTTTGCTGCCGCCTCCCCGCAGCTAGACGAAAAGGGAGGCGTGTATTGCGAAGATGCCGACATCGCCAATCTTGAAAACTCTGATAGCGCAATGGGTAGGTTCCTTGGCGTGAAGCCGTATGCCGTTGACGCCGCCAATGCCGCCAAGCTTTGGGATGTGTCTGCCGCCGCCACCGGCGTTAACGCGTTTGCTTGAGTGGTCAGCACCTCTTGGGCGTGACCCGGCCGCTCCGGCCTCTGGCCTGGCCTTGAGGTTTCGGCTGCTGGTATGGCAGCCGCCGGAACCAAAGGTTGCATGCCCATTTTTGGCCGCCCCACACCGGTGACCCACCGTGCAGAGAGCTGCGGTGGCGCGTCAAATCTTCTAGCTCGTGGTCGCTTACGTTGTGGAAGATCACCATACGGCCGGGTCGGGCCTCGACTTCGAGTTCGAGCTTCGGAAAAATAGTGCCGCCGCCGTCTTCGACCTCGTTGAGGTACATCAGAGCGGTTACCAGCCGCTGGCCGCCCTTGGCGGTCCGTTGCTGCCCTTTCTCTGTCGTCATGTCGTACGCATCGAAATGTGGCTTGTACTCTTGGGTCTCCCCGTAGTGCACGACCTGCAGCGATTCGGCGTGCCGCACTGGAATGCCGACGAGGTTGCTCACTCGCTTGACCAAGCCTCGCACGATTGGTGTGTGATCGTGTTTGACCCATGCCACCGAGCCGGTTCTCCCGTCACTGGTCTGCGCTGCACCGACGGCGCTCACCAGAGCAGTGTCGAGTTTGTCCCTAGTTAGCCGAATGATGTGGTTTCGTTCGATCTCGGTGACGAAGTCGTCGATCACCTGCACGAGCGGGTCGTCAGCAATTTGCTGGCCCAAGTGATAGGAGTCTTTTAACCGCATTGCCATGGTGACGTCATTTCATTCCGATCGGTACGCTGCTCGGGCTCAGAGCGTGGAGATGCCGCCATCGACCGGAATGACGGTACCGGAGGTGTAAGCGCTTGCTCGGCTGGACAAGAAGATCACGGCCCCGGCGATGTCTTGCGGCGTGCCGACCCGCTTGCGCGGGTTCGTGCCCTCCACCATGTTGCGGTTGTCTTCATCGTCGAGCATGTAAGCCATCATCTTTGAAGGGAACGGACCGGGAGCGATTGAGTTGAGCAGGATGTGATCGCCAACCAAGTGAGAGGCCATGTGTCGCGTCATCATGTGGATGGCAGCCTTAGATGCTGAGTAGGAGTAGTTGTCGCCGATCGGGACTCGAATGCCGTCAATCGATCCGATCATCACGACACGTGCCGGATCCTCGTGTGATGCGCCTGCTTTCAGGTGTGGAATGAACGCCTGGGTCAGCATGAACGGCGCTTTGACGTTGATGTCCATCACCTTGTCGAAGCCCATCTCGGGGAATTCGCCGAGCGGGGCGCCCCACGCAGCTCCGGCGTTGTTGACCAAAATGTCGAGTTGGCTCTCGTTCTTGGCGAACGCGCTGATCAGCGACGCAATACCTTCGGCTGTCGACATGTCAGCAGGAATCGAGATGCATTCGCCGTGTCCAGGCTCAGCCTGCGACAACGCTGTGGCCGCCGCATCACACTGAGCGGCTTTTCGTGCGGTGATGTAGACCTTCACGCCGTTGGCAACCAGGCCAGCTGCGATCATGTACCCAATGCCGCGCGAGCCGCCGGTGACTACGGCAACCTTGCCGGACAGACCGAACAGGCTCTTGAGATCAAGCGGAGGGCGGTCGGTATTGCGATAGTTGGCATCTTGAGTCATTCCCTGGTTGTAGCCGGTCGGCTTCCGGTAGCCCCAACTGGCTCACACCTTCGAACCACAAGCTGTCATGCTGGAATGATGAAAGACACGCTTCACGTCGAACGAAAGGTCGTTGGCAACACCAGGACCGTTGAGATGGTCGGTTAGCCGCTCCGTGAGAATCAGGTCCGGCTGCGCGTGGGCCGATGTGTACGAAAGCAGCGCGGCGCCGAGTGTCGGCGTCATGGTGTTACCAAACGCCTGACCACCCGCTCATTTTGTCCCATGGCAGAACAGACGCAACGGCCGTAACCTCACCACGTGTTCGAAACGCTCCCGCAGGTCTCTGAACGCCGCCTAGGTATTCGCATCACCGCGGACGCACTCCGGCATGTCCGGGCGGGCCACCCGTGGGTGTTTGATGAGTCCGTTATATCGGTTAGTCATGAAGGAGCCGAGGGCGACCTCGCTGTCATCTTCGATAACGACCGGCGTTTTGTTGCCATTGGGCTGTATGACCCGAACGGTCCAATCGCAATCCGTATCCTGCACGTCGGCAAGCCCGCAACCATCGACGTCGACTTCTGGACGCAGGCGATCGTCGCGGCTCGGAAGATCCGCCAACCACTCGTAGACGCCGAGTCGGCTGGGCGCCCGGCCTTCCGATTGATTAACGGTGAGAACGATGGGTTGCCCGGCTTCGTGGTCGACCGGTACAACACCACGCTCGTCGTGAAGTTGTACTCGTCAGTTTGGTTTGCGCACCTAGCCCTATTGACAGATGCGCTTCTGGCCACTAGCGATGCGACGTCGGTGGTTCTTCGCCTTGGGCGCAATGTCGCAGCCGGTGAGACTTATGGACTTGACGACGGCGACGTGATTGCTGGTGAGATTCCAGACGGTCCGGTGTTGTTCACGGAGGGTGGGCTCGCTTTCGAAGCCGACGTTCGTGCTGGCCAGAAGACAGGCCATTTCCTCGATCAACGTGCCAATCGGCTCCGGCTCGGACGGCTCTCTTGTGATCGCGACATCTTGGACGTGTTCGCCTCTACAGGTGGCTTCAGTGTTCATGCGGCTGCAGGGGGAGCGTGCAGTGTTCACAGCGTTGACATCTCCGCCCCGACGCTTGCAGTGGCCGAGCGCAACATGGTCCTCAACACAGCACGAGCTGAGGTGGCAGCGTGTAAACACACCACTGAAGTGGGCGATGCTTTCGATGTGATGATCGCCCTAGCGCGAGCTGGAAAGACCTATGACATTGTGATTGTGGACCCCCCGTCGTTCGCGCAAAAACAGTCGAGCATCGACGTTGCCGTTCGGGCCTACACCCGGCTAACTCACATTGGGCTCCGCCTTGTGCGTCCCGGTGGAATCTTTGTTCAAGCCTCGTGCTCGAGTCGGGTCTCTGCTGATTTGTTCTATGCGACAGTGCTTGATGCTGCCGATGCGGCGGGCCGCGACCTTCGTCAGATGGTCCGGACGGGCCACGACATCGACCACCCGGTCACTTTCCCTGAGGGCGGTTATTTGAAGGCCGGATTTTTCCGCGCTCTCTGATTTGCTGCCTGCGCTCGCTGCTCATAGTGCTGTGATAGTCGACGGCACCCACGCCCAGGACAACTGACTCCGGTGATCAGCGACGACACCTCCTCACACGAAAGCAGTCGTAAGCAAAAAGTGGAGGCTGACCGCCACTACTGCGCAACCGAAGATGAGAAGAGTTGCGCCGACGCCGGTCTTGGTATCGGTACCCAAAAGGCAAATGGTACCCATCGAAGCGCCGCCGGTTGTTGAGGCCCGCCCGAGTTTTACAGGCGATTGTTTTAGGCGTACGACCATTGCAGAAACTCCAAACGCCGTCGCCTTGGGGCCTACCGCTGCGGGCGACAAGGCAACGGAGATACCGATCTAAAATATGGGTAAGAAGTTTTTCTGAATCCGATGTCCTCAGTCGGAGACGCGGCGATGATTCCTCCCGTCCATCGGCTCGCTAGTCGTCAATAAGAATGTGTCCGACCGGAACAGCGCGGCGGACGTAGCCAAGTACCGGTGACGCACGCACGGTCGCATTTGCGCCCTGGGGAATCGCGTTACGTTCGCCCGCCCGCCACGCCACCACTGTGTCTGAGGTCCCATCGTCGATTGCGACGAACAGCGTGTATCGATCGCGTTCGATGAGCTTGCGGATGGAACGGGGTAAGGGGGCTACCTCGGCAGGCTGTCGAGCCCGGAGCACCACGCCTGTTCGTTCAACGGTGCTGAACACGTCGGCAGCTCCGGCTATGGCAACGAAGACACCAGCGAGAATCGGGAGAAACGTAAGAACAGTGAGCCCAGTGGCTACGTCTGCGATCAGCCAGTCCTGCTCTGGGAAGCGCTCGTACACTGATTCTAGAGCCTCACCACGGGCGACATCGCTGAAGAACCGTCGAAGACGCAATCCGACGAACGCAGAGACGAGTCCAGCGACCATGGCAACGATGGGGTGTAGGCCGTAGCCGAGCCGCGTCGGATACTTCACTCGCACCAAACGTGCTTGCTGTCCAACGTTGCTCCATGCGTGGTAGTGGTCTTCGCGGGCCAAAGGCATCTCGGCCGCGGCGCCGTCTGCAAGGCACATTGCTGCGGCATAGCCGAGACTGCGATCACCGACTTCAATAGCGCTTGGAGCCATCGGCCCATAGTCTGCCTCGGCTAGCTGCTGACGGACCGCCAGCCACTCTCGTGTCGCAATAATACCGGCTTCGGTATGGGTTAAAGGATGGTCGACGGCGTGACGAACGATCCGATAGCCGAGTGCCCCTGCGCCAAGAAGTGCAGCGAAGAACCATGCCCGACGTTCGATCGAGTCGACGACAGCGACGTCGACGTCACCATCACGCGCCGCCCAGATGATTAACCCAGCGAGCACGACAAGCACAGCAGGCGGCGCCAACAGCTGTGCGGTCCAACGTCGACGGAAAAGACCGGCTTGCTGTGCGTTGTCGACGACGAGCGAGCGGAATCGTCGCCACCATGAGCCTTGAATATCAACTGCAAGGAATCGCACGGGAATCGCTCGGTCGGTGGTGAATCGTGCCATCACGTGCTGAAGTACAAGACGCTCATGGGGGAGGAGCGCATCTCCTTCAAAGGCCGTGGCAGCGGGTCGTACCCGACCCAGATCATCATCGTCGTCCGCTGGTGGCAGCAGGCGCAGCCAGCCGCGGGCAGCCAGGTCTATGACCGTCGCCCGAAAGCCTGATGCCGTCAACGTTGCATCATTGGTCAGCATATTGACGACGGCGGGCGCCTCCCTTCGTAGCGTGCCGGGGCGATCAGCCGGCAAAGGGCGAGTAGGCGCAACGTGACGTTCAGCAATCCAGAGCCCGATCGCTGCGATTGTGAGCACGAGAATCCCGACGACGAGGCCGCCGCTGGACGGCGTAGCCGAAACCGCGTCCCACCCCAACGCCACCATGCCGATCAACATTTCCATATTGTGGCAGCCGCCAGCACACGCCACAGCCTCTGTGATGAAAGCCGGAAAATTGTGAAAGTGTCAGGTGAGGCATTCACTTGTGGGCTTAATCACTTATCGTTTCTGATTCACCGCCGGTACTCGTATCGCTCTCGCCACGAACCCACACGGTTCGTTGCGGGAATGGAATCTCGATACCAGCGTTATCGAACGACGATTTGAGTGCTTCGCGCAGCTGGCGCTGAAGGGCCCATTGCGAGCCTGGGGTGGTCTTAACGATCATGCGCATCGTGATGCCGTCGGCACCCAACGCTTCAACGCCGAGCACAATCGGATCCTCGAGCACATCTTCTGTCCAGGCTTCGGATTGGCACACTTCTTGTGTGGTGCTGAGTAGTAGCCTTCGTGTTTCTTCGAGGTCGCTGTCGTAGGCAACGTCGATGTCGACGAGCGCAACCGACCAGAGCTGGGACGTGTTCCCGACCCGTCGAACTTCACCATTGGGCACGTGCCAGACGGTTCCGTTAAGACTGCGTAGCCTGGTGACTCTGAGCGTCAGCTCTTCGACTTCGCCGGAAGCCTCGCCGAGATCAACGTAATCACCAATCCCGTATTGGTCCTCAACCAGCACGAACAGCCCGGCAATGCAGTCTTTCACCAAACCCTGTGCACCGAACCCCAGAGCAACGCCGGCAATGCCGGCACCGGCAATAAACGGGCCAAGATCGAACCCAAGTTCACCGATAATCAAAATGGTTGCGGTCACCCAAATCGACACTGTCAGCGTGCTGCCGACAACGTTGGCGATCGAAGTAGCGCGGGATTGCCGGCGAGGATCGGGCTCGTCGAGGCTGATCGCCTCAGAGAGATCGATGCCGATCTGCCGCAGACCACGGGTAGCTGCTGAGCTGTCGGAAGAAACGAACCTCTCCACAGCGCGTTCTACCTGACGACGGGCGAGCCGACTTGCTATCCAAGCAACGGTGAGGATGACCAAAATTAACAGCGGTCCATGCAGCACCCAGTCAATAACTTGGGTTACGTCCTCGTTGCCGCCAGTGAGGTCATATACCTGCTCGCAGGCGAACGAAGGGTCATCGCCACATCCTCCCGCGAGCGTTTCGAGCAATTCTGGCGTTGTGGCAAATGCAAGCACCCTTCGAAGGTACCGAGCGCGGAGATACGGAATCGGGATGCTGGCAGGGTCGCTTCAGCGTTATCAACGTGACGTTTGTCGCTGGATCGACTTCGTGACGACGAGGGCCTTCTGCGAAACTTCCCACATGACCGCAACACTCGATGAGACATTTGCCGCTGCTGAATCGAAATTTATCGATCCAGAGACGCAGCGGGTCAACGATGCCCTTGACGCGCTGCTTGCCACTCACGATCCCTCCACAATGGACAACGCTGAGTTCCGTGGCGCTCGATTTGATGCTGGACTGGCCTGGGTCCACTTTGCCCCGGGCGACGGGGGCCTCGGGGTGCGACCTGAATTGAACCGCATGGTCGAGGGTCGCCTGAAGGAAGCCGGAGCGCAGCCCACTGACCCGAGCACTTTTTTCATGGCGCTCGCAGGGCCGACTATCGCAACGCACGGCGACCGTTCCGTCAAAGAGCGCTTCCTTCGCCCGATGTTCACCGGTGAAGAGAAGTGGTGTCAACTTTTCTCCGAGCCCGGTGCCGGATCTGATTTTGCTGGACTCGGTACCCGCGCCGAGCGGGACGGCGACGAATGGATCGTCAACGGTCAAAAGGTATGGAACACACTTGCCCACGTAGCTGATTTCGGAATGTTGGTCACCCGCACAGACCCTGAAGCGCCAAAGCACAAGGGCATGACCTACTTCGCCCTCAACATGCGCTCTGAAGGTGTTGAAGTCCGGCCCTTGCGCCAAATTACAGGTGAGGCCGAGTTTAACGAGGTCTATATGACCGACGTCCGCGTACCGGATAACTGCCGCGTCGGCGCGGTCGGCGAGGGTTGGCGGGCCAGCTTGACCACTCTGATGAACGAGCGCAACGTCATCGGCAGCGGCGGCGGCGTTCCCCGGCGCGGCGCAGCGGCGAACGACGCAGTCGAAGTATGGGAAGCCATGGACGAGTCACGCAAGGACCCGGCCACCAAAGATCGACTGATGCAGTTCTGGATCGAGGCCGAAGTCGGCCGCCTGACCAACATGCGCGCCAGCCAGAACGCACGGTCCGGCAATCCCGGCCCTGAAATGTCGATTGCCAAGCTGGCGTTCTCGCAACTCAACATGGGACTCTACGAGTTCTGCATCGACCTCCTCGGCGCCGATGCCCTCATCGACTACGACTACACCTTCCGCCGCCCTGAAGAGTCCCTTGCGAGCGGCTCCGCCCACGGACTCCGCTACGCCTTTCTCCGGGTTCGTGCTAACTCTATTGAGGGCGGCACGTCAGAAATCATGCGAAATATCCTCGGTGAACAAGTCCTCGGACTGCCTGGTGAGCCTCGTGTCGACAAGTCGGTGCCGTGGAACGAAGTGCCGCGCAACTGATCAGCAACTGGAACTCTCGGTCCGCGGCCTCAGCGTTTTGACCGCTGGCGGAGGAGGCAGACATTGCTGTTTCCTTTAATCACCAATGAGTCGTCTCACGTCGGTTGATAATTAACGGATATCATAAGACCTGTTGATCTTCGCGTTGCTGGCACCAACAAATGGTTTCGTCGGCGCGAGGAAACGGGCACCACGTCCGACACCATGACCTGAGGCTTAACTTCCATGCCAAATACAACCTTTCGTTTGGGCGTCATAGGGACCGGCTACGTGGGTTTGACGACTGGCGCGTGTTTCGCGTCTTTAGGACATCACGTCGTGTGCGGTGATATCGATCAGCGCAAGGTCGACATGTTGAACGCTGGCCAAATTCCGATCGTGGAAGCTGGTTTGGAGCAGGTGGTGGCCAATGCCTTTGGTGCGGGGCGTTTGGAGTTTGTGTTGGGTGCCGAGGCTGCTGTAGCCGATGCCGACATTGTGTTCTTGTGTGTTCCGACTCCGCAAGCCGAGGACGGCTCGGCGGATTTGTCCTACATCAAGGCTGCGGCCGCCCAGATTGGGCCGTTATTGAAGCCTGATGCAGTGGTAGTGAACAAATCGACGGTGCCGGTGGGTTCGACGATCGCGGTTGAAGAGGTGTTGCAGCGCACTGACGTTTACGTGGTGTCAAACCCGGAGTTTCTGCGCGAGGGAACCGCTGTCAGCGATTTCCTGTTGCCTGACCGTGTCGTGATTGGCTCCAGCGACCGTGGGGCAGCAGAGAAAGTTGCTGCGCTGTATAACGGCATCGACACGCCGATCATCATCACCGACCCATCGTCGGCGGAGACGATCAAATACGCAGCGAACGGTTTCTTGGCGATGAAGATTTCGTTTGTGAATGCGGTGGCTGCGATGTGTGAGGCCGTAGGTGCCGATGTTGCAGCGGTGATCGAGGGAATCGGTTCAGATAACAGGATCGGGAGACAGTTTTTGAATCCAGGTCCTGGTTGGGGCGGGAGTTGCTTCCCAAAAGACAGTCGGGCCTTGGTCAAAATAGCGGAAGATCACGGCTACAACTTTTCGATGATGCGTGGTGTGGTGGAGGTCAACGACGAACAACGTAGGCGCATGATCGACAAAGTCTCCAGGGCAGTAGGCCGCCATCATTCGAATTTGAAGGGCGTGACTGTTGGCGCGATGGGTCTGACGTTCAAGGCCGGTACCGATGACTTGCGCGAGTCGCCAGCAATGATGATTATTGCCGATTTACGCAAAGCGGGCGCTCATATTCGTGCGTTCGACCCAACAACGTGCGGTGAGCTCAGCCCGCATCAGGCGATTGCGTTGGACGGCATCGAGTTGTGCTCGACCTTGATTGAGGTCGCTGACAGCGCGGATGTGCTGTGTGTGTTCACTGAGTGGCCCCAGTTCGCGAACATCGACTTGCAAGACGTTGTCGCCCGCGCAGGGGCGGGAGTCACGCTGGTAGACATGCGAAACATGTTCGATCCTGAGAGCGTCAAGCGAGTCGGGCTCGGCTACGACGGCGTTGGGCGCCGATAATGCGTGTCGTCGTTGCCGGCGGTGCGGGCTTCCTCGGGTCGCATTTGTGTGATGCATTGATCGAGCGTGGCGACGAGGTCGTCTGCATCGACAACTACATCACAGGTCGTGCCGACAACATTGCACATTTGATCGACCACGACTCGTTCACGTTGATCGAGCAGGACATCGTTTCAGGATGCGACGTCGACAGTGACGTCGATGCGGTAATGAATTTGGCCAGTCCGGCATCACCGAAGGATTACTGCGCCCTCCCGATTGAAACACTCGATGTCGGCAGCATCGGTACGCGCAACCTTCTCGAACTCGCCGATCGCAAAGCGGCAACGTTCTTTATGGCGTCGACTAGTGAGGTCTATGGAGACCCTTTGGTTCATCCTCAGCCTGAGACGTATTGGGGTCACGTCAACTCGATTGGTCAGCGTTCGATGTATGACGAGGCAAAGCGTTTTTCTGAAGCGCTGACGATGGCCTATCACCGCAACAAGGGCGTTGACGTGAAGATCGTTCGGATCTTCAACACCTACGGTCCGCGCATGCAGCCCCACGATGGCCGAGTCATATCAAACTTCATCGTGCAGGCACTGCGTGGCGAGGCGCTCACGATCTACGGCGATGGTCAACAGACACGCAGCTTCTGCTACGTCGCTGACGAAGTGCGCGGCTTGCTCGCCCTCCTTGACAGCAACCAGATCGGACCGATCAACATCGGCAACCCCACCGAGTTCACCATGCTCGAACTCGCTGAAATTGTGGTCGAACTGACTGGCTCCACCGCTGGCTTCGTCCACGAACCACTGCCAAGTGATGACCCGAAGCAACGCCGGCCCGACATAACGCTCGCAACCCAGCACTTCGACTGGGCACCGACAATCGCACTTCGCGCAGGGCTTGAGAAGACAATTCCGTACTTCGCCGATGAGCTCAAGCAACAAACCTGAGTGCGTCGACATGCCGAACGGGTAGCACAAGTCAATTAAGTCGCAGCGGCATCAGGCCTGCTTTGAAATTACTAGTTGAACGACAGCCTCGAACAGACTGCGACGAAGCCAGAGCAGTCTTCGAAACATGTCGTGTTGAAGGCCTAGAGTGAGAGTCCGTGCGGCGGCCTAAGGCGATGACGGTGATGATGCCCGCCACCTTCGATATCCGCACCGGCGAACTGCGCAACCTTGTTCGGCGATCGCGCGAGGTCGTGTTGCTGGCAGCAGTCACTGGAGCATTCACCGGACTCGGCGTCCGTTTCTTCGAATACGTCGTCGCGGAGGTCGCTTTCGAGAGACTCCTGCACGGCCCGCTTTGGTTCGCTGCCATAGCGCCGGGCCTCGGGCTGGTCGCCGCTGCACTCATCCTCCGAATCGTTGGCAACGGCGCATCACCAGCTACCTCGGATGAATACCTGCGAGCGTTCCACGATTCGGAATATCCACTCCGACCTCGAGCCTTTATTGGTCGGATCATGGCGGCAATCGCAACACTGGGAATGGGCGGGGCAATGGGCCTCGAAGGTCCGTCGCTGTACGGCGGGTCGGCCATAGGCGCATTCATCCAACGACGACTCCCTGCGGCCTTTCGAGGTGCCGACTACAGAACGCTGCTCGTTGCCGGCGCCGCCGCTGGTGTTGCTGCGATTTTCAAAGCACCAGCCACCGGCGCGATCTTCGCTCTGGAAGTCCCGTTTCGCGACCAAATGGCGCGACGCATGCTGCTCCCGGCACTGGTTGCATCGGCATCTGGATATCTCGTCTTCGTTGCTTTCAGCAGCACCCAACCCATTTTTTCCTTCGACGCCGACCGCGCCGTCGAATTCCAGTACAAGGACCTGGCGGGCGCTGTGTTCATCGGTATCGGGTGTGCGCTCGGAGCACGCGCTTTCTCGCGGCTGATCCGCATGGCAAAGGCCTTCACGCTTCGCCCGATCATGGCCCGATTGATGATCACCGGAGCCTCACTTACCGGCCTCTTCATTCTGACCCGGGCATTGACCGGTGAGAGCCTCTCGCTCGGATCTGGTTACGAGGTGTTCCTTTGGTTAGGTGAGGAGCATGCCATCTGGCTGCTCGCCGCAATCTTCTTTATCCGATGTCTATCAACGGCAGTGACTCTCGCCGGTGGCGGCGTCGGTGGTGTGTTCATTCCGCTCGTGGTCGGCGGAGCCATCGTTGGACGCGGCGTGGGCGACGTCATCAACCCACTTGACCCCACCCTGTACGTTATTCTTGGTGTGGCGGCATTTCTCGGCGCCGGATATCGCGTGCCGCTCGCAGCTGTCATGTTTGTCGCCGAAACGACGGGACAACCAGGCTTTATTGTGCCTGCGCTTTTCGCTGCCGTCGCTGCTGAACTCGTGATGGGTGATCAGTCAGTCACCACATTCCAACGGTCGCCTTCGTAGCGGACCGACTTGGGCCGACGACCTGCTGACTCACCGCTTCGGAGGAAAAGGCGTGGGTGCGGTAGACACTGACGATGACGATTGACGTGGTGTCGGAGTTGCAGGGAACCGTGGTGGCATTATTGGCGCGCCCGGGTGAAGCAGTGCGGTTTGGAGGGGCCTTGGCGCTGGTTGAGTCGATGAAGATGCACCACGAGGTGGTGGCTCCCGCTGATGGGGTGGTCGCGTCGATTGCGGTCGTCGAAGGCTCAACGCTCGCAGTAGGTGATGTCTTGATGTCGCTCAGTGCACCGACGGACTCTGATGACGACGAAATGCTGCCGCCTCCTGATGTTTCCTCGGCGATGGCGCTGCCAACTGGACTCGATCGGCCCGATCTGACCGAAGTCATCGCGCGTCACGAGGGCGGGCTTGACGCAGCACGACCGGACGCCGTAGCAAAACGCCGACGCAGCGGGCGACGCACAGCGCGGGAGAACGTTGCTGACCTCGTCGATGAGGGGAGTTTCATCGAGTATGGGCCGCTCGTCATCGCTGCTCAGCGTCGCAGACGAGACCTTGCTGACCTGTTCGAAAACACACCCGGCGACGGACTCGTTGCTGGCATCGGGGATGTGAATGGACACTTGTTTGCTGAAGAACGAACACGCAAATGCATTGCGATGTCGTACGACTACACCGTGCTCGCCGGGACCCAGGGCACGCAGAACCATCGGAAGAAGGATCGCCTGTTCGAACTGGCAGAGCAGCTCCGCTTGCCGGTTGTGTTCTTTACAGAAGGTGGCGGCGGTAGACCCGGTGACACCGACCAACTTGGGGTGACCGGCCTCGACTGCTTAGCGTTTCTCTGGTTTGCCGAGTTGTCGGGGACAGTGCCGCTCATCGGTGTCAACGCCGGGTTCTGCTTTGCGGGCAACGCCGCACTGTTGGGGTGTTGCGACATTGTGATTGCCACGAAGGATTCGAATATCGGCATGGGTGGCCCAGCGATGATCGAGGGCGGCGGGTTGGGTGTGTACGAGCCTCTCGAGATCGGTCCGATCGAGGTGCAGCGTGCCAATGGCGTGGTCGACATCGTTGCAGCCGACGAAGCCGAAGCCACAAGAATTGCAAAGCGGTTGGTCGGGTACTTCCAAGGCTCGGTTGAATCGTGGGAATCGCCGGATCAGACCGCGCTACGCGACGTCGTGCCTCTTGACCGACTCCGGGCCTACGACATTAAGCGTGTCATTGATGGCCTCTTCGATATTGACTCGGTCACCGAACTGAGACGAGACTTTGGTCCAGGTATGGTCACAGCTTTGGCGCGAATCGAGGGGCGTCCCGTGGGTGTCGTTGCGAACAATCCGCACCACTTGGCTGGAGCGATTGATTCTGACGGCGCTGACAAAGCTGCTCGATTTATGCAGATGTGTGATGCACGCGGGCTTCCGGTGATCACCTTGTGCGACACGCCTGGCATGATGGTCGGTCCCGACGTCGAAGAGACTGCACTGGTTCGTCATTGCAGCCGCCTTTTCGTGACCGGAGCCAACCTCTCGGTCCCGATGGTGACCGTCGTGACACGAAAGTCCTACGGCCTCGGCGCCCAGGCGATGATGGGCGGCTCCACCAAGGCTCCACTGGCTTGCCTATCGTGGCCGACGGGAGAGTTCGGAGGAATGGGACTTGAAGGTGCCGTGCGGCTTGGTTACCGCAAGGAGCTTGAAGCTGCAGAGAGCGATGAAGAGCGTGAAGCGCTGTTTAATACGATGGTTGATCGAATGTACGAACACGGCAAAGCGGTCAGCGTCGCTACGCACTTCGAAATCGACGACGTGATCGACCCGGCTGACACGCGACGCTGGATCATCACGTTGCTTGCCGCGGCGCCCCCGGCGCGCGGCGAGCGGCCCAACATTGACACCTGGTGATTGTTCGCCTCATTGCTCAGCCGAGGTCGGGCCAGGTGCGCTTCTGTCTGCGGCGCTTGCCAGCAGCCCCCAATTTGCGTCGATCCGCAAGATCCCAGTCACGTCGCCAGCTGGTGTACTCCGGGCCGGTCAATACGGGACTCGTGCCGCGGGCAGCTCGTTGACGCGCAGACCAATAGTCGGTGATCGCCTCGTCGCCGAGGACGGTGACGGCAGCTTCGATACGAGTATTAAACCGTCGGGTCGATTCACCATCGAGGGGCGAGAGTGCCGACCCGAACACGACCTTCGTGTTGCCGGGCTTGGGTCGCTTCATACCTTTGCCGAAGATGGCGCCGGTGCCGTCGATGAACACAGGCACCACTGGTGTATGGGTCTTCGACGAAAGGAACGCAGCACCGCCTTTGAAACTCTGGCCCCACCCGTCAGGGGAGCGACCGCCCTCCGGGTAGATCACCAGGCTGTAGCCATCAGCGATGAGGCCCGACAACAGGTCACTTGAAGTTCGCCCAGCCGATTCGCGATCGATCGGTACAGCATTGAGCGACAGCGCCGAAATTGCTGACTTCCATTTCTTGTCAAAGAAGTAGTCAGCAGCAGCGGCGATGACCAACTGACGTCTCCATACGGTCGGAATCGACCGAATCATCACGCCAGTGTCGAAGTGACTGTGGTGTGTTGGAGCGAAGATTACTGGGGGTGGATCTTCCATCCGCGTGAGGTCGCTCAACCGATCTAAGCCGGCGACTTCGGGATTGGCTAGTACACGTGCTGCAAGGCGAATCGGGCCTTCGGTGATGATTCCACGCACGCCGGACGCAAGTGGACGGCGTGCCCATTCGGTGTCGTAATGCGCGCCAAGTCCTGCTACCTCAGGCGGCACTTCAACGCCACGCGGTACGGTCGGGATGCGGTACGGGAACCCGAAGTTACGCAGAGGTGTGGTGACTTGACTCACTGCGCGCTCGGCGGTGCCAGCGAGTCGCTGTGCCCGTTTGATGTGTGAAGAGGTCATTGCTGGAGTGGCCTACTTTACGTCGGCAACCAGAACCGAGGGCACGTGAAGATGGGTGATTGATGGCGAACGGCCGACGACGTCGCTTGCGATCTCGAAGGCGTCGTTCATTGTCGAAGCGGGCGTGAACCCCAAGCGTCGAACTGTGGCAGCGTCGCCGCCAACGATGATGACCTTGCCGGCGTGCTGTTGGCCGTGTGCGCCCCAGTACCAAGCGTAGAACGGATGAACGCCGTGGTAGGCATTACCTGTTCGATAGAGGTGCCGATACCACTCATCTTCGGCGTACTTCTTTTCCCATTTTTCGCTCATCACCGCAGGGTTGGTTGAGTCGGGTAGCACCTCTTCGAAAAAGTCGATGTAGCTCGGATGGTGGACGGGATTGAAGTCAGGGTAAGTCGGGTGCGTCATGATGATGACACCGCCCTCGCGTACCAACGGTTTGCCGCGGTACATGTTGAACAGGTATCCCAGACCCATGCACATGACGAGGATCGGGTTCATAATGCCCTCAGGGTTGTATGGGCAGATGTACGGAATGCCCATGGTCAAGATGTCGGTTTGGCCTTCAACGTCAACAAGGTGCTGGGCGTAGACGTTTTTTAGTGTCTCTTCGTGCACGGTCGGCGTGAATCCGGCCTGAACGCTGGTCATCTTGTATGGCGACTCGATGTTGTGCATGACTTTACGGCGTGCCTTAACTGGCATTGCACTCAGCGATTTCTGTGTAGCGAGGTACGTTGCGCGGTCCTTGGCGTTCCACTCCCATTCGCGCTTTGCGAGGAAGTCAAAGGGCTTCGGAAACGTGTCCGTGTTCAGCGTGGTCTCGACCGTGAACACCTGCGGACCGCTGTCACGGAGTACCTTGCCCATCCGCCACAAGCTTTTGTGGAGGTCGCTGTGATGGCGATCCATGAGGCTGCGGGTGTTTTGCAGGGTTTTCGGGTTGTGGTGAAAGCTCAGGCACCGATACGAAGCAACGCCAGTGGTGATCGACTTCCAGCCGCCATCCATAGCGACTTGGTTGACGTTGGCGTAAACGACGAGGTCGGATTCAGCGACACGCTTGTTGATCTCAAGGATTTCGCCTTCCTCGGTCTCGCCGATGACGGCGAGGTTGTCGTAGTCCTCGGCATCGTGCTGATAAAGAGTGCTGCGGGGATGGAAGGCGTCGAAGATGCGCTCGCCGAGTACGTGCTTGAGTTCGTAGTCGTGCATCCGTCGATGCAGGCCTAGTGCAGCGATCAGATGGACGTCGTCAACTCCAGCCGCTGCAGCCATCTCAAGCACGGCCTCGATGATTCGTTGACGCGTGTCTGGCTGACGCATTTTGGGCAACGAGAGCGACGCGTCGTCAAAACAAATGGTGAGCTTCATGTCTGGCTTGAGCAGTGTCGGAAGCGGCTCAGCATCTATTGGATTGATCAGCGCGTTACGAATGGCGCCATCGACATCTTCTATGCCGGCCAGCGGTTCGGGTGGATAAATGACTCGACTGCGGTCGGCGGGGAGACGTTCGAGGCTGAAGTTCTCGCCGCGCCAGAAGAGCATGGGTGGCGTCGAACGGTCGACGTCGAGAACAAATCCGGGGCGAGGCATTAGTGAACACTCTTTCGCGAGGGGGAGTGGGCGTGGAAGGAAGAGAAGGCGTGAATGATGTGATTCGCTTGAGGACTGGTTGGCGGGGTCATGAGCGCTCACGCATATCGAAAGCGATCTTGACACCTCCGCGCCGCCCGGCTGAGGCGGCGTGTGCGATGGCGTCAACGTGATCGGCGAGCGGGTATGTAGCCGAGAGCAGGCGCTCGGCTTTGAAATGGTTGGCAGCTTCAATCGCTAAGTCGAAGGTCGACGTGGTGCGTCCATCGGCCAGTGTCTCGGTGCCGTATGTGTAGGCGCCCTTGAGTTCGGTTTCTCGATGCCACAGCCCGGTCAGGTCGAGAGTGATTTCACCGGGCATTCCGAGAAGCACGACTCGGCCGCGAGGTTTGGTCATGCCGAGGGCATCGCTGACTGACGCGTTGGAGCCGACGGCGTCAATGGTGACGTGTGCGCCCGACGTAAGTTGGCCTCCCACCAGCATGCCCCCCACTTCGCGGCGGACGGCCCGCTGAAGTTCGCCGCTAGGAACGACTACGTCGGCGCCGAGCGCCTTGGCGTATGCCTGCTGGTGCGGGTAGCGGGCCCCGACAACAACGCGGGCCTCGGGCATATAGCGCTTGAGACCGGCGACCGCTGCCAATCCCATGGTGCCAGCGCCGAGCACGGCAACCACCGGATTCTCGGTTCCGATCGTTGGCGGCTGGGCTAAAAGAGCAGCGTGGATGCCTCCAGCGAGCGGTTCGACGAGCACTGCCCGCTCGTCGGGCATGTCGTCGTCGATGTGATGCAGCTGCGATTCATGCGCCCAGAACCAAGGAGCCCACGCGCCGCCAGTCGAACAGCAGAAGCCGGTCTGAATTCCTGTTGCGAGCGCTCCGCCGTTTGAGTCCATCGCAAGATGGGCGTAGTCGTCGCCATCTGCGGGCGATGCACCTTCGAACGGCAGCGGGAGTCCTCGCGCAGCATGGCCGAGCACCGGCTCAAGAACGACTCGCTTTCCTGAGTCGAGTTCGCCGACCACTTCGTGGCCCGGGATGAATGGAAAACTGACCCAGTCTTCGAAGTACGTCGAGGCATGGCCCTCAATCAATGCAATATCGGATCCGCAGATGCCGGCGAGCCGGGTGCGAACTCGATGCCAACCCTCAGCGTTAGTACCCCCTGGACATTGAGGTTCATCCACGGTCCGCAACTCGAGTGGGCCCATTTTGGCGGCCATCACAGGTGACACAGCTGAAGCAATACGGGCTATGCCCAGCATGGCGATGTTGCGGCGGACTTGTAGCGCTCTCATGAGACGAAAGCCTTCCGCTCACGCTCGCTCAATAGTTTGCCGATTGGGAGCACTGGTTGCGATGATCCGGAAGCTTTGCTCCAGTTTTCGACCAACCAGCCTCGTTTGCGGGCAATGGCAGCAAGCCGCGTTTCGGGGTTGACCGCTACTGGAAAACCGACGGCTTCGAAAAGCGGCAAGTCTGATGATGAGTCTGCGTATGCGACGCACTCATCGAGGTCGAGTCCCGCTTGGTCGCAGTAGTCGGCAAGCAGCTGTGCGCGAGCTTCTCCGGTCGGCGGCACCACTGGCATTTCGCCGGTGTAGGTGCCGTCGGGCTTGATGGTCATTTCCGCTGCGAAGATCTCGTCAAACAACGGCCGCAGACCCTCTACATTGAAACTGAGCGCACCGGTGATCAGCACTGTGCGATGGCCAGCAGCGCGGTGCTCGCGCACCCGCCGCAGTCCGTCGGGGAAGCTTTTAGCCATGATTAATTGAGTCATCATCTCGCGTGCGTCTGCCTCGACTTGGGCAGCGGGAGCATTTTCGTAGCGGCGATAAAAGTGACGCAGGAAGTCGGTGCGATCTTGTCGATCGATTTTGATCAGGCTTGGCGCTTCGAGCAGCGTGCGGAGGACATAGCGGAACCGCTCCGGGGTGTCGAGTCGGCGTGTGGCCAGCCACGAATAACTTTCGACCACGTTTGACGCAATCAATGTGTTCTCAAGATCAAACGCCGCTACTTGGCGTTTGGGGTCTAGGACCTGCTGACGCATGCGCCCCATGCGATCGGTGCTCTTCGACTTGCCAGGTGTCGACTTGACGCGTGCGTGTTGGACAATCGAGGGGAGATGGATGCGATTGACGTAGTGCTCCCAATCGACCACCCGTGGGTCAAAATTGAAGCTGCGTTGGTCGTCGGCGTCGAGCGATTCCCAGAGACCGAGCAGGTTGTCAACTTGGTAGATCGCTTCGCATTCGGTGTATAGGCCGTAAAGCTCGACGTACTCGAGTGCTCGTTCAATGTCTTGGCGCTTGGACTCAAGCTCGGCGGCGAAGCTGGCCTGTTTGCCTCGCAGTGGTAGCGCTTGCAAGGCCTTCTCTGCGGTAGTCAACGTCCTCTGGGCGCGTGAGAGTTGCTTTTGTACTCGACCGCGGCCGGGGAACCGCCACTCGGGCACGATGATCGGTTGGCCGTCCTTGTCGTACAGCGGATTTGCTGTGAAGAACGCCGTGGTCCAATCAACCATTGCTCGATATCGGAGCGGATTGACGCCCCCGGAGGCCACCTGACTGATCGCCGGTGCCCGCTCAGGGCCAGCGCCAGCAACGGCGATGATCGCCGCAACGACAATGTCGACAGGGATGACATCGACGGTGCCCTCGGGTACGCCTGGGAACTCCTTGAGTAGTCCGCCGGCAAAAGAGATGATGACCGGTTCGGCCATGCGAAACCCACGAATCCAGCCCGGGTTCGGTTCTGCCCAAGCCGACTCGATGATCGACGGCCGCACAATCGAGACGGGCACGGGGCCTTTCACCTCGGTTAAGGCCTGCTCGCCGAGTGCTTTCGTATAGGCGTACGCATCTGGCCAGCCGAGGCTTGCAGCGCGTGACCGGCCGGCATCGACGAGTTCGGCACGCACCCAGCGTTCGCGAATCTGTTCGGTCTTTGCGGCAATGGCGGGAGCGCCAGCGGCGCCGAGTTCGCTGCGCGCCTCTTTGCGAAAGCGTTCAAGATTGTCGCGACTGCGACTGATCGCTTCGGTGTCGCCCTTGAGCCGGCGGGCGGAGGCCACCTCGTTACGCCAGTCGAGACCGATGTCCCAGGGGCCCTCGCTGACGAGTTCTTCAGGAGCGCGTCCGCGACGGTTCCCAGCGACGTAGCACGTCGACACAGCCACGATGTGGGGCTTGACCTCCAGTTGATTGCACAGCTCTGCGATACGGACCGGGCCGAGCAGGTTAATTTCCACAGCGGAGTTGAGCGGGGAGTCGAACGACACCGCTGCTGCTGAGTGGATAACGGTGCTGCAGCTAGCAAAGATCGCTCGGTCTGCTTCGTTCAGGCCAAGGCCATCGCGGCTGACGTCGCCTGCGATGGTGACGATTCGCCGATTGGTCATCTCGGTGAATGTCTCAGTTGCATCGGGAGTGCCGTGAGATTCGCGCAGCCGATCAAAGGCGTTGTTCTTCAGGATTTCTCTCTGCGTTCGCTGGGCTGCCGGTGTTCGCTTGCCGTCGCGGACGAGCAGGACCAGTTCGCAGTCCGGGACCGAGCGAAGCATTCGCTCGACGAGTGCTGTGCCGACGAAGCCGGTGGACCCGGTGATGGCAATTCGCTTGCCTGCAAGGGATTCAGCAATCACGGATGCAGTTCTAGCACGATTCTCTACCAATTGGTAGAGAGAGCTGCCAAGATAGCGGTATGGGTGACAGCGACACGAGTGGCAAAGGTGATTCAGGCTGGGGCGCCGGTGCCTGATCGGACCACGCGAGAACGTATTCTCGATGCAGCGCTTGACCTGTTCGGCGCACGCGGTGTCGATGCTGTGTCGCTTGATGAGATCGCTCGTCACGTCGGTGTCCGCAAGCAGACCGTTCTCTACTGGTTTGACTCCAAGGAGGTACTTGTAGACGCAGTGCTGGAGAAGGTTGCTGCGGAACTGGTCGTCGTCATCGACGCCGCAGTTCGCGCCGCGCCAGATGACCCGCTTGATCGCGTGGACGCCGTCGTGCGTGCGGTCTTCCGCCCGGCAGTCCGGCGGCCGGCTCTCCTTGGCCTGGTGCGCGAAGTCAGCCGGTTAAGTCAGTCGCAGGCTGATCGGCTCGCGGCGCACATCTCACCGCTTGTCGAGCGTGCCGTCCACTATTTGGCTGCAGAGATGGAGACCGGCCGTCTTCGCACGGGAGACCCCCGATTGATCGCGGCGCTGAGCTACGCAACTGTGACAGGCATTGCGACAGAACCTGAAGCACTCCGTACTGTCGGGTGGGTTGCTGATCAGGCTGGCCTGCGGGCGTTGCGCGATGAACTGCGTACCTTTCTTCGTGCAGCTCTCACCCCACTCTGAGCAAAAACCTTCCCGAAAGTGCGTAATGAGCGCTGCTGCGCAGGGATTTTCACGCACAGTTTGAGTGGACCGGGAAAGATCTCGCCGCAGTAGTGCGAGGTGTTTCAGTGAACGGTATTTCGTCGGCGTCGGGAGTGGCGCTCCAATGCGAGATCGACGAGTCGGTCGATGATCTCGGGATAGCTCACTCCATCGGAGATCCACATTTTCGGGAACATCGAGATGGGGGTAAAACCCGGCATTGTGTTGACCTCGTTCAGTAAAAAACCACGACCAGGTTTGCCGCTGAAGTCGGCAGCAGGGTCTTCCCAGAAGAAATCGACTCTTGACAAACCTTCGCACCGCAAAGCCCGGTACGCCTCGATTGCTAGCTCTTTTGCCTGGCTGAGGGCACTGTCGCCAATCGGGGCAGGAATAACTGCATAAGAACCATCGGTTAGGTACTTGTCTTCGTAGCTGTAAAAGTTATCGCCCGGCACAATCTCGCCCGGCGTCGCTGCTGTGGGCTGGTTATTGCCGAGAACGGCGACTTCGATTTCTTTACCAGCCACAGCCTCTTCGACGACAACCAATTCGTCATAACTGAGCGCGACGTCGATCGCAGCGTTTAGCTCATCGACGCTCGACGCTTTTGAAACGCCGACCGAGGAACCCATGTTTGCTGGCTTCACGAACACAGGGAGCCCAAGGTCATCGACGATTGCAGTCGCAAGTGACGGCGTCATTTCATGTTCGGCAAATGCCCGGTACCGGGCCTGGGGAATTCCAGCAGCAGCAACGACCTGCTTGGCCATCGCTTTGTCCATTGCCACCGCAGACCCAAGGACACCGGTGCCAACGTACGGCAGGTTGGCGAGTTCGATAAGTCCCTGGATTGTTCCATCCTCACCCATCGGGCCGTGGAGGAGCGGCAAGACGACCGTGGTTGAGGGGTCGGCGAAGGCAGCGGAAAGAATTGGCGTTGCTGATACCCCAGAGCCGGTCGGGTCTAGTTTTGCTGGTAATCCACCCCCGCCTGAAGCCAGCGCGGCAACTGCGTGGTCCGCAATCGCCCACTGCCCGTCAGTCGAAATTCCGACCGGGGTAATGCGGTACTTTGCCGGATCCGCCGCGGTCAACACATGGGCAGCGGTGGTGCACGAGACATCATGTTCGGCGCTTTCGCCACCGAAGATGACGATCAGGTGGATCCGTTCGTCTGTCTCGATCGGGCTGCCACTCACCGTCGTCCACCAATCGTCATAGTGCGAACGGTACCGTCGACACGCGTGAGGATTCTGGCATCAGCAGCAGCGACCAGCATCGGAGGACAACTGGTCGGGCCTGATGTTGAGTTTGACGGTGCATCATTCGACTCGCGCTTGGTGCGTCCAGGCCAGCTATTCATTCCGATTGTGGCTGATCGCAATGGTCACGAGTACATCGAAACAGCGCTTTCGGCCGGAGCGGCCGCGTACCTCACAAGTCAGCCGGAGCATGCCGCAGAAGCGGGTACCTCCATCGAAGTCGCTGATACCGCAGCAGCTCTTATGACGCTCGCTGCTTGGGCTCGCAGCCAATCAGTCGGCAAGGTCATCGGTGTTACCGGCAGCGTCGGCAAGACATCGACCAAGGACCTGATTGCAGCCGCATGCGCATCAGGGCTCCGCACAGCGGCTAACGAACGAAGCTTCAACAACGAGCAGGGCCTACCAATTACGGTACTGAATGCACCGGACGACACCGAGGTCCTCGTGTTGGAGATGGGGATGCGCGGTTTTGGCGAGATCACGAGACTCTGTGACGTTGCCCAACCAGACATCGGGGTTGTCACCGCAGTGGGTCACTCTCATACCGAACGAGTCGGTGGCATCGAGGGTGTCGCAAAGGCAAAGAAAGAGTTGGTTGAGGCGCTCGATGCATCGGGTATCGCAATCCTCAACGCTGATGATGAGCGCGTGCTGGCGATGGCCCGGCACGCACAAGCTACTGTCCTTACATACGGCACTTCGGCGGATGTACGGCTCAGTGGTCTCGAACTTGATGCGCTGGCCCGTCCTCGATTCCGCGTCGATACCCCGTGGGGAAACGCCGACGTCGAACTTGCAACGAGCGGCGCGCACATGGCATCAAATGCTGCAGCTGCAATTGCTGTTGCCGGGTCCGTCGGTGTGTCGCTGAAGGCAGCGGTCGAGGCATTAGCGACAGCGTCGATCTCTGGTATGCGAATGGAAGTGTCAACAGCGTCATCCGGAGCGACAGTCATCAACGACGCCTACAACGCCAACCCGACATCCATGGCTGCGGCACTCGAAGCGTTGGCAGCGATGGAGGCTGATCGTCGTATCGCCATCCTCGGCCTCATGGGTGAGCTAGACGATGACGTTGAGGGGCATCGTGAGGTTGCTCGCATTGCTGAGACACTTGGCGTCCAAGTTGTCGCCACCGGAACGGATCTTTACGGCGTCCGACCGACCGACGACCCGGTTGCGTTTATTGGCAATTTCCAAGCGGGTGACGTAGTGCTGGTCAAAGCCAGCCGATCCGCCGGTCTCGAACGTGTTGTCAACGAACTACTTAATTGAATCATTCCGACTACTTAATTGAATCATTCTGAGTTGCTCTGGGGACTGGATAGCTGACACTTTTAGATGAGGCGGCTGGCGTTGACTGGTGTGTATTTCTCGCCTCCCTCGCTTTCCGGCAGAAATGCGTTGCGCCGTAAGTGGCGTAGATCGACCAAGTACGCAAGGAAAACCGCAAACCCGGCACCAAAACCGAGCACGGCACGAGCGCCGACCCACTCGATGACGACGCCGAAGACCAAGTTGCCGATCGGCACCGTTCCGCCAAAGACCATGAACCACAGCGGCATCACGGCGGCCCGCTCAGTGTTCTTTAGATTGAGCTGCAGCTCAGTGGTGATTGCCGTGGCGGTCATGAAGTACGCGAAGCCAAGCAGAAAACCTACGGGGTACGGAAGGACCGAATCGCGTAGCTGCGAGAAGACTGCAAGAACAACGGCAAAGCCAGTGAACCCGCGAACGATTAGTGTGTGGCGGTGCACGTCGGCCAGCCAGGTGCCGACCGAAATGGCGCCAAAGAAGGCGCCGAGCCCCCACGTTGCGTATAGCGCCCGGTACTGGTTGTCAAGCGCATCGAATCCAAAGTTGAGCTCAGCGATCGACGGGAACAACCCAACGAACGGCAAACAGAACAGTGAGAACAGGAACATGCCGAGAAGAAGACGCAAGAGCACCTGCCGCTCGCGGACGATGTGAAAGCCGGTCAGCAAACGGCGCCAGCCGACTTCACTGAATTTGCCTCGCACGTCGGGCATCCGCACGATAAGTAACGCGATGATAAAAAAGATGTAAGTCGCAGCGTTTACGGTGAAAATTTGCGCCGTGCTCATGCCGATCGCAGCGAGTACCGCAGCGAGCACGGGCCCCATCACCCGGCTGCCGTTGATCATGGCAGAGTTCAGGCTGATGGCTCCGGGCAGGTCCTGACGGTGCACGAGCAAGGGCATGCTTGCCTGGAAGGCTGGTGCGTTCAACGCGTTTGCGATGCCGATTGCGAGCTGTATTCCAAAGATTGCGACCAGCGCAGCGTTTTGTGCCACCAGAAAGGCAAGGCACAGCGTGAGCGCAGCAGAGATCGACTGCATGGCGAGTTGAAGCTTCTGCTTCGACACCTTGTCGGCGAGCACCCCGGCGGGAATCGATAATACGAGGAGCGGCCCTAGTTGCATGAAGATTGCTACGCCGACGAACGCGGGGCGGTCGGTGCGGTCTTGGATATAGGCCGGCAGGGTGAAGTTCTGCATCCACGTCCCTATTTGCGACAGCGCCAGACCGACAAAGATGATGCGAAATGAGCGGTACGACCATGCCGCCTTTGCGCTTCCAGGCACTCGGCCATGCTGAGGTGGGGTCGGGTTGGTGTAGTCGAACGCAGTCAGAAGGCCTGACGCTAGCGAGCCCCTTGGTGAAAGGGTCGGAACATTGTTCTGATCTCTTTGACATAGGTGTCGGGAACCTCGAACGCAGCAAAATGACCTCCTTGAGCATGCTCGGCCCAATGCACGATGTGGGTGTAGCTGTCCTTTACCCACTCCCGTACGGGAGGAGCAATCTCCTCAGGGAACACTGCAAACCCAGTGGGAATGTCCACGGTATGGCGGGGGCCTTTGCCAAAGCTCTCCCAGTACAACCGGCCTGAGGAGGCTGCATTGCCGTTGATCCAATAAAGCATGATGTTGTCGAGTAGCTCATCGCGTGTCAGAACATCTTCAGGGTGACCACCGCGTTCAGAGTCGCGCGTGTCTGTCCACGACCAGAACTTCTCGAGGATCCAGGCAGCCTGTCCGGCAGGTGAGTCGACAAGGCCGTAACCGACGGTCTGGGGTCGTGTGGCCTGCTGCTTTGAGTAGCCCGAGTCCCAGTCTCGGTAGTACTGCAAATGTTTGAGCGTTCGCTCAGCTTCATCGCTGAGTTCGCCGTCGAGTTTCGGGCGCGCCCCCATGGCAAGGGTGACGTGGATCGCGGCACAGTGTTCGGGGTCGCACGCGCCGAGTGCCGTCGTCACACCGGATCCCCAATCGCCGCCTTGCGCGACGTAACGGCCGTATCCGAGGCGCAGCATCAGTTCAGCGAAGGTGGCAGCGATTTTCTCAACGCCCCACCCCGTGGTTGTTGGCTTGTCGGAGAACCCGTACCCGGGTAGCGACGGCGCAATGATGTGGAACGCGTCGGCTGCATCGCCGCCGTGTTGCGTTGGGTTGGTCAATGGATCGATCACCTTGACGAATTCGACGATAGAGCCCGGCCATCCGTGAGTGAGTAGCAGGGGGGTGGCGTCAGGGTGAGGCGACCGCTGGTGAATGAAGTGAATATCGAGTTCATCAATTGTGGTGACGAATTGATGAAAATGATTGAGCTTCGCCTCGCGGTCTCGCCAGTTGTATTGCTCTGCCCAGTAGTCGCAGACCTCTTGGACGTAGGCGAGCGGTGTGCCCTGAGACCAATCCTCAACCAACTCGCGTTCGGGCCAGCGCGTGTTGCGCAGCCGGGCTCGAAGGTCATCAAGGATCTCGTCGCTGACCTCGATTGTGAATGGTCGGATGTCAGTGCTCATTGCATCACCGTAGGAGGGTCGAAGGTGGTGTCGATCAGTCGAGCGATGCCCACTTTGAACCGATACCAGCAAATGGATTACCTGGGCGCGTTATGCGGGGCGAACTCATCAGGTGCACCAGCGTCGGACTTCGATGCGATGTCACCGGCAGAGTCCGGCGTGCATGCGGCGAAGGCCTGAGTACGCCGATGAGGGGTGGAAAGCGAAGTGAGAGTCGTTGTGGCTTGTGCGGCTTCGCTAGTTCTGGCAGACGGGCGGCCGTATCGCACTTCGTACCTCCGACCGATGTCGAAAGTAGTGTTGGCGTTTATGACCGACGCCTCTGCTGCGATGCATCAACGCGACCACGTGGCCAAAGAGCTTGGCATTGAGATCATTCACGCCGAAGTCGGTTTAGCGGTGGTGTCGATGAAGGTGGAAGAGCGGATGACTAACGGGCTGGGTGTCTGCCACGGTGGGGTGCTCTTCACGTTGGCCGACACGGCGATGGCTCATGCCTCAAACGCAGGCGACGAGCGCACTCTGTCTACAACAGCGTCGATCGAGTGGATCTCGGTCGCCCGCATCGGCGATCACTTAGTTGCGACGTCACGCGCTGTTGCGCAGCGCGGCCGCAATACGGTCCACGACATCGCTGTCAATAACGGTGATGGTGACACGGTTGCTTTGGTGCGCGGGCAAACGCTCACGCTCGGCGGGCCGGTGCTGGATGCCTGACGAATTTGAGCAACGCGCCACCGAGCGTGTCGCTGAGCTCGGAGGCGGCGGGGGTGGAGAGGTCAACCTCGAGAGCTTCGCTGCGTCATTCGATCTCTTTCGGTTGGCAACGCGGACGATTGGAGACTTTGATACGGAAGTGCACCGACCGCTGGGGCTTTCGATGGCGGGTTTCCGAGTGCTGTTTACGGTGTGGGTCTTTGGTTCGTTAGAGGTGCGCGATATCGCTCGACTTTCCGGTGTGTCGCGTGCTGCAGTTTCTGGAGTCGTGACGACCTTGGAGCGCGAGCAGCTGGCTCTACGTCAGCGAGATCAGGCTGATGGTCGCCTCGCCAGTGTGACGGTGACCGATGCCGGCGTTGAGAAGCTGCGCCAGGCCTACGGTGGTCAGCATCGACGCGAGCAGCATTTGTTTAGCGTGCTTGACGAGGCGGAGCTGAACGCTTTTACCGAGACGCTGCGCAAGCTCCTTCGAGTGCGTATGGACAATGACGGAGGGCAGCGCGACTAAGAAGATCGTTAAGGACTTGACGATCTTGTAAAATCGGCTACGCTTACGTCACACGAATCGAGCTCGAGGGGGGCTGTTGCATGCACACACTCGCTGACCCGCCGACTCGACGGGGCCGTTCGTGGTCAGACCTTGAGCAATTCCAAGCGTTTATCGACAGTGGCGGCATGGTCGAACCCGGTGATGACATGCCGTTGGAATATCGCGATGAGGTGTTCCGCTTTATTGAGTTCCATGCGAACTCGGAGTTAATGGGTGGGCTCACCGAACGAGATTGGATTCCGCACGCACCTGGGCTACGCCTAAAGCAGATCTTCCTGGCCAAGACTCAGGATGAGATCGGACACGCGCACTTGCTCTACATGGTGGCCGCTGACATGGGCGTCAAAACACGAACTGAGATGCTCGAACAGCTCTTCGATGGCCGGTCGCGGTTCCACAATGTGTTTCATTACCAAGCGGTCACCTGGGCAGATCAAGTGGCGATTGCCTTCCTTGTCGATGCTGCAGCATTCGCCAGTCAGCGGGCGGTCTTTGCTGAGTGCACGTACGGCCCGTACAAGCGGGTACTGAAACGCATCGTCGCCGAAGAGGGCTTCCACATGCGTCACGGTGAGGAGATGTTGTTGCGTCTCGCTACTGGGACAACGACGCAACGAGAAATGTTCCAAGCCGCGCTCGATCGCTGGTGGTGGCCTGCCGTGCAGTTGTTCGGTCCAGATTCTCCCCCAGGTGACACGGATCCACTGATCCGCTGGAAAATCAAGTCGCAACGGAACGAGGATCTCCGTCGAGCGTACGTTCAAAAATACGTGCCGCTGCTGCACGGCTACGGGTTCAAGATCCCTGACTCCGAACTACACCAGGACGTCGAAGGCGTATGGCGGGCAGGGACGATTGATTGGGAGCCATTGAAGGCCACGATGCGCCAGGGCGGCCCGGATTCGAAGCGGCGCATCGCAACGGCTGCTACCAACTGGGCGGACACGGCGTGGGTGCGCAATGCGCTGGAGGCAAGAGAGTGACTGCCACTTTTGCAGAGAGCGATCTCTGTGTTGAGAGTGCCGTGCGGGCCGCAGTCGCAGCGGTCAACGACCCCGAGTACCCCGACGTGTCGGTTCTTGACCTTGGGCTGCTCGAATCACTTCACGTCGAATCTGTGACAGAGCACGGCGGTGAAAGCGTTGTTGCGCACGTCGGCTTAATCCCAACCTTCAGCGGTTGCCCAGCATTGAAAATGATCGCAGACGACGTTCAGCAATCGGTTGAGTCACTTGGATTTGTTGATCGTTGTGTCGTTTCATGGCTCGCCGGTCCGGTGTGGGACAGCAGTCGGCTGAGCGTTGACGCGCAATCTCGACTCGCTGAGGAATACACCGTTGTGCTTCGGCGCAAAGACGGAAGCTTGCTGTGCCCGGTCTGCGGTTCGGATGCGGTCATGGACCAGGCGATGGTGGGGCCGACTCGATGCCGCTCCGTGGCGTGGTGTCCGTCGTGCCGGAACCCGGTCGAGGTGATGCGATGAGTGGTTGTGTAGCGCAACGGGTGCAGCGATGAAGACGTACGAGGTTTTCCTCAAAAAAGCAGGGCGCGATGAGTTCCGCCATGCCGGGTCGCTCAATGCTCCTGACCCTGAGATGGCAGTGATGTACGCCAGCGAAACACATGCTCGGCGGGCCGAAGGTGCTGAAATGTGGCTAGTTGAACGCGAAAATGTGCTCGTTGCTGATGCTGCGATCCTTGCGGTCAACGACGACAAACCGCACCGTCACAACGATGGAGGGCGAGTTGCTGCGCGTCGCAAGAAGCAACGCGAAGGAGACGAGCCATGAGCCTCAAAGCTGCAGAGCGTGCACTCCTGTTGGCGCTTGCTGACGATGAACACATGGTGGGCGCTCGTCACACCAATTGGATTGGCCTCGGTCCTTTTCTGGAAGAAGACCTTGCGTTCTGCTCGATAGCCCAAGATGAGCTCGGTCATGCAATCGGTCTCTATGAGATCCTTCTCGCCGATGACCCAGACCGCAGCGTTGCTGATCTCGACGAATTCGCAATGCTGCGCGCCGCTGCTGACTACCGGAGCTGTTGGCTCGCCGAAGTCGAGTGCAGTGAATGGAATGACTCGCTCGTCCGTCACTGGCTGTACGACCGAGCCGAGTCTCTCCGGTGGGAAGCGTTGACCGGTTGCTCCGATGGGCGGGTAGCTGCGCTAGCCAACCGGGCGCTTCGTGAGGAGAATTTTCACCTCGAGCATGCGCAGCGCTTCATGAGCCGCCTAGCGGGCGTCGATGTGACTGGCAAAATCGCGACCTCGATCAACTGGCTGCTCCCGATTGCCCGAGGACTCTGGGACGAACTCGCTGCGGACGATCCGGTGGCGATGGACTTCGCGTCCCGGTCCGTAGGCGAGTTGGCCGTTGAGTGGGAAGCGCTGATCGCTGACGACCTCAAAAAGTGGGGTGTCGATATCACTCTTCCTGACGGGAATGTGGCAGCCGATCAGGCGCATCGAACGATCCGGAGTGACGGATTTGGAGCATTTTACGCAGACCTGCAGCGTGTGATCCTGCTCGATACGGCCGCCGTCTGGTAGCCGCACGTCTGCCCCCCCAAATCACAAAAAACCTCAACCAAAAATCAACACAGGAGACGTTCATGGCAACCCTCACAGAATTCTGCAAGATTGAAGCAAAGCTGCGCTTTACGCCTGTTGGTGCAACCGGCGCTGGCTTTCGAGTAGATGTTCCTTTCGAAGGGATGGCGACATCTAGTCACTGGGAAGGTGAGCGAAAGGTGGCTGGCACTGATGTCGTGCGTATCGGCTCAGACGGTGTGCAGCAGCTCGAGATTCGCGCTCGAATCGGCGAAGGCGACGACATGGTCGCCTACCAAGCGATTGGACGCGGGACTGATGCCACCGGTCCGCAGGAACTGCTGGTATTCGAGACAGCGAACGAAGAATTGGCATTTCTCAACTCGGCCATTGCCGTCGCTTTAGGTGGCATGGACGGCAACAAGCTGAGCTTGACCGTATCGCTCGTCTCGGCCTGACCGAAGACCTGCAGCCGGAGTCAAGCTATTGCTCGGTTCTGCGCATATGTTCGTCGCCTCTTAAATCTGCCGTCCAAAGGGGACAGCCTCCGTGGTCATCTTCAGTGCTCGTGGTCCATGTCTCCCATGGTGGATTTGTCGAGGCCAGCACTAATCGCAGCGTCGATCGACCCGGGTTCATCCTCGACGAAGTCGACGCAGGCGATCTTGTTGTCGATGAACTCCATTGGATGCACCACAAATGACACGGCGGCCGTCCCGGCGATCTTTGCATTCTCAGCGGTCATGAAGCCGTTGCCATCGTTGTCGCTGGTGAACGCGAGATGGATTTCGTTCGGTGGGAACTCTGGGCCTCCGACTTCAAACTGATAGTGCGGGCCTGCGTTGCCGTCGTCGCAGGCCTGCGCATGGGCGTGGCTGATGTAGTCGACGTTCGGCAGCAGACCGGCCAGCTCCGTTGTGATAGTCGTGCCCTGTGGTGATCGAGCTATGACGGCGGTGCCCGTAACGCCGTCATAGCCCGCAGGGCGTGTGTCCATCAGGGAGTACTCTCCTCTCGCTAATGCCGCACCGGCGACGTCGTCGGCGGGTGTGGCATCAGGGTCGCCCATGTCCATGTCCATGTCCATGTCTGTCGTCATGGGGCCGGTGTCGGCAGCGTCGCTGGGATCTGAGGCGCACGCAGCGAGTCCGAGAGCGATCAACGCTGGCACGACGCTGGCGCGTCCAAAGGTCAAGGTCTTCATGGTCTTCTCCTAAGAAGTCTGCGGTGTCCGAATAGTTGCCCTGCGCCGTTTAGGCGCACGGGGTGCCACTCACGCGGCGATCTAACGACACCGGACTGGTCCGATTGATATTCGGCATTAAATACGCTAAGGGTAGCGCTGCGTTGGCCGTTAGTGACGTCGCCCCGTCCACGGCAATTGGGCTCAGCCCGTGGTGCCGCGAAGATACTTGCCGACGATGCCGCGCCGGACTTCCTGGGTGCCAGCACCGATCTCGAGGAGCTTGGCGTCGCGGTAGAGGCGGTTGATCTCCATCTCCCACATATAGCCCGCGCCGCCATGGACTTGCACCGATTCGTCGGCAACCTCGCGCATCATCTTCGTCGCGTACAAGATGGCGGCAGCAGAGTGGGCATGGATCGCTCCGTGGCCGGCATCGCTCTCGTCGGCTTCGGCGCACATCGCAAGAACTCGATAGGTGTAGGCCTTGGCCAGTTCGACGCCGATCCACATATCAGCGAGCTTGAACTCGATCGCCTGGAAGTCGATGATGGGCTTGTCGAACTGTTTGCGCGTGGTGGCGTGTTCCATGCTGAGTTCGAGACAGCGCTCGGCCATGCCGACTGCAGCAGGGGCGAGGAAAATTCGCTCGACGTCGAGGCCGCTCATCACGACGCCAACGCCGCCATTCAGTTCGCCCACGATGTTGGCTGCAGGGACACGGCAATCATCGAAGACAAGTTCGGCGGTGGGGCTCCCGCGGTAGCCCATCTTGGTCAGCTTTTGCGCAACGGCGAAGCCGGGAGTGTCAGTCTCTAAGACGAACGCAGTGATTCCTCGGTGGCCGGCGGCGAGGTCGGTCTTGGCGTAGACCAACACGATGTCGGCGATTGGGCCGTTGGTGATGTATGTCTTGGCCCCGTTGAGGATGTACTCGTCGCCGTCTTGCACTGCGGTTGTGGCCATTGATCCGAGGGCATCGGAACCAGCACCAGGCTCGGTTAAGCCGAGCGCGCCGATGATCGATCCATTGCACATCCCGGGCAGGTAACGCTGCCTGATGTCGTCGTTGGCGTTCCGGTAGATGTTGTTGGCGCACAGGTTGTCGTGCGCGCCCCACGTCAGCATGGCCGACGCGTTGTACTTGCCCATTGCCTGACAGATCAGACCTTGCTCAAAGAGGCCAAGTCCCTGTCCGCCGTACTCTTCGGGAATGGTGATGCCGAGGTAGCCGTGTCGGGCAAACAGATCAAAGAGGTCGTCGGGGCACTCCTCGGTGTCATCCATCTTCTGGGCGAGTGGGAGTAGTTGTTCGCGGCTGAAGCGTTCGGCCTCGTTAAGGATCTGCTGCTGAATATCGTTAAGTTCGAACGCTCCGGGGCTCAGGGTGGTGGTGAGGCTCATGATGTGCTCCTATTCGAGAAAGTGCCAGCAGAGGGCCCGCTGGTTGCGCCGCCGGCGAAGGCTTGAGCGATGTGCATCCAGTCGTTTGCGATCTCGCCCTGCACGGTGAGATTAGTGTCGTCGACGTGGCGTCGCTGTGTGGTGACGAGGCAAAAGTCGACCGCCGGGCCCGTGATCGAATCGGCAGCGTCGTCGGGGCCGAACACCCACGATTCGTTGGATGGCGCCGCAAGTTCGACTCGGACAGGCCCGGTTGGAGCGTCCATCTGGCGGTTAACGTAGCTCCATTTGTGAGTGATGAAGCCGAGTTGTGCGATGTGTCGAAGTCGATCGGTGGCAGGACGATTGGGATGGGCGATACCTGCAGCGTCCAATGTGTCAATGATGTCCTGGCCGTGTGCCCAGGCTTCCATGAGTCGTGCGGTAAGGAATGACTTCGAACCCATCGAGGGGCCGTACCAGATGACGCGATCATCGTCAGCAAGCGATGCGGCCGCCTCGGATAGTACTCCGCGGTTTGCGCGCCAGGCTTGGCATAGGTCGGGGGGCGTCATAGTGCGGTAGTCGCCAAGTGTTGCGAGGTCCATGGCATCTTCGTTTTCGCTGGTCATTGCGCCCATCAATTCGGCGGTGAGGGAGGTGAATCGCTCAGGGTCGGTAATAGCGAGCGCTGCGGTCCCGTCGAAGTACGTGAGGTGCCCAATCTGGTCTGCAATCGTCCAGCGCGGGCTGGGAGTGTCGAGCGCCCAGAGTTCGTCGTAAAGGTCGCCCACGACGGCATCGAGGGCATCTTGCTCAGCGATGAGGTCATCGCGAACTGACGCGGCGGTTGGTGAGGTGAGTGGAGTCATTGAATGCTCGATGCTTGTTGCTTCGGTGAGTGAATAGTCGGGTGTAGAAGTGATCGCAGAACGATGTCGGTCATCTCGTGGCTCGCTTCGTCGCGGGTCATGCCCAGATCGTCGAGAATGCCGGGCTGGCTGAAGTAAAGGCCGCTTCCTGCGAGCATGCCTGCCGCAACTCCTGGTGAGACAGATCGAAACTCACCGGCCCCGATGCCGCGTTCGATCAATGATTCGCTGACTGACATGACATAGCGAAAGTGGCGATCGAGGAGTCGACGCGCTGCGGGATCATCGGCCAGGTCGTCGGCGAACGCTGCGGTTAACCGCTGGAGTTCAAGCGCGCCGTTGATGTAGGAGCGGACTTGCTCGGCGATGGACTTATTGGGGTCGACGTTGTTCAGAGCGGAACGTCCGACGCGGTGGAGGAACCGGTCGAGCACGATGAGGACCAGCGCGTCCTTCGATGGTGCAAGTTCGTAAAGTGTGCGTCGGGAGCAACCGACTGATGCGGCGAGCTGGGTCACCGTAATGGACGAAAACCCCTCTGAGAGGAACACCATTTCAAGCTGGTCGAGAATCTCGCGATGGCGCGGCCCCAGTCGTTCTTCAGTCCGCCGAGGGAGCAGCGGTTTTGGTGGGGTACCAATTGACACTATGTAGTACCGTAGCTACTGTCAGTTGGACAAGCAAGCCATCACCGTCGAGGTCACAACCCAGTGTGATGCCAACAAGAATGAGAAATAATGGCCATCGGTAGTGTGATTCAGAGTCGACTCGACACGAAGTCAGACGACTATCGGGCGAATCTCGCCGAGATGCAGAAGATGTGGGACGAGGTCGCCGCCGAAATGGCGAGAGTGCCCACGATTGGTGGCCAGCGCTACGTCGACCGCCACCGTCAGCGAGGAAAGATGCTGGTGCGCGAGCGCATCGAGAATCTCCTCGACCCCAACACCCCGTTCCTTGAGCTCAGCCCACTTGCGGCTTGGGGTACCGAGGACCCGATTGGGGTCGGCATCGCGTCAGGCATCGGCACGATCGAAGGCGTCGAGTGCCTCATCACGGGCACCGACATGACCGTGCGAGGCGGTTCGGCCAACCCCACTACCTGGAAGAAAAGTCAGAGGTTCACCGAGATTGCCAAGCAGAACCGTTTGCCCGTCATCAATCTCAATGAGTCTGCCGGTGCTGACTTACCGCGTCAGGCTGACCTGTTCATTCAGGGCGGCGCGAGCTTCCGTGACCTCACGCAGCTTTCGCAGATGGGCATCCCCACCATAACGATGGCGTTTGGACCCAATACGGCTGGCGGTGCCTACACACCAGGGACCAGCGATTACACGGTCTTCGTCAAGGAGAAAGGCACCGCCTACCTTGGGGGGCCGCCGCTCGTCAAGATGGCAATCGATGAAATCGTCGACGAAGAATCCCTTGGCGGCGCTGAGATGCACTCCCGCACATCGGGCCTGTCCGACTTCCTCGCCCACGATGAAATGGATGCGCTGCGTATCACCCGACAAATTGTCAAGCACCTCCAGTGGAAGAAGCTCGGCCCCGGCCCGTCCGAGCCGGCCGACGAGCCGATCTATGACCCGGCTGAGCTACTGGGATGCGCATCGGCAGATGTCCGTATTCCCTTTGACATCCGAGAGATCTATGCGCGGTTACTCGACGGCAGCCGATTTGAAGAGTTCAAGCCGCTCTACGGCGAACAGTTGGTGTGCGGCTGGGCCTCAATTCAGGGCTTCCCGGTCGGCGTGCTCGGCAACAACGGCATTCTGTTTTCTGAGGAAGCGAAGAAGGGAGCGCAGTTCATCCAGTTGTGCAACAAAACCAACACGCCGCTGGTGTTCCTCCATAACATCACCGGCTTCATGGTCGGTTCGAAGGCCGAGCAGGGCGGCATCATCCGCAACGGCGCCAAGCTCATCAACGCTGTGTCCAACTCGACCGTGCCGCATTTCAACCTCATGGTCGGAGCGAGCTACGGCGCAGGGAACTACGGTATGGCCGGCAAGGCCTACAACCCCCGGTTCATCTTCACTTGGCCAAACCATCGCATTGCCGTGATGGGCCCGAAGCAGTTGGCGGGGGTGATGGACATCGTTGCTCGTAACAGCGCCGCTGGGCGAGGACTTGAAGTTGACGAAGAGGCCTTGCAGGCCCAGACCTCGGCGCTTGAGGCGCAAATCGAGCGGGAGTCAACGGCGCTCTTCTCGACAGGTCGTCTCTGGGATGACGGAATCATTCACCCAGCTGATTCGCGGACTGCACTGGGTATTGCACTTTCTGCTGCACACAGCAACGAAGTTGTTGGTGCCACGAGCTACGGCGTCTGGAGGCACTGAGATGGAATCTTCAAAGATGCAGTCGGCTGCACCAGAGAGAACCGAAACGGTACCGCAGCGCCCGATCAACAAACTCCTCATTGCCAACCGCGGCGAAATTGCGGTACGTATTGCCCGAACAGCACACCGACTGGGGATCGGTACCGTTGGTGTGTACTCCGAACCTGACGCGAATGCTTTGCACGTCGACAGTGTGGATGTAGCGGTTTCGCTTGGTGGCGAGACACCGGCCCAGTCGTACCTGCGGGGCGATGCGATCATTGGGGCCGCGAAAGCGACCGGCGCGGACGCGATCCACCCCGGTTATGGCTTTCTTGCCGAGAACGCCGATTTCGCTCGCGAGGTCGAAGCGGCGGGACTGACCTGGGTCGGGCCAACCCCAGAACAGATCACGCTGCTGGGCGACAAAGTAGCCGCGAAGCGGGCTGCGCTGGACGCGAACGTACCGACAACACCAATCTGGGAAATTTCCGACGAGCAGATCGTGAACGGCGTGGCTCCCGATGGCGTTCCCATGCCGGCGCTGGTCAAGGCTGCTGCTGGCGGTGGCGGTCGAGGGATGCGCATTGTCACGGATGCAGCGTTGCTCGCTGAATCAATTACGTCGGCAAGCCGCGAAGCCAAGGCTGCTTTTGGAGATGGTGCGGTCTTCATTGAGCCGTATATCGAGCGTGGTCGACACATTGAAGTTCAGATCATGGGCGACCAGCACGGCAACGTTGTTCATATGGGCGAACGCGAGTGCTCAATCCAGCGACGCAACCAGAAAGTCATTGAGGAATCGCCGTCGTCCGGCATCTCCGAGGCCACTCGGCAGGCCGTCTGCGACGGAGCCATCGCGTTGGCCACTCAAGTCGGATACGTCGGTGCAGGAACTGTCGAGTTTTTGGTTGGCCAAAACGGTGACGGGACAGACACGATCAACTTCCTAGAGGTCAACACCCGCCTTCAGGTTGAACATCCCGTCACGGAGGCCGTCACTGGGTTCGACCTCGTGGAGATGCAGCTTCGCGTCGCGGCAGGCGAGCCACTTTCGGTCGACCAGAGCGACGTCTGCATCAGCGGTCACGCCATCGAGGTTCGAATCGTTGCCGAGAACCCGACCACGAACTGGATGCCTTCAACAGGGTTGATCGCAGCGTTCGAAATATCTGACGATGTACGCACCGACACGGGCATCCGGTCCGGTGCCGAAGTTTCACCGAACTATGACTCGCTGCTGGCCAAGGTCATCTCGTCTGCGCCGACCCGCCGCGATGCTGCGCGTCAACTTGCACGAGCCCTCCGGAGCGCACAGATCACTGGTGTCGACACGAACGTCAACATGCTTGTTGCCACACTTTGTGAGCCAGATTTTCTCGCTGCAGATACGCCGACGGCGTATCTTGCCGAACACCCCGCGGTCCTCACGCCGGCAGGCCCGATGGGCGACGACCGAGTTGCTCTGCTGCTCGGGGCTGTCTTTGCCGCCGAGCGGCGGAATCGTGAAACCGACCCGCACCACGGCTTTGCCCCGTCTGGCTTCCGTAACCTCCGAACGTTGGGTCAACGTCAGGTGTGGTCTGACGGAGTCACCGAGCATCACGTCGAATATGTCGTCGAATCACGCACCGCGGCAAACGTTCTGCTGGGCCCGTGGCCGACTCCTGGCGATGATGGGTCCGTACCGGACGACGCTCGCCGCCAAGCCGCGGTGCGATTGCTAGCCCGCTTCGACGATCGCGAAGTGATCGAAATTGACGGTGTCCGTCATGGGGTTGACGTCACGCCCGACGGACACACAGTGCGCTGCCGGTCCACCGCCGGAGCGATCGCATTCACCCTGCAGCCACGTTTCGTCGAACACGCAACCGACGTTGCGGGGGGCGGCCCGATGTGCCCGCTACCGGGGACGGTCATCGCCGTGCACGTCGAGGCTGGTCAAACGGTGTCCGGTGGCGATGTGCTGATGGTGGTCGAGGCGATGAAGATGGAACACAAGATCACTGCAGTGAGTGCAGCCACCGTGTCCGAGGTTCGCTTTGCCGTGGGTGATCGTGTCGATCAAGGGGACCTCCTCGTCGCTCTTGAGGTGACGGAATGAGCGGGCAGATTTCGTGAGCGATCCGATCCGTATTGCCAATTGTTCGGGGTTCTTCGGGGATCGTCCGAGTGGTGCGCTCGAGATGGTCGACGGTGGTCCGATCGATGTGCTCACCGGTGACTGGCTGGCGGAACTGACAATGCTCATCCTGAGTCGCATCCGCGCAAAGCGCCCCGGACAAGGCTACGCCCGTACGTTTGTTGGTCAGATGGAACAGGTAATGGGGACATGTTTGGACAGCGGCATCAAGGTGGTCTCGAACGCCGGTGGCCTCGATCCTGATGGGTGCGCCGAGGCAGTCAAAGACGTTGCCGACAAGCTCGGCTTGTCGCCGACTATCGCATATGTCAACGGCGACAATTTGCTCGACCGCATCACCGAACTTGCCACCGTCGGAGCACTGCAGCCGTTTCCGGACGCTGATGGCATTTCGGGTGATCTTGGCGATCTCTCTGCCTGCCTGAGCGCCAACGCGTACCTCGGCTGTTTCGGTATCGTTGAAGCGCTGACCGCTGGCGCCGACATCGTCATAACCGGCCGCGTCACTGACGCCGCCGTGGTATGCGGACCGGCGGCGTGGCACCACGGCTGGCAGCGAACGGACTTCGATCAACTCGCTGGGGGAGTTGTTGCGGGCCACCTCATCGAGTGCAGCGCACAGGTCACCGGCGGCAACTATTCCTTCTTTACCGAGATCGACGGGCGCAACGAAGTTGACGGCACCGCCCTTTTCGGATTCCCATGGGCCGACGTTGCCGCTGATGGTTCGTCAATTATCGGTAAGCATGACCGAACTGGGGGTCAAGTCTCGGTCGGCACGGTCACCTCGCAACTGCTGTACGAGATCGGCGGTCCTGAGTATCTTGGGCCTGACGTTACGGCGCGCTTCGACAGTGTTGAACTCGAACAGCTCGGGACCGATCGTGTTCAGGTGTCGGGCGTTCGTGGCCAAGCCCCTCCCACCACGCTCAAGGTAGCGATGAACGAGTTGGGTGGGTTTCGTAATTCATTCACGGTGGCCCTCACCGGTCTTGATATCGAGGCGAAGGCCGACTTCGCTCAGGCCAGCTTCTGGACCGCCTGCCCGCATGGCCCCGACGATTTTGACTCGGTCACCAGCCGTGTCATCCCGACCAACAAGCCCGATCCGACGACACAGGAGGAGGCGACTGCGATTTGGCGCCTCACCGTGAAGGACATCGATGAGCGCAAGGTCGGTCGTCCTTTCTCGGACGCGATGGTCCACACCGCACTCGCCGGAATCCCTGGAATGTACGGCCTCGGGGGAAGCCCGGGGCCAGGTCAGCCGTTCGGTGTGTACCGGCCGGCGACCGTTCCGTCCGACCTGGTTCCCCAGTACGTCACGATCTTGGGGAGCGACACGAGGCAGGTCGATTCGGTGGCCCCAGTGGGCAGCCCGATTGAGGTCGAGCTGCCCGACTCAGGCTTGCCATCCGACAACTCCGAAACGCGGGCGGTCCCGCTCGGCACGGTCTTCGGAGCTCGCTCGGGCGACAAGGGTGGCAATGCAAACCTCGGGATCTTCGCTCGGTCCGAGGATGCATGGAACTGGCTCGACAACGAGCTGACGATCGATCGTCTTCGCGCGCTCCTGCCCGAAACGACGAACATGTCGATTGATCGGCACCGTTTCCCGAAGATCCGTTCGCTCAACTTCGTGGTCCACGGCCTTCTTGAGGAAGGCGTTGCCGCGTCCACGCGGCAGGACGCACAGGCCAAGGCGCTCGGCGAATGGCTGCGCGCCCGAGTGGTCGAGCTGCCGACATCATTGCTCTGAAGAGGCGAGTGGGTCCCTGATTTTGCGTCGTCAGACGCGTACGGGCCGTGCGAAGCGGGCCTGAACCGGTTGTGCCCACCGCACGATCGGGACGCCGACCGGGGAGGGCAGCCCGGGTGCGGTCATTGCCGTGTCGCTGAGTTCAACGACCGTGGCGTCGTGGAGGGTCCACGGTTCGTGATCGACAGCGTGGAACCACAGCCCACCGAGTGATGCCGCAACTGTGCCCCAGCGGGCGGTAAGGAACAGGTCAAGGTCGTTCGGCTCGATCTCATTGCCGACGTCGATGCTGATCGTCGTCGACGCGGCAGGGGTGCGTGGCCAGCGCCGCTTCGTTGTGACGTAGCGGCGGCGGCGTCCGGTGACTTTGACGTCCATGTCGGCCCAGAAGTACGGGAAACCGATCGTCCAACGGGCAAACGCGACGACCAGCAGCCGGACGCAGTCGAGGGACAAGAACCACACCGCCCGGTTGCCTGCTGAGTCGATGACGTACGTCCGTACGTTGGTCTCCCAGAACGATGGGTAAGAGGGTACGTATCGGAGGTTAGGTTTTGCACCGCGCATCTGGAATGGAACAAGTGACACCCACGCCTCGCCGTCGAACGTGTCAACGGTGAGACCGTCGGGCAGCAGGTCCTGAATGACGTCTGGAGCGTAGGGCCAATGCAGGAACGTGAGCTCGTGCCAATCGTTGCGCAGCCAGCCCCGTTGGATCGGTTGTGGACACACCGGCGAAAGAGGTTGAGGCGGTGCTGGGCTCATGGTCGATCTGAGGTTCAGGCTACCGACTCACCAGACGCGGGTGATCGGATTTCGGTTCTCTGGTTGCTTGTCGCCCTTGGCGACGTTGCACCTGCGGCACATGGCCAGAGGTTGCCCGGGTCCATACAGTATGGGTCGGTGGCCTGATTATCGTTGGCGGACCAACTACTTCAGCCCTGATTTGTAAGTCGATCGTTAACCCCGTCGGTGCCCGTTCCGGCGCCGGCAAGTTCTGTTGCAGGTTCGGGTGTGTCTGAGATTGGAAGGTGGATAAGCGCCGCTGCGAGGCCGAGTAGCACCGCCAATATCCACACCGGTCCGTAGCCGCCGGAACTGTCGAACACTCGGCCTCCCAGCCACACGCCGAGGAACGCTCCGACCTGGTGTGAGAGAAAGACGAGACCGAACAGTGTCGTCAGGTAGCGGGGCCCGTACGTCGCTGCGATGATGCCGCTCGTGAGCGGTACGGTCGACAGCCAGACCAGCCCCATCACGCACCCGAACACCAGCGCGCTCGCCATACTCGCCGGCGTTATCAGAAATGCGGCCATCACGATCGCCCGGGCGCAATACAGCCCTACCAGCAATTTTGGTCGTGAGTACCGGTCTCCTAGCCACCCCGCCACCAACGATCCGCCGATGTTGAACAGTCCAATCATTGCGAGCGCGATTGCCGCAGTCCGATCAGAGAGGCCCTCGTCGGTGAGGTAAGCGGGTAGATGAGCACCGATGAAGGCGACGTGGAAACCACAGACGAAAAACCCTGCTGTCAGTAGCACGTAGCTGCGCGTCCGCAGAGCCCGACGGACTGTGTCCGCCATGGAACCTGTCGCGAGTTGTGTGTCGATGTGCTGGTGATCGTCTGCTGGGAGCAAGAACGAGGCGACCCCAATCACTAGCAGGGCAACGAGGCCGAGCGTCGCCATCGCTCCGCGCCAACCGAGTGAGTCGATCAAGACCTGTGCGATTGGCACCATGGCGAACATGCCGATCGACGCTCCAGCGGTAATGAGTCCGAACCCGAACGACCGATGCGATACCGGAACGGCTTTGCCGACGGCGCCAATCACGACCACGAAAGAGGAGCCCGACACCGCTATGCCGAACAAGAGTGCCAACGCGACGCCAAACGTTGGCATCGAGTCGGCCTGGGAAGCGAGCACCAGACCGGAGCCCATCAACAATCCGGCGGCAGCCACGATGCGTCGCGGACCCAACCGGTCGGCGGCCATTGCGGCTAAGGGGAGGCCCAGGATCAAATTATGGGCTGCCAATGCGAGCGCGAAGGACTCGCGATTTGTGCCGAGGTCCGCAGTGACCGGTTTCAGGAACAGTCCAATCGATTGCCGAGTGCCCATCGTGAAGAACACCATCGAGGCGCCAATCAACAGAACCATCCATGCCCGTCGCGTCACCCGTTTACCTTGCCATTGCGGTCAAAGCGCGAGCCAGTCGGGGGCGACGGCCGCGGGAGAGGGCCCGGCCGGTCTACCCAGGAAAGCGTCTCGATGAACCGTTGGAGTTCGGCCTCGTAGTCCTCTTCGTGGTTGTTTTCTGTTCTTCAGCGCAAAGCGCAACCACGTCGGGCCGGCACGGCGCATCTGAAATGGCACGAGCGAGACCCATGCCTGATCATCATGCAGGTCAACCGTGGGCCCTTCAGGGAGGAGCGCTTAGAACGTCTCGGGGTGGTACGGCCAATGCGGAAAGCGAGTTCGAGCCAGTCATTTCGGAGCCAACCTTGCTCGGTCGGCTGGGGGTATGTCGGCGAGAGGGCTTTGGGCTACGGCGATTGGTTCACGTGCGGCCGCCGGTGTCAGTCGGCCCGGCGGATCGGACCGTCGACAGGCTTGCCGAATACCTTCCGGTCGGCTGGATCGTTGTCGTCCTCGCGTTCGTCCGTCCATTGGCGCAGAACGGTCCACGCGTAGATGCCGGTCGAGTGGCCGTCTGACCAGTCGAGGCTCAGGCCCCAGTTGCCCGCGAGTTCAGCGTCGGTGATCGAGATGGGGCCGCCTTCCATCACCGACTTGCTCACCGGCTCATCTTTCTGCCGCCGCGAGTTGCACTCGGCGCAGGGGCAAGCAAGTCGAAGTGGCGCGAGTTCGAAGCGGGTAATGACGCCGTCTTCGAACTCGATTTCGACGTGTGACGTCCGGTCGACTTCGATGTTGAGAACGTCATGGCGTGCCATCGAGCTCAGGCTATGGGTCTTAGCCGAGGATGATGTCGGCGTATTGGGGAAGCATCATTGCCGGACCGCTGAGTAGGAGTTCGGTGATGCAGCTGTCCTCCCATTTGGTGAGTTCCTCTTTGATTTTGCCTGCCGGGCCAACGAGAGCAACGTCTTCGACCATTTCAAGTGGAATCGACGCAGCTGCCTCTTGTTTCTTGCCTTCGAGGTACAGGTTTTGCACCTTGTCAGCCACATCGCCGTAGCCCATCCGCTCGAACACCTCGTAGTGGAAGTTTGCCCCTTTGGCGCCCATGCCGCCGGCGTACAGGGCAAGGAAGGGCCGGATCATGTCAGCGCATTCCTGCACGTTGTCGCCGGGCACGATCGAAACGGTGGCGGTGACGGCAAAGTTCTCTTTCTTGGCGGGGTTGCCGGACGCAGCAAATCCCTTGTCCAGTTGGTCACGGTAGAAGGAATCGTCTTTCGGTGAGAAGAACAAGGGGAGCCAACCGTCAGCGATTTCCGCGGAAAGTGCAACGTTCTTTGGGCCCTCGGCAGCGAGATAGATCGGAATGTCATTGCGCAATGGATGGACGGTCGGCTTCAACGCCTTGCCGAGATTGGCACCGCCGTCGATTGGCAACTGGTAGTGCTTGCCGTCGAACTTGACCGGGGCTTCTCGGGCGAATACTTGCCGCACGATGTCGATGTACTCGCGGGTGCGCTCGAGCGGGCGGGGGTAGGGCTGGCCGTACCAGCCCTCGACTACCTGTGGTCCTGATGCGCCGAGGCCGAGAATGAACCGGCCGTCCGACAGGTGGTCCATTGTGATTGCGGCCATCGCTGCAGCCGTCGGGGTTCGCGCCGACATCTGCATGATGGCGGTGCCGAGCTGGATGTTTTGTGTCTGGGCGCCCCACCAGGCGAGCGGCGTTAAGGCATCAGAGCCGTAGGCCTCAGCGGTCCAGACCGAGTTGAACCCGAGTCGCTCAGCCTCCTGTACTGCCTCGAGCGCGCCGTTGGGCGGGCCGGCCGACCAATATCCAGTGTTGTATCCGAGCTTTAGTTTCGCCATGTTCCAACCGTAGGTGAGCTCACGATCTCGCAGTCAGTCCGGCTTCAAGACGGTGACCAATGCAACACTGGTCCCATGGGTGCCGAAGGGGATGATCGATTGGTGGTGTCTGATGCAGTTCGCATCCCGCGCTACGAACTCGTTACCGCTTTCAGTGCCTCGGGCGGTCCAGGAGGCCAGCACGCAAACAAAGCAGCGACGCGCGTCGAGCTGACGTTTGACGTCACAATGTCGTCGGCCTTCACTGAAGCCCAACGTGAGCGCGTGATCAGCAAGCTTGGTGAAATGGTCCGCGTGGTTGCCGATGATGAGCGGTCACAACTCAGGAACCGCACGATTGCTGAAGAGCGGCTCGCTGCCAAACTGCGGGGATCGCTTCAGGTTCAGCGACGCCGCCGGGCAACAAGGCCAACGAGCGGCTCACAACGGCGCCGTTTGCAAGCAAAGTCTGAAAGGTCTGAGGTCAAGCGGCAGCGCAAACGTCCAGAACGAGAGGACTAGTCGGAAATGTGCTGGCTGCGTCTCTGATCGTTTGGGTGGGTCAGTGAATCAGGCAGTGGGAGTGAAGGTGACCGGTAGGCGGTCGGGACCGAAGATGGCCGTTCCTGGGGGCTTCCACTTCACGCCATCGGCTAGAGCAAGGTCTGGCATCCGGCGAGCGAGGATTGGGAGGGCCTCTTGGAGTTCGGCACGTGCTAGCCAAGCTCCGAGGCAGTAGTGAATGCCCGACCCCAGGGTCAGATGAGGGCTACCTGCTGGCTCTTTGCGAATGTCGAATGAGTTGGCATTAGGGAACACTGACTCGTCGCGATTGCCGGTGGCCATGGACGGGAACACAAAGGTGCCTGCTGGGAAAAGAATGTCTCGATAGACGATGTCCTCGCTAGCAAACCGACCCGTCCCCCGAATTGCGCCAAAGTGACGCATCGACTCTTCGATGGCACGAGGTGCGAGCTTGGGGTCGTCGGCGAGCAGCTTCCACTGGTTGGGATGTTCAGCGAAGAGCGCCACTGAGCAACCGAGCTGATTGCGAGTTGTGTCGGTGCCGCCGATGATCACAGCGTTGACCATCATTACGAGTTCTTCGGTGTCGAGCGTGTCGCCGTCCTCTTCGGCAGCGATCAGGTCGGTGAGTAGATCCTCCCGCGGATCGTTGCGCCGATCGGCGATCATTTGGATCGTGTACTCGGTTAGCTCGGTGCGAGCCCTCTTGATGATGTCAAGTTCGTCGAGCACCGTGCCGTTGAAGATCCGGAGAACGTCCTCGGCCCATCGTGAGAACAGCTGCCAGTCCTGCTTTGGTGCGCCGAGCAACTCGCAGATAATCGGAATTGGGTAGGGCTCGGTGATGTCAGCCACGATGTCGGCGGAGCCGGTCGGGGCAACTGGATCGATGAGCCCGTTCATCACCTCGCGCATGAATGGTCGCAGCCGGTCGGCCGACCGGGGGGAGAACGCTTTTGCGACAAGGCGGCGCAACCGAGTGTGTGCGTCGCCTTCGGCAGCAAGGATTGACGGCTTGTCGGAATTGCCGATGAGCTCTGGGTCTGTGATGCCACGCATCTCGGGGATCTTCGATGCCGCGTTGTGCCACCGCTTGTCACGCAGGATTGAAGTGGCGTCTGCATAGGTCAGAATCGAGTAGCCGAACAGGCTTTTAGCGATCCAAGTGTCGTCAGCAAGCTGCGTCATTGACGCAAGCGCTTCGTTGTGTGACATCTCGAAAGTCGCAGGATCGACTGTTGGAATGTCGAGTTGGTCGACCATCGTGATTCCCATACCGGGATGTTAGGTAGTGCACGGTCGGTGTGAGGTATTGGGCTCAGAGTCGGGTGTGCTCGGCGGTCATGCCTCAAAGACGTCGACGGCGGTGGCGTCAAGCGACTCGGCCACAATGGCGTTGGTGTGTTGACCGTTGACGGTGTTGATGCCATGCCTGATCGCGGCGTCGCGTCGGCCGGCTTCGACGGCGCCGTGGAGTGCGACCTGAAGCTGGAATGGCAGCGTTGCATTGGTCAGCGCGTAGGTGCTCGTCCGAGGGACAGCGCCGGGCATGTTGCCGACGGCGTAATGCACAACGCCATGCACTTCGTAGACGGGATCGTCGTGGGTGGTTTCGCGTGTTGTGGCAATACATCCGCCTTGGTCGACGGCAACGTCGACAATGACAGCACGTGGTTTCATTTGTTTGACGAGATCGTTGCTGACGACGACGGGAGCTCGCCCGCCGGCAACGAGGACTGCGCCAATCACGAGGTCGGCCTCCATGACGGTGCGCTCGACCGAGCCTTGATTAGACGCGAGTGTGGAGATGCGGCCCTTGTGAATCTGATCGACGTATCGCAGCCGCTCGACGTTCATGTCGAGCACGGTGACTTCGGCTTCCATGCCGGCGGCGATGACGGCTGAGCTCCAGCCGACGTTGCCGGCGCCGAGCACGACGACCTTGGCCGGGCTGACGCCCGGAACGCCACCCATCAAGACGCCGCGTCCGCCTTTATGGCGTTCGAGGAAATGTGCGCCCATCTGAGGAGCCAATCGTCCAGCTACTTCGCTCATCGGTGCCAGAAGAGGGAGTGCCCCATTGGCGAGTTGGACAGTTTCGTATGCGACGCTCGTTGTCTTTGATTTGAGCAACGCCTCAGCGACGGCTGGATAAGCCGCCAGGTGGAGGTAGGTGAACAAGGTCAGGTCCTTGCGTAGAAACTGGAACTCTTCGGCTTTCGGTTCTTTGACCTTGACCACCATTTCTTGCGACCAGGCGTCGGCTGCGGTCGGCACAATGCTCGCGCCGGCTGCTGCGTAATCGTCGTCGGTAATTGACGCGCCCATGCCTGCTCCGGTCTGCACGTGAACCTTGATGCCGCGGGCATCCAGCTCGCGCACCCCATCGGGAGTGAGAGCCACGCGGTGCTCCGCTGTTTTGATTTCGGTCGGAACGCCGACGGTTGAGATCGCTGGTGTGGCAGCCGTAGTTGACATGCTTCCAATTGTGCGCTCTCAGCTGCACTCGTTCCGGGCTGATAACCATGTCATAATGTCATCGTGACTGAGATATCGTTGGCCGTAGATAGTATTGACAATCGAATCCTGTGTGAGATGCGTCGTGAGGCTCGGATCAGTTGGCGGGAACTGGGTGAACGCGTGCATCTTGCGCCGACGTCGGTGGCCGAGCGTGTTCGTCGACTCGAGCATCGAGGTGTGATCCAAGGTTATGAGGCACGCATTGATCCGGCAATGGTAGGGCGCACCGTACGCGCGATTGTCGACGTGAGTCTTGTGCCAGGCGATGGCGCGGACGCCTTTGAGGCCCGAGTCGAGGCCCGTGATGAAGTGGTGTTTGCTGCGTACGTCACTGGATCTGCGGACTACAAGGTCATCGTGGAATGTGTTGGTGCAGACGGCCTTGACCGCTTTGTCCGATGGTTGCGCGCCGATGAGGTGGTGGCCCGCACCGAATCACAGTTGGTGCTCCGCACAATTGTCGATTGAACGCCCCACCGTTTGGTGCGGCACGATGCGCCCTGCTGCGCCGAGACCGTTAGCGTCGGGAGCGAGTGCCTGTGCAAACCCACTACCACGTGCTCGGCATTGAGTCCGATGCCGACAACGACACGGTCCGTGTCGCCTATCGACGCCTTGCGAGAGATCATCACCCTGACCGCATCGCCAATTCATCAGCTGTGTCGGGCGGTCCAGACATGTCTGTTATTAATGAGGCCTACCGAGTTCTCATCGATCCGGGCCGTCGCGCACTGTATGACCGCTCGCTTGACGCAACGATCCGCGGTCGAGGCCCAACCAGCGCCGGGTACCCGAGTAGGAGCACAGTAGAACCTGATGAGCAGTGGGATGCTGTGCGCCCCTACATGGACCGCCCGGCCCGTGTGCCATGGCGATCGTTGTTGGTGTTTGGGTCATTCGCCGTAGTTGGCATTTTGGTGCTGGCCCAGTTTGGGGGTGTTGACAATGAGGTGGGGCCGGATGGGATCCTTCGCACTGGTGACTGCGTTGAGATCCAACGCAACGGCGATGCCCGCGAAATATTGTGTGCGAGCGAATCTGATCTGGTAGTTCGTGCGTTCATTCCATTCGATGGCACTTGCCCGGGCCTCACCGCACCGCATCGCGACCGGCAAGGCATGGGGGTGGCCTGTGTTGAACTGCCGGATTGACCAGTGGTTATTCGTGATGCACTGATAAGTTTCGGGGTCGTACGGGCGATTAGCTCAGATGGTAGAGCGCCTCGTTCACACCGAGGAGGTCACAGGATCGATGCCTGTATCGCCCACCCGTGAAAATGCCGACCTAGAGATTGCCGATTTCATTGTCGTATCGGCAAAATGAAGCCGACTGCCCCGATTCGACTCCTCTTAAAACGGTGTGCGGGCTACCTCAGGGGTAAGGCGCCGCGAACGGGAGGGGCCGCTGCATTTTGGGCCCATTTCGTACAACGATTTCCTCGGCTCAGTCGAAATCAGTCAGGCTTATGGAGTCGGTAGGATTGCCGTCTGCTGAGAGCGAGGTAATTGGAGAAAGTCTTCAAACTGCACCATGAACTCGTCGATCGACAGGCCGAAGGAAAGCTCGAAGGCCCGGTCGAGGCCATGTTCGTACGTTCGGGGGAAGAACCCGTGGAACACTTCATCGACAGACGTTTTGTTCGCTAGCCAAGCTGTCGCCCACTGGCCGGTCTCATATTGGAGCACGCCAAAGCAAAGACCGCAGTAGTCGTTCACTCGCTCAAGCTGTCGGTCGTCGGCGATGTCGGCAATTGTCAGATTTGGAACCGTCGTGCGCAAGTCAAGAGCCCCGTCAAGTGCCTCCTCCATGCGTTCTGTGAACGACAACCACCCGTTCTGGTCGGCCAAGTAGAGAGCGAGAAACTCCGCTGCGCCCTCCTCGAGCCATCTCGGCATGTCTAATCCGTACTCGTCGGCCCTCTCGTACAACTGATGGGCAGCTTGGTAAACATGCACATACTCGTGGGCGGCGATTTTCGCACCGTCAGCGGCGCCCAACTGGGCTGGGTTGCCGATCACGAAAGACTGAGTGGGGGTGCTTCTGGACCGGCTGTGCTGAGCGAAGGCGTTGGCGCCCTGGTAGTGGGCTATCTCCCAGATGGCGACACCCTGGTCGGACCGGCAATGTTCTTCAAGGTCGGGATTGTATGCCCAGGCGCAGTAGTCGTTGATTGCTGGCTCGGTGACCTCCTCGTCTGATCCAATGACGTACACCCGCATCGGCCCGTAGGTGCCGAGGTATTGCTCAGCGGCGCGAATACCGGCACGGACGATCTCAAGGTCAGACTCTCGAAGGTCGGAGGTCGCAAAGTAGGTCGCTTCGGAGTCGACGGTCGAATTCCACCCTAAATCCACAAGGCGTTGCGCCCGAGATTGAGCATCGGCGTCGATAGGACTGGTGCTCGGATCCTCCGGATCAAGCGAGACGAATGGCTTGTACACCTTGTATTGCCAGCAATAGTCATGATCGTTTGACGGACCGCAATCAGGACTATTTTCGGCCTCGCTGCTCCATTCCCAGCACATCTCCTCATCGCCGAGACACTCCCCGAATGACATCTGAGGTTCTTCGTCGCCCTGCCCTGCAGCGGCAACATCGATATTTCCCGTGCTCACACCGTTGGCGTCGGATGCTGCATCATTCGAATCGATTTCCGACTCGACGACAGGTTCGTCGGCAAATTCACCGACAGGATCTGCGGCAAGCTCTGATTCGACCGGTGCTGGTGTGGCCGCTTCGTTGCTGCTGCATGCGGCCGCAATAATGGCTGAGGAAAGTGCCACAGCTCCCATCATTGATTTTTTCACTCCTTTCAAACTACGGCCCTGCTTCCTTGGGCGAGGAATCGAGACAGCGAACATGTAGGACCTGCGAAAGCAGCGTTGAGTTCCAGAAGTTGGACACGTACGCGATCAGCAGCAACCGCTTCGGGCGCACGCAGCGCTTTTGAAATGGCGCGAGCGGAACCTATGCCTCACTGTTATGGAGGTCAGCCGGAGCCCATAAGAGAGGAGCGCCCGAAACGTCTTGAAGAGTCAATCAGCCTATGCGAAACGGCTAGTTCGAGTCGGTCGTAGCGGAGTCAACCCTGACCGGTCGGCTCAGAAGTAGGCGGAATTCTTGAGGGCAAGTGCAAGGGAGCTCCGGTTGGAGTATTTGCAGAGCTCGGGACTTTCGTCGTTCTCGACTTCGATGAACTCGATGCCGTTCTCAATCTGAGGATCCAGCGCCGGTGGTCAAGGAGGACTAGTGTCATGAGCGATGGAGCGACTGTGCGAGCGACCGGGGTGCTCGGATACAGCTTCAGTTGCGTACGGGATGCGGCCAGATGATTTGGTGTTTTGGCTTGATCAGTTGGAAGCGGTGACGCGAGAAAGCGGGGGCGTGCTTTGTCGTCGACACGCCGACTCGATGGTCGTGCCCCGAAGCTGGACGCTCGACGATCTTCGTGAGCCTGATCTTCATCTCTTTCGGCCGCCCGAGGCGACGGAGACGCGGCGCCGCTCCCGTCGTTCCGCAAGCATGGCCTCAGTCGACGCTTCTGATGTCGAACAGCTCGCACTCGGCGTTGAGGAAACTGCAGCTCCGAACACCACTGCGGGGCTAGCTGTCGGCGCCGCTGAGCCGATCGTTGAAGCATCTAGTTCTGTGGATCCAGCCGATTCATGGTCGCCATCGTTTGACGACGGCGACGACCTCGATGGGCTTCTCGCAGCGCGTAGTCCGCTCCTCGCCCGTGCCTTCCGCGGCGATAACCGTCCGCGATCTTGATCGCGTCGTTTACCGGGACAGGACCTCGTGGAAATTCACCGCAGCTTGTCGGCTCCATGTGGAGCTGATCGTCTCTTTGCCTGGGTCGAAGATCTTTCTGTGTACCCGCAGTGGATGAGCGTTGTTCACCACGTTGGGCCGGTCACCGAGGTAGGCGGATTGTCGGCGTGGCAGGTGGAGCTGCGTGCTGAGGTCGGACCCTTCGCTCGGTCAAAGGTGTTGCGTATGGTCCGAATCGAGCATGACGAGCCTCACCGTGTGACGTTCGAACGCAGAGAGCTTGACAGTCGACAACACTCAACTTGGGTCTTGCGTGCCACAGTTGACAGCGGTGCGGGGCCAGCCTTCGCTGAATCGACCTTGACAATGGAATTGCAGTACGGCGGAAGCCTGTGGAGTGGAGCGGTCCTTCAGCGTGTGCTTGATGATGCCGTCCGGCGGGGGAGTGAACGTCTGATCGGCCTTGTTAGTGCCGAGCCCATGCGCTGAACCGACCTGACGCTCGCCTCTCGAGGTCGAGCGAAAGTCCGAAGCAGTCACTCAACGATTCAGCCGTCAACGTCGAGTCGATCGGCCCTGATACCAGCTCGTTGCCGCCTGCAAGCATCAAGACGTGGGTCATGCCCTTCGGAATTTCGTCAACGTGGTGAGTGACGATGACGAGCGGTGCTGCGCCGGCATCGATAGCGAGCGCGCTCAGCGCCTGAACCAATTGCTCGCGGCCGCCTAGGTCGAGGCGCGCCGACGGCTCGTCGAGCAGCACGACTGCTGGATCGTTCATCAGCGAGCGGGCCAGCAACACCCGCTGTTGCTCGCCTGATGAGAGCGTGCCGAACATCCGATCAGAAAACTGTTCGATACCCATTTGGCCGAGACAGAAGCGAGCCCGATCGGCATCAGCGTCGTCGTAGCGGTGCCACCAAGGCTCAAGAGCCGCAAACTTTGCGGTCCGAACGACATCAATCACGGCCAGTTCTGGGCGTAACTGGTCAGCGAGGGCAGCAGAGACATAACCGACGCTGCGGCGAAGGATACGGACATCGGTTTGGCCTAGACGATGACCAAGGACGTCGACCGTTCCCGACGTCGGATGGTCGTACAGCGCCATGATGCGCATCAGGCTCGACTTGCCCGATCCGTTCGCACCCAGAATCACCCAACGTTGATCCCGTTCAACTCTTAAGTTGATCTTGTCGATCACCTCAGTGCCATCGCGATGCAGGTGCACGTTGCGTAACTCCAGAGCAGGAGGAGGCACTGATGCTTGGCATGTCGGGTTCATATCCTCCATGGCGTCCATCATGCCTGCAACTGCCTTGAGCGCACGCTCCAGCCGCAAGAGATTCAGTGCTCGGGGCGCCCGTTATCAAACCGCAACGCCCACTACAGTTGCGAGTCCTATGACCGGCCGAAGTATCGCAGCGTTACTCGCGATCGTCGTCGCGTTTGGTATCTCGATTGTGCCGGTGGCGGCCATTGCGCAAAGCGACGAAGCTGCTGCGGAACGGGCAGCGCGGCAGATTCAAGAGGCTCGCAATCGAGCTAACGAGGCTGCCGAGGCGTTTTTCAAGGCGGAATCTGACCTCGATGTCTTGCGGGTTGAAGTCGAGGGGCTCGAACGAGAGACGGACCAACTCCAATCCGTTGTTGATCGGCTGCGTCGCGACGTCGAGTCGGTCGCCGTGTCGCGTTTTATCTCCAGCGGAGCATCCGGTATTCCATTGCTTACAGGTATTCAAGCGCCCCAGGATCAGGTGCAGGCCGAAGTATTCGTTGATGTGATGACTAACTCGGGCGCCGACTTGCTCGACGCGTATGACGTTGCGCAGAAGAACCTGGTCATCAGCCAATCTGAACTGGCCGACCGCAAAGAGGGCATCGAGGCCCAGCAGGCTGTCTTTCTCGCTCTTCAAGAGCAAGCGGAAGACGAAGTGGCCCGACTTCGAGCATTTGAAGAGGAACGCCTTCAAGATGAAGCCGTGCAGAAGGCGCTCGCCGCCAAAATCGCTGCAGATCGAGTTCGGCTCGAAGAGCAGGCGCGCCGTGAAGCTGAAGCAGCAGCTCGTGCCATTCCTGACCCTGTTGTCGGGCTGTCGACTACGACGCTGGTCGCGCCGTCGACCACGATGCCAGAGGTGCTGAGCGCAGATAGCGACGGCGATGAATCCGAGGTGGGCGGCATTGCAACAACGCCTGTTGAGACTGAGCCTGCAGCCGCTGAGACCCCAACCAACGATGGGGCATCAGGTGGCACGAGCGGCGGTCGAACGGGTGCCGGCGGGAGCGGCAGCAACGCCCGCCCGATTGACACTGGAGCCGGCTATCTCGACAACATCATTTGTCCGATGCCAGGTTCGGCATTCGCTGACACCTGGGGTGCGCCCCGTTCTGGCGGACGAAGCCACCAGGGCGTCGACATGATTGCGCCTCGTGGCGTCCCGGTCTACGCGGTCACAAGTGGCTTCGCTACGTTCAGAACCAACCGACTCGGAGGTAACGCAGTGTCTCTTCTCGGCGACAACGGTAACCGCTACTACTACGCCCACCTCGATAACTACGTGGGTGAGAACCGCCCCGTGTCTCAGGGCGACGTCATTGGATACAACGGTGACACTGGCAATGCGCGATTCAGTACCCCGCACTTACACTTCGAGATTCGGCCAGGCGGTGGTCTTCCGACAAATCCGTATCCCACGGTGCGCGCCGCTGGCTGCTGATCTGCCAGTCTCGTTGGAATGACGAGCGAGTCCGACGATCTCGGTCAGCTGCTGAGCAACGAGCTCGGAACTCCGATCGTTGACCTTGACCGATTGTCGGGCGGCGCTTCTCGTGAGACCTGGCGGTTCACCGCCGATGGCCGGCAGCTCGTTGTTCAGCTGCAGCGTGCCGGTGATATTCGAGACATGATGGTCGAGTCGGCAGTCGTCGCAGCGGCCGGCGCGTCTGGCGTGCCGGTGCCCGCCTTGGTTGCGTCGGGTCGGCGCGATGACGGTGGTGCGTTCATGATCGTCGAGGCGATCTCGGGCGAGACAATCGCGCGCAAGATTCAGCGCAACGACGAGTTCGCTGACGCTCGAGGCAGCTTTGCTGCACAATGCGGTGCTGCCTTGGCCCAAATCCATTGCGTCGATTTTGGTCCTATCGACGGGCTTGATGATCCTGATCAAATTGAGCGTTACACCACGATGTTGGATGAACTCGGGGAGCCGCATCCGGTTTTTGAGTTCACTCGCAATTGGCTCCTTGAACATCGACCTGCCAGGACCCGGCGCAGCCTCGTACACGGCGACTTTCGGCTTGGCAATCTGATCGTCGGTTCCGGAGGGCTCAGCGCCATCATCGATTGGGAACTTGCTCACATTGGGGATCCGATGGAAGACCTTGGCTGGCTATGCGTCAAGGCGTGGCGATTTGGCGGGCCAGACCCGGTTGGCGGTATCGGCACACGCGAAGATTTGTTCGCAGCGTACGAGGCCGCAGGGGGTGGGACCGTTGACGCTGTTGCTGTGCGTTGGTGGGAGGTGCTCGGTACGTGGAAGTGGGGGATCATGTGCGTGCTGCAGGCCAACGTGCACCGCTCTGGCGCCGTCCGCAGTCATGAGTTAGCCGCAATTGGGCGACGTGTGTGCGAGAACGAGTTTGACCTGCTCGACCCGAATGGCCTCGATCTCTTTGGTCTGTCAGGGAGCGGGCTCAGCGTTGCCAACGTTTACGAGCGGTCGGCCGGAGTGGCGGATGGCGGATTGCACGGCGTGCCGACGTCGGCGGAATTGGTTGAAGCGGTGCGCGAATGGATCGAGCGTGATGTTCTGACGTCAGCCGCAGGGCATCTCCGCTTTCACAGCAGAGTAGCGGTGAATGTGTTGTCGATGGTCGAGCGGGAACTTTTGTTGGGCGGTCCTCAGGCGTTGGCTCACGAAGAACGCCTAGCTGCGCTGGGTGTGCGCAGCGACTCCGATCTGGCTGCGTTGATTCGTTCTGGTAACGCAGCGCACCGCCGAGCTGAGATTGGTGCGGTGCTCTTTGAGTCTGTCGTCGACAAGCTTCGCGTCGCCAACCCCAAGTACCTGGGCTGACGGTCGCTCAACCAGTGAGTCTTTTTCTCTTCTTGCACGTCCCCGAGTGCGTTCTAAGGCAGGAGAAACTATTCAGACCTTGGGATTAATGGCGACCGGCTGGCCAGCGGCAAGCTGGCCGCAGGCCGCATCGATTTCTGTGCCGCGGTTCTGTCGCACGGTGGCGTTGGTACCCAATCCTTCGAGAGCGTCGCGGAACGCGTAGACCCTCTTCAACGGCGTCCCCATGGTCGGATAACCGGGCGTCGGATTGAGCGGAATGAGATTGACGTGTGCGTGTGGCTGCAGTCGGCGGCATAGGGCAGCGAGTTCTCGGGCGTCACTAGTGCGGTCGTTGACCCCATCGATCATCGCCCACTCGAAACTCACCCGACGGTTCTTTACTTGAAGGTACTCGCTGCATGCCTCGATGAGATCGTCGATTGGGTAGCGCTTGTTGATTGGCACCATTTCGGTTCGTAGTTCGTCGTTTGCTGCGTGCAATGACACTGCGAGGTTGACTGGTAACGGCAAGTCCTTCAAGGCACGTATGCCAGGGATCAGGCCAACAGTGGAAATCGTGATGTGTCGGGCTGACAAACCGATGTCGCTATGAATACGCTCAACTGAATTCCAGACGGGTGCGAGGTTGGCCATCGGCTCGCCCATGCCCATGAACACGATGTTGCTCACGCGTCGATCGGTCTGCTTAGCTCGCTGAGCGGCCCTAACAACTTGCTCGACGATCTCTCCAACGGTCAGATGTCGAGTAAATCCGGCCTGCCCCGTAGCGCAGAATCCGCACGCCATTGCGCAACCAGCCTGACTGCTCACGCAGACTGTGGCCCGGTCGGGGTACAGCATGAGCACGGTCTCGACTCTGCTGCCGCCGTCGAGTTCCCACAAGAACTTCACTGTGTCACCGGTCTCGTCGACCGACTCAGTCACCAAAGTGAGCGCGGTTGGCAACTCCTGATCGAGCCGCTGCCGCAGACTCTTGGGCAGATTGGTGATGTCGGATGGGTCGGCGAGTTGGGTGTACAGCCCGTCCCAAAGTTGGTTGAGTCGGTATTGCGGCTCGCCGTCGAGGTGGTCGGCAAGCGCTTTGCGCGTAACGTCGTATCGAGTCGGGACGGGCACTCGTTCACGCTATCCGTAGTGCGGTGGGGAGTTTGTGTTGGTCCCCGTCGCCCCTCGGTGTAATCCGTCAGGTGATATGGGGTAGGGCGAGGCGCTCGTATTCTTCCATGCGGGAGCGGACGACATCGAGGCTCGAGGTCCAGAACGCCTCGTCGGTTACGTCGATGTCGAATGCTTTGCCAAGCTGTTCGGCGGTGTCCATGCCGACTCGAGACAGCAGGGAGTCGTAGCTGGACCGGAATCGTTCAGGATCTGCCTGATACCGGGCGAACAGGCCGAGACCGAAGAGGAGGCCGTACGTGTAGGGCCAGTTGTAGAAGTGGGAGCCGTAATAGTGCGGCTTGAGGAGCCACATATACCGGTGTGCTGTGGCCTGATCGATCCCGTCACCGTAGGCGGCTAGCTGCGCCTCGTTCATTAGCGCACAGAGCTCGGCGGGGCTCAACGTACGACGCTGACGGCGGGTAAACACCTCGGTCTCGAACAGGAAGCGCGAGCGTATGTCGACAACAACTTGGTTCGTCCCTTGCAGGTCGACGTCGAGCAGCGCCAGACGTTCGTCACCTTCTAGTCGAGCGAGGCCAGCTTCGACCACTAGCGTCTCGCAGAAGATACTGGCCGTCTCAGCGAGCGCCATCGGTAGCCGACGTTGGAGCGCTGTTCGGCCAGCAAGCATGGAGTTGTGGTACGCATGACCAAGCTCGTGGGCAGTTGTTTGTGCTGATTCCGTTGAACCCGACCAATTGAGCATTACGAGGGAGCGGTCGCCCCCGAACGACATGCAGAACGCTCCGCCTTGCTTGCCGTCGCGAGGCGCAGCATCAATCCACTCGTTGTCGAGTGCACGATCGACGAGTCCGGCAAGCGATGAGCTGTACGCCCGGAAGGCATTCCGCACAATGCCGATGCCCTCATCCCAGGTCACCGAACTCGAGGTAAACGGAAGTGGAGCCACAAGGTCCCACCAAGGCAGACCGCGCTCGGCAGTATGGCCGTGTAGTTGCGCTTTGACGCGCATCCAGCGTTGAAAGTCCGGTAGCGACGCAGTGACCGCGGCGTGCATTGCATTGAACGTGGTCCGGCTCACGCTGTTGGCAAAACACGATGCATCAAGCGGCGACGCCCAATTGCGTCGACTGTTGATGATGTTGGCCTCGCCCTTAATGGCGTTCATCGCTGCGGCGACGGGAACCTCAATCGTCGGCCACGCCTGCATTTCGGCGTCGTAGGCAGCCTTGCGGACGAAGGGGTCGGCATCTGTGCTGAGGCCACGGACCGCTGGCATCGGCAACTTTACAGGGCCGTCAGAAAGCGCCATCGATGCGGTGAGCTGCGAGGTGACGTCGCTTTGCAGCCTTCCCCAAGCGCCTGATCCGGTCGTGCTCAACGAAGCGTAGAGATGTTCTTCGGCTTCCGGCATCTGGTGTGTTGCTCGTTCGGCAAAACGTTGGAGGGGTCCGAGGTGCTCGCGTGCCTCGGCACTCACGTTGGCAATTTCGTCTGCGCCCAACGCAGCGACCCAATCTGCAAGACGGGCGAGCAGCGGCCGTAGCGACGATTCGGTTGTGTTGAGTTCACTCAACACCGCTTGGGCCTGCTCGTGGCGAGAGTCAGTAGACACAATTGAGTACACGTAGGCGTGAAGCAGGTTCAGCGCATCAGAGACTCGGTTAAACTCAGCGATTGCACGATCTGCCCTGTCGCCGTCTGTTGAGTCGATAACGCGATTGGTCGAGCGAATGTTGAGTTCGTCGAACAGGGCAGAAAGCCGTTTGACGTCAGCGCAGACAAGTTCGAGTTCGGCTGTAAAGGATCTTGCATCGAGCGACTCGTGAACATCAGTCACGTTCCATCGCGGGAGCGTCTGACCACCGCGCGTCGTCATGTCAGTAGTCGTTGCGACTGTTGAGGAGGAATTGGCTGGACGGTGCGACCTCGTTAACAAATGCTGCGTTGGTGGCTGACACTGAGAAGCCGAGCCGCTCGTACATCGATACTGCTGCGGCATTGTTCGCATCGACGTAAAGCAGTGCGGTGGTGATGCCCGTGTTACTGAGATGTTCGAGCCCGGCAAGGGTGAGTTGTTTGCCGAGGCCGCACCCGTGGAAGTCTGGGTCGACCGCAATCACGTAGATTTCGCCAACCTTGGGTTCTGTTTCGGTCGCTGGATGGACCTTTGTCCAACAGAACGCCGCCATCCGGCCGTCGACTTCGTGGACGCGAAATCCAGCCGGGTCGAACCACTCCTCGCTCTGACGTTGACAAAACGTCTCGAGTGTCCAACCGCCTTGTTCTCCGTGGCCGGCAAATGCACGGTTGTTGACCGACAGCCAACTGTTGTCATCGGTACCTGGAACAAAATCACGAGTTGCCGCCGTGACAGCGATACCGCTAGGCAACGAGCGGCGCATTTGGTGGAGCGTGCGCCCGACGCGCATCCCAGCATCACCGGCAAGGCGGCGGTGCATCGACGTGGGTTCGTAGACCCACCAGTTGACGTTCCCGCCCCCGTCTGAGGCGATGACGTCGATGGCGGAATCGATCAGTTCAGGGCCGATCGTTGCCATCTCGTACCGGTGGTGCGGATGGACAACCAACTCGAACGCATAGGAGTCGTTCCCCCGTGATACTTGAGCGTATGCAACCGGATGATCGTGACCAGGCTCCGATGCAAGCAGCCCTGCAAAACCGTTATGGCCGCCATTGACCAGGTCGAGGTATAGATGGTCAGACAGCGGCCGCCGCCCGTCGGCGCGAGCTGCAGCGTCAAGAAGTTCGTTCACTGTGGCGATGTCGTCATCTTCCATCTGACGTTTGATCTCAAGAAATCGCACCGACGGAGGTTACCGTTCGCCGGTCGTGGCCCTTTTGCTCGAGCGGAGCTGTTGGGTTGGACCCTTGGCATGGAGGGCAGTAACTTCTAATTTGCAAACGAGGTTCCCGCCAACCTGTTTGCCGTGGACGTTAGGCATCCGCCGCCTGACTCCGCCGAACGGCGACTCCTTTCGAGGGGTCGTTGTTTCGTTTTCAGCTGACTTGGCGAATGGCGCGCTGCAACGTGCGCTCGGCGGAGCGAAGTTGACGCTCAGCTTCGTGGATTACCCCGACAATGTCGTCGCGATCGGTACCGACAAATGGCTCGGCGAGGTCAGCTACCCGTTCGCGGTAGCGGCCGATGTTGTCGGCGATGGTTAAGAGTTCCGACGACGTCCGTTCGAGCGAGGCGGTCACACTCCAACGTTATCGGTAGGCGAAACGACTAAAACGATCCCGAGAGCTAGACCTCTTCGTGGGTACCCTTGAGACGCGTGATACCTCTTCGCAACGACCTCAGCGCTCTTGAGGGCTATCACTCGGCCCAGGTTGACGTTCGTATTCGGTTGAACACCAATGAATCGCCGACGCCTCCACCTGACGCATTCCGTGAAGCGGTCGCCGAAGAGGTCTCGAAAGTTGAATGGCATCGATATCCGGACCGCGCTGCGACGGCGTTGCGAGTCGCCATTGCTGAGAGCCACGGTGTCGATCCAGCACAGGTCTTCGTTGCGAACGGATCGAACGAGGTGCTCCAGACAGTCCTGCTTGCCTATGCGGGGCCCGGCCGCGTCGTCGCAACCTTTGAGCCGACGTACCAAATGCATGCACAAATCGCCCGGATCACAGGTGCCACCGTCGTGGAGGGTGAGCGCGCCGAGGATTTCACGCTCGAACCTGCCGAAGTCGAACGGGTTCTCAGCGAGCACCAACCGCACGTCGTTTTTTTGACGTCCCCGAATAATCCCACCGGTCTGGTTGAGCCGATCGATCGCGTGCAGCAGCTCCTCGATTTGGCGCCCGGACTAGTCGTTGTCGACGAGGCCTACGCCCAGTTCGCCGACTGGACGGCACTCGATCTCGTTGACGATGACACGCCGTTGGTAGTCACCCGGACGTTCTCGAAGACATGGTCAATGGCGGGTGCACGTCTTGGCTATCTCATCGGTCCAACTTGGTTGGTTGCCGATCTCGAGAAAGTCGTGCTTCCGTACCACCTTGACACGGTAAAGCAGATCGCCGGCCGCCTTGCGCTCCGCTATGTCCAAGACATGGATGATCGCGTCGCACAGATTGTTGCTGAACGCACGCGGATCACCTCAGAGCTAGAGGCTTCAGGCCTCACGGTGATTCCGAGCGGAGCAAACTTTGTGTTGTTTCGGCCTGATGGCCACGACGGCCGGGCAGTGTGGCAGGGGCTTGTTGACCGCAGCGTGTTGATTCGTGATTGTTCGGGGTGGCCGCGTCTGGCGAACTGCTTGCGCGTCACCGTTGGAACATGTGATGAAAACACCGAGTTCCTGAGTGCGCTCGCCGACGTGCTCGGTGCTTCTTCCGTTGCCCTCCATAGCCATCCCCAGACCGAACAGAACGGAGCCGACCGATGAGTCGCACCGCTAGCCGTAGCCGCCGGACTCAGGAGACATCAATTGAGGTTTCAATCGACCTCGATGGATCCGGTACGACCGACATTTCAACCGGCATCCCGTTCTACGACCACATGCTTGACCAACTGGGTCGCCACGGTGGGTTTGATCTCAGAGTGCACGCGGCCGGTGATTTGCATATCGACACGCATCACACGGTTGAAGACGTGGCGATCACGCTTGGGGAGTGTTTCGCCGAAGCTCTGGGTGACAAAGCCGGCGTGAGGCGTTTTGCGAGCGGCCGTTATCCGCTCGATGAGGCCCTGATTGACGTTGCTCTCGACCTCTCGGGCCGTCCGCACGTTGAGTGGCACGTCGACATGCCTGAGAGTCTGCCGCTCGGTGACCCTGCATTCGACCCACAACTTGCGGAGCACATCGTCTCGTCGTTCGCTACATCGGCTGGCATCACTGTGCACGTCGAGATGATCCGTGGGCGCAACACCCACCACGTCATCGAGGCGACCTTCAAGGGATTGGCGCGTTCGCTTCGTGACGCAGTCCGCATCGATGATGCGGGTGGTGTGCCATCGACCAAGGGCGTCCTGTGACGTCGTTTTCCCCACTGGGCGGCGGACGCCCACTGGTCGCAGTACTGGACTACGGGATTGGCAATGTTCACTCGGCGCAGAAGGCGCTCGAGCGAAGCGGGGCTGATGCGCAGTTGACCGCTGACCCTGAAGTCATCGGCGACGCCGATGGCGTAGTGCTACCGGGTGTAGGTGCGTTTGGTGCTTGCATGGATGCCTTGAGGTCGAGTTGCCTAGAGCAGCCCGCGCTCGATGCTGTTGCGTCTGGGCGCCCGTTTCTTGGCATTTGTGTCGGTATGCAGATGCTCTTCGACTGGTCTGAGGAAAACCCTGGGGCGCGTGGTCTTGGCGTCATCCCTGGAACGATTAGGTGGATCCCGACTGAGCCGCTCGCTGGACCAAAGATCCCGCAGATGCAGTGGAACCGTCTTGACGTCGTTACTCCCGACCCGTTGCTCGTCGGCCTTGGCGAGGAGCCTTGGCTGTACTTCGTGCATTCGCTGCACGGCGTGCCGAATGATCCGGCTGTTGTGGTAGCGACGATCGAGTACGGGACAACTCTGAACGCAGCGTTCAGACTTGACAACGTGTTCGCTGCCCAATTTCACCCGGAAAAGTCGAGCACGACCGGACTGGCGTTGCTGTCCAACTTTGTTGAGGTGTGTGCGCGATCAGCATCAACATCGGCGGTACCGGACAACGAGGTGTCAGCATGATTGAGTTGTACCCGGCCATTGACCTGCTTGGTGGCCATGTCGTTCGGCTTCGGCAGGGCGATTATGCGGACCAGACCGAGTACGGCACCGATCCGGTTGCGATGGCACGCAGCTTCGCCGATGCTGGGTCGTCGTGGATTCACGTAGTTGACCTAGATGCTGCGAAGTCGGGTGACCCGGTTAACCGGCCGGTGGTTGCATCTATCGCAGCTGCGGTTCGGGGCGTAAGTCGGGTGCAGACGGGCGGTGGCGTGCGGTCGGTCGACGACGCTCGTCAGCTCGCTGATGCCGGTGTGGCTCGCGTGGTCATGGGCTCGGCTGCAGTGAGCGACCCCGCCTTGGTTGCATTGACGTCAGAGGTGGTGCCGGTCGCTGTGGGTCTCGACCATCGCAGTGGTGAACTTTCGGTGCATGGATGGACGGAGGGGAGTGGCGTCATGCTCGATGATGCGTACGAGTATTTCCCAACGGCTGAAGTTTTTGTCATCACCGACATCAGCCGCGACGGAATGCTGAAAGGCCCCGACATTGAGGGACTTAGTCGTTCCGCAGAACTCGCCAGCGCGCCCGTCATTGCGTCCGGAGGTGTGTCGAGTCTCGCCGATATCGAGGTGTTGGCGTCGATTCCCGGCCTCGGCGGTGTCATCACGGGCAAAGCAGTTTACGAGGGTCGCTTCACGGTGGCAGCCGGCCTGGACGCCTTGGCTCACGCACAAAGAGCCAACCGGTGAAGGTGGCGCGCGTTATTCCATGTCTCGACGTGGCCGATGGCCGGGTCGTGAAGGGCACCAATTTTGTCGACCTGCGTGATGCCGGAGATCCAGTCGAGCTGGCGGCCCGCTACGACCTTGAGGGCGCCGACGAGCTGATTTTTCTTGACATCACTGCGTCGAGCGATAACCGCGCAACCACGATCGAAATGGTGCATTGCGTCGCCGCACAGGTCTACATTCCGTTCACGGTCGGTGGTGGTATTCGAACGCTCGAAGACGCACGGCGCATGCTTCGTGCGGGTGCCGACAAAGTGAGCGTCAATACTGCTGCGGTGCAACGGCCCGAGCTGATCGCTGAGATTGTGGCCGAGTTTGGCTCCCAATGTTTAGTGTGCGCCATCGATGCTCGTCGCCGTCGCTCTGACCTCGATGTCAAGGGTGCTACTCCCGGAGTGCCGACCGATGGCTGGGAGGTCTACTTGCACGGCGGACGAACCCCGACCGGCGTCGATGCAGTGCATTGGGCTACCGAGGCGGTGCGGCTGGGCGCGGGAGAGTTGCTGTTGACGTCGATGGACCGTGATGGCACTCGTGAAGGCTTTGACCTCGATCTGCTTCGAGCAATCGCAGATGTGGTCAACGTCCCACTCATCGCCAGCGGGGGAGTCGGCACGCTCGGGCATTTGGCCGAAGGTGTCGTCGAAGGCGGCGCCGATGCGGTTTTGGCCGCGTCGATTTTTCACTTCCGCGAGCACACCGTTGCCGAAGCTAAAAACGTGATGAGTGCAGCCGGCATCACCGTGCGCCCCGCTGCGGTCTGAGTCCGTCACGGCGTCCCGCTTGTGGCGTTTTCTGCGGTCCGGTACTCAGAAACTCGTACACACACGCTGTGAATGCCTAACTTTCATGGAATGAGCGATGCATTGGTCACGACAGAACGACGCGCTGGCACGCTGATTTGCCACCTAGACGATGGCAAGGCGAATGCGTTATCGAATGACATGATCACTGCGATCGGCGGGGTAATTGTCGAAGCGGAGGGCGACGACAGCATTCATGCCGTGGTGCTGCATGGTCGCCCGGGCAAGTTTTCTGCCGGGTTCGACCTCACCGTGATGTTGGCCGAAGATAAGTTCGCTATGGCTGATTTGGTCGCCAACGGTGGTGAGCTCTGCCGCTCAATTTATGCAGCCAAGGTGCCCGTCGTGGCAGCGTGTACAGGCCATGCCCTAGCTGCGGGAGCTTTGATCCTGCTGGCGTGTGACGTTCGAATCGGAGCCGATCTACCCTGCAAGATTGGCCTCAATGAGGTGTCTATCGGTATGACTCTTCCGGACTGGGCGCTGACTCTTGCCGGTGAGCGGCTGAGCAAGCGGCATCTCCAGAGAGCGATTCCGACGGCGCGGATCACGGACGCTTTAGGCGCGGTCGATGCTGGCTACCTCGATGAGGCTGTCACCGCGGACGCGGTGCTCGACGCGGCAATTGCTCAGGCTGCAGCGTTTGCAGCGCTCGATAACAAGGCTTACGGAATCACGATCCGAAAGATGCGAGGGGCAGCTGTTGCCCAGATGGCTGAACAAATCGCCGCTGACCGCGCCGGGGGACTTGCTGCGCAGACCTGATCGGCTGTGTTGCCAAGTATGCCGAGAGTTCGAGATGAGGTGATCTGGCCTCTGCTCTTTCAGATCGGCACGACGGATAGCTTTTTATTTGGGTACTGTCCGGGAATGCCAACCCCCAAAGTCAATCCCAACATGGAATACCGGCGCCTCGGCAACACCGGCATGAAGGTCAGCATCATGTCGTTTGGAAGCTGGGTCACCTTTGACACGCAGCTGGACCACACGCTGGCGACTGAGTGCATCGAGGCAGCTGGCGCGGCTGGATGTAATTTCTTCGACAATGCTGAGGCGTACGCCGGAGGTAAGAGCGAAGAGATTATGGGTAAGGCGTTTCGTGACCTCGGATGGGAACGCTGGTCCTACGTCCTCACTACCAAGCTTTACTGGGGCATCAACGGTGAGACCCCAAACATGCGGAACACGCTGAACCGCAAGTACCTAATGCAAGGGATCGATGCATCACTTGAACGTCTCCAGCACGATTTTGTCGATGTGCTCTACTGTCACCGCTGCGACCCGGAGACCCCGCTCGAGGAAGTCGTGCGGGCAATGAGCGACATTGTGTCGTCCGGCAAGGCCACCTACTGGGGAACGAGCGAGTGGACAGCCGAAGAGATTCGTGGCGCCATCGAAATCGCTGACAAGCACCACCTGCACAAGCCCGTAACCGAACAGAGCCAATACAACCTGCTGGAGCGCCGCAACGTCGAGAAAAACTATGCCCGGCTGTGGGAGGACTACCGCTACGGCAACACAATCTGGAGCCCGTTGGCATCGGGCTTACTCACGGGGAAGTACAAAGACGGTATTCCGGAGGGTTCCCGCGGTGCTCTCGCTGGCTACGAGTGGCTGCAGGATCGTCTGTCTGACAGCAGCGCGCTCGCACAGGTCGAGAATCTGCGACCCATCGCGGATCGCCTGGATTGCTCGATGGCGCAGCTGGCGCTTGCCTGGGCAGCTAAACACCCGATGGTTTCTAGCGTTATCACTGGAGCGTCGAAGGTCAGCCAGGTGGAGCAAAATTTTGCCGCTGTCAACGTAATTCCGTTGATGACCGACGAACTCGACGAAGAGATGCGCGCTGCTGTCAAGCGTTGACCCTGCGTACGTGGTTCGCATTGCAATTTCTGCCGACTTGCCAACAGAAAATCAGGCATGAATTATCAAGTGGTAAGGAATTGCAGGGTGCGTTCCGTGACGCTCGCCGTGCGGCCAACGAGAAAATGATCTGCGGAGGTGATGGTCTCATGGCTGGTGTTCGGCCACCCGGAGATCTTTGCCTCAGTTGCATCTGGTGAAGAGAACTGGTCGTGGGCGGGCGTGAGGATGAGAGTGGCAGTGTCCGTGCCTCGATTCACATCCATCGCAGCCAGCGGGGGAGCGACAAGCACCTTGGCTGCGAGGCGTTCGTCGTTCATCTCGAGCGCTATTGCGGCTCCGAACGAATAGCCGACGGAGAACAAAGGGACGCAAGGCACCCAGGCGGAAATGAAGTCCACGGCTGCCGCAGCATCAAGCTGTTCTCCTCGGCCGTGATCGAACGCCGCTCGGAAGTCGAAACGTAGCGCCGCAATTCCTGCGTCGGGGAGCGCATTGAAAAGCGCCTGTACCACTTCGTTGTATCTGTTGCCGCCGTGCTGTGGGTGCGGGTGACAGATAATTGCAGCGGCCCGGTGAGGGTCAGGGACGGACAGGTCGCCGTTGAGGGTGACGTCATCAGAGGTGGTGAACTGCACGGTTCGCGTCGTCACAATGCCACGGTACCCTCGGCGCCCATGGCTAGCCCCACATCAAGCGTTGACGACAAGCTGCCGATCAAAATGCTCAACGATCGAGTGCTTGTCAAGATCTCAGACATCGGTACTGACCGTAAGTCATCTGGTGGGATTGTGATCCCGGCGACGGCACAGGTGCAAAAACGGCTTGTCTGGGCGACTGTCGTTGCTCAGGGCCAAAACGTTCGCAGCTGCGAGATTGGCGACAAGGTTCTATTCAGTCCTGACGATCGTTATGAGGTTGAAGTTCAGGGCGAGGATTACGTCATGCTTCGGGAGCGTGAGCTCCACGCAGTTGCAGCAGAGCGCATCGAAGCATCCACGGGGCTCTATCTCTAGTCCGGTGAGAATTCGGAGGGTCGGGCTGGTCTACGCTGACTTTCTCTCACACCAGGAGTAACTAATGATCAAAGTCAGCGTCATGTACCCAAGTGGCGGCGATGCTACATTCGACATGGACTACTACAAGACCAAGCACATGGAAATCGTAGACCGGACAATAAAGCCGGCCAGGTGGGACATCGAGTCCGGTATAGATGGTCCGTACATTGCGGTGGGCAACTTGTACTTCGAGTCGATGGAAGACATGCAAGCTGGCATGGGAAGTGCAGCCGAGGCGCTCGCGGACATTCCGAACTTCACCAACGCCAAGTCGGCCGTGCAAGTGTCACAAATCGTCGACCGCTGAAATTTGACCGGTTTGAGCGGCCACCATGTCCGTAAGCTGCACTCATGCCTGAGGGGATCAAGATCGCAGCGACCGACAAGCAGTTGGCGGAACTCAAGTACAACAGCGATGGCTTGATCACGGCCATTGCCCAAGACGCCGAAAACGGCGACGTCTTGATGCTGGCGTGGATGAACGAAGAGTCGTTGAAGATGACCCTCACAGAGGGACGCATGGTCTATTGGTCGCGCAGCCGCCAAGAACTGTGGCGCAAGGGCGACACCAGCGGTGATCGCCAGTTCGTCAAAGAAGCGCTCTATGACTGTGACGCTGACGCACTGCTGTTCAAGGTCGAACAGGAAGGAGCGGGTGCCTGCCATACCGGTGCACGAACCTGTTTCTTCAGCAGCTTCGGCTAATGCAGTTCCAGCCGACACGTGCCGAGTTCCGTAAGCACGCCGCTGAGCACACAGTGGTCCCGGTGTGGACTGAACTGCTCGCCGATCTCGAAACGCCAGTTGCCGCGTACAGCAAGCTCGTTGGAGACGGCCCCGGTTTCTTGCTTGAGTCGGTCGAGGGCGCCGAACGTTGGGCTCGCTTTTCATTCGTCGGTCGCAACCCGTCAGCAACTCTGGTTCTACGCGACGGCACCGTAGAGATTGATGGTCCGACGCCCGATGGGATTCCGACAGGTGACGGAATGCTCGCTGCGCTGGAAGCTTTGCTCGGCGCTTACAGCAGTCCGTCGTTCCCCGACCTTCCGCCGCTGCACGGAGGCATTATGGGCTTCCTCGGCTACGACATCGTTCGTGAGGTCGAGCACCTTCCTGGCACCCCGAATGACGACCGAAGCTACCCCGACGCTGTGATGTCTGTCATCGGTTCGCTTGCTGCGTTCGACCACTGGCGACAGCGGGTCTATCTCATCGAAAGCGTGCCCACGCTGGGCCTGAGTACTGCTGACCTCAACACGGCCTATGACGCTGCAGTTGACCGGGTTACTGCAGCGGTCAAACAGTTGGCGCAGCCGCTGCCGTATACGCCAGTCGCCCCGCCATCCCTTGAAGACGATCTCCCTGCGCTCCAATCGACGATGCCGAACGGGATGTACCAACGAGCGGTAGATGCGGCAAAGGATTACATCGTTGCCGGCGACATTTTTCAAGTCGTACTGGCCCAGCGTTACGACATCGAACTCGGCGCAGATCCATTCGACTTTTATCGCGTGCTCCGGCAGGTCAATCCCTCTCCCTACATGTATTACGTCAAGCACGATGAGCTCACGATCGCTGGATCTTCGCCTGAGCCGATGGTGCAACTACTCGACCGTAAGGTGGTGTCCCGGCCGATCGCCGGCACGCGTCGGCGCGGAAATACCGACGAGCACGATCGCCTGATGGCGGCCGAGTTGCAGGAGGATCCGAAAGAGCGTGCCGAGCATGTGATGTTGGTCGACCTCGCGCGCAATGACGTCGGCCGAGTGTCGAAGTTCGGGACGGTGCACGTTGATGAACTGATGACGCTTGAGCGGTACAGCCATGTGATGCATATGACCTCCCAGGTATCCGGGGAATTGCGCGATGGGCTCGGGCCGATTGATGTGCTGCGCGCCACGTTGCCTGCAGGAACGCTTTCTGGTGCACCAAAGGTGCGCGCGATGGAGATCATCGACGAGCTCGAGCCGGTCAAGCGAGGACCGTATGGGGGTGTGGTCGGTTACATCGACTGGTCTGGAAACCTTGACACGGCCATCGCAATTCGCACCATGTTCGTTACGGGCGACGGTAAAATAGCGAGCCTGCAGGCGGGAGCGGGCGTCGTTGCTGACTCAGTATCGGACGACGAAAACCTAGAGTGTCGCAACAAGGCTGCCGCTTTGTTGGCAGCGATCCCCGAGGCCCGCCGCATGACAGCAGCGCGACGCGAAGCGGGCACACAGGCCTGACTAGGGCAAGGCTAGGGCGATGAGAAATATCACGCTGAGGCCGGCGAAGACGAAGGTAATGAGGGCCGCTAGGGCGATGAGCCCCGCAAAGCTGGTCAGGGCGGTGAGCGCATCGCCGAGGCTTTTGAACTGACCGGAGCGATTGCCAACTTCGTTCTGCAGAGAAAAGAACTGGCGCGAGACGGCGACGACACTTTCTTCTTGTGATGCTTCAGTCGATTCGATGGTCTCGATGACGGTGCGTTGTGTTTGCGTATTGCCGGTAATTAAGGAGCGAATTTCGATGAGAAGCGCATTGGTATTACTTCGTACCGACCGGAGCCGTAAGAGGGCTGTAGTCACTGAGGTAATAGCGATCAAAGCAAACCCAGAGGCGAGGACGGCCCACACCGTTTCGATGCCACCTTCGAGTGTGGCGATACCGAGGAAGAACCCACCCGCACTGATCGCGGTCGCCAGAAACAACATGCCGCCCGCAAGCGCTGAGGCCCGTCGCACGAGACGCAGAACCGCGTCAACAGCTCGTTGTGCAAGTTGATCGAGTCCGTCGCGACCGGACCCCTGCCGATCCGTGTTCGCGTCAAAGTGATCATCGGTCATCGCAACGCAGTGTGCCAGATTGCCAGGCTTGGTCCAGACTGGGTCGATGCAGAATCCCGCCAACCTGACATTCATCGACGAGTCAGCCCGCGATCGTCTCATCGTCGAAGGTGATGATGCTCTCAAGTATCTGCAGTCGCAGATTTCTCAAGAGATTCGGGACATCGAGATTGCTGAGACAAGATGGACGCTGCTGCTTGCGCCGAACGGGAAGATTGACGTCCTAGCCCGAATCACTCGGACGGCAGACTCGGCGTTTCTTCTTGACACGGACGCAGGGTTCGGCGAGACGCTCGAAACGCGAATCAATCGGTTCAAGATCCGCGTCAAGGCTGATTCGTCGTTGGCGCACGCCGAGAACTCGACGCCGTCACCTAACCACGAAGCGGCGCGCATCGCTGCCGGTTGGCCTCGAATGGGCGCGGAAATTGTTTCAGGTGAGACGATTCCTGCAGTGACCGGCGTCGTGGCGTTGTCGGTCAACTTCACCAAGGGTTGTTACCCCGGACAGGAGCTGGTTGAGCGAATGGATAGCCGTGGGGCTGATGCGCCGAAGGTACTTCGAATCATCGACGTCCCTAACGGCACCAAAGTTGGCCAGCGCATTGACGGTCTTGCCGAGGTGACCAGCGTTAGCGGCACTACGGCGCTGGCTTACGTGAAGCGTGGCAGTGACCTTGGTCGTCTACCTACACATCTCGACTAAGGCCTTAGTTAGAGGCGCGTAAGCTCACGGCGAATGGCCTGCACCTCAGGGTGTTCTCGTAGTTCAACCAACTCGGGAGACCCGTCGATCACCGACGCGAGCCCGGCGGGTGAAGTACCGACGTTGGCAGCCGCACGTAGCCAGCCGATCGCTGTGGCTTTGTCTCCCAGCGCTCCGGACGCCCGCGCGACTGCTGATGCACTCAGCGTGTTCGGGTTTCGTTCGAAACTACCTGCTGCGTAGTGCGCTGCATCTTCGAACTTGCCGAGCGAGATGAGGATATTGGCGAGCAAGTATTCGTTGGTGGGGTCCCCAAACGGCTTAGGGTCGGGCAATAGCTGGACTAAATCATGAAGCTGATCGGTCTCAAGTGCGAGTGCCATTGGCACCCCGTTGGATTGGGGGTGGCTGAGTGCGGAGACCAGTAATCGCCGGGCGCGGTTCTTCTTGCCGGCTTCGAGCGCGTTGTTCGCAGAGATCCAGGGCGACTGCGGTTTCTTGGAGGCACCCAGCATTTGAAGCTGAGTGACCAGCAAGAACCCTATGAAAATTCCAAAGCCACGGAGATCGGGGCTAACAAACATCACAGCTGCAGCGATACCGGTCACGGCGATAGAGAACAGGAGCATGATGCGATCTGCCCGGCCGGGGAACAGACGGTCGAGGGCCTGTAACACGATGTGACCGCCATCCAATGGCAAAATTGGGACTAGGTTGAGCGCTCCGATGACGGGGCCAGCCCACCAGATCGCCGAGGTTGCAGCACTGGTGTTGGACGATGAAGGGTCCAAAGGGCTAGAACCTAGAGCCAGTAACAGAGCCATGCTGCTGGCGATGTGAATTCCTGGTCCGCTGAACGAGATGACAGCGTGACCGAGACGTGAGATCGGGCGCGTGGGTATGTACGAGGCATAGCCGGCGAGAAAGCCGAGGGAAATCTCAGCGTGTGCGCCGTTTTGGCGAGCTGCGACGGCATGGCCGAGTTCGTGAATAACTGTGAACGCTGCGATGGCCCCAGCCAGCCACAACCCGAACTCATCCCCGTACACGATGACGATCAGCGCCATAAACATCACGAAGCCCGGCTGCACATGGACTTTGAAGCCGAGCAGCGTAAACATTAAGGCCATGCTACGGGGGTTAGTCCGACGGTCCGGTTCGCTGTAAGGCGCGTGAGGTCTCGTGATCACCTGAGAACTTGCCGAGCTGACGGTTTAGCGAACGAGAGCGGAGTCACTGCATCTGGCGGTCATGGCTGCGCTCGCAGTTGGTGGCACGGTGCCAGATAGAGCGAGAGCAGTCCTCTAAATGTTTGCGGTGGATTTTGACGGTGTCGCTCACGCTTAATTTGAGGCAGCGGCCACGGCCCTCGTGGCAGGGATTGCTGCAACCTCTCGTGCTGGTGTCGGCAAGGGCTACTTTCTGGCCGATGACGCTGTCGACGCCGCTGACCTCAGCGAAGAGGTTGTTCGTGTCTGAGCGTGCGCTGCTGCGACCGTATTGTGGGGTACGTGTCCTTTCGCAGCGTTGAGTTCGGCGATCCCAACGAATTTGACGAGGACGACTTTGCCAACCGTCCCTGGCCGCCTCGGGCCTGCCGGGCGTCGAGGGTCGTGTTGCTTGCGGCGATCGCTGCGGTGGTCGCCATAGTCGCAGCAGGCCTGGTTATCGGTGGTGGTGACGGCTCCGACAATTCGCCTCCAGTGACAAGGTCAACGCCGTAGTCTGAAGGCATGGGGATCGTTGACGAAGATATTGATCGGCTGCGGTCGACAGTGTCGATTGTTGACACTATTCAACAGTACGTAGCGCTTAAACGGGTCGGCCGGAACTGGGTCGGCTTGTGTCCCTTTCACGCAGAGAAGAGCGGCTCGTTCAACGTCACCGAGGAACGTGGCCGCTACAAGTGCTTCGGCTGCGACAAGGGTGGTGACGTCTTCACGTTCATCCAAGAAATTGAACACCTTGACTTTCCGGGTGCAGTTGAACACCTCGCCGCTAAAGCTGGGATTCAACTGAACTACACAACATCGGGGCAGTCTGAAGAGCGTTCGCGTCGCAAGAAACTGACAGCGGCGATGAATGACGCTGTTGAGTGGTACCACCAGCGGCTCCTTGAAGCCCCTGACGCCCGAGCCGCCCGCGACTATCTGCGGAAGCGCGGTCTGGCTGGCGATATCGCTCGGCAGTTCAAAATCGGTTGGGCCCCCGATGATTGGGATCAGCTTTCGCGCAACCTTGGTGCGCCTACTGATGTAATGCAGGATGTTGGCCTGTCCTTCCGTAATCGGCGCAACAAGATGCAGGACGCATTTCGCGGTCGTGTGATGTTCCCAATTTTCTCCGAATCCGGTGAAGCGCTGGCTTTTGGCGGACGTGTCCTTCCAGGCTCTGATGACCCGGCAAAGTACAAAAACAGTTCAGAGACACCGATTTACATGAAGAGCAAGACGCTGTACGGATTGAACTGGGCGAAGGCGGACATCGCCAAGAAGGACCAGGTCGTGGTGTGCGAGGGATATACGGACGTGATCGGTTTCCATCGTGCCGGCGTGCCTCGCGCTGTAGCCACCTGTGGCACGGCGCTTACCGAGGAGCACGTACGTCTGCTCAAACGTTACGCAAGCAAGGTGGTGCTGTCGTTTGACGCCGATGCTGCTGGTCAGGGAGCCGCAGAACGGTTCTACGAGTGGGAAGAGAAGCACAAGGTCGAGGTGCTGGTAGCGCAGCTTCCTGACGGTAAGGATCCGGGCGACTTGGCTTCGTCGCAGCCCGAAGCTCTGGTAGCAGCAGTGGACAAGCCGGTGCCGTTCCTCAAGTTCAGGCTTGGTCGTACGATGCGCGGTCGGCCGAAGGACTCACCTGAGCATCGAGTCCGGCTTGCTGAGGATGCAATGGCGGTCGTCAATGAGCATCCCAATAAGTCGATCCGTATGCTTTACGCCGGCGAAGTTGCTGCTGAGCTGTCGATGCCGGTCAGCGACATGGTCCGTCTGGCCGAACGCGGAACCAGACGCCCTGCGATTCAGGTCCAGCAGAAGCGATCACGAGGTCCGATACAGAACGCAGAGTTTGCTGCGCTCGTGCTGCTCGTTCAGGATTGGGACTCGATCGCACCTTGGCTGTTGGTGGAGCTTTTCGACGATGACGTCAACCGTATGGCCTTTATCGCCCTCGGCGAGGCTGGCGGAGATCTTTCAAAGGCGATCGAAATTGCCCCTCCTGATGCGGTCGACATCCTCGAACGTGCTGCCGTCGCAGATCTAAACCTCATCGCAGACGTCGAGGCTCGCACATTGATTGGAGCAGCCTGCCGTCGAGAGCTGCAGCAACGTGTGCGTGTGATCGACCCTGAGGAGATGGCCGAAGATCGCCAAGCGCGCCTCGATATCGAAGCGCTTCAAGACACCGAGTCGACTCGCGCTCTGGCCGCAGCTGAGTCATTGCTAAGTTGGCTTCATCGACGATCTGAGGAACGCTCCGATGGGGAACACTGATGCTGGCGATGTCACAGAAAGTGTTTCTGGCGCGCCGTTTCTGGGCGTCGAGGCGAAGGAATGGGAAAAGCTCGTTGCCAAAGGTCGTGAATCTGGTGAGGTGCATGCCGAAGACGTGACACACGTTTTGCGTCACGTTGAGCTGACCGGCGACGTGCTCGTCGAGGTGCAGTCGAAGATGGCTGAACACGGCATCGAGATCGATGATGCAGTCGAGGGGCACGCAGATCACCTCGACGACGTCGTGGAGCCGCCACTTCTTGATGACGCGGACGAGAAGCTGCTTAGTCGGCGGCGGGGGCGGCGGATGAAGAAGTCGTCGCCGAGGGGCGAGGGCGGTACCTCTGATGCTGTTCGGATGTACTTGCGTGAAATCGGTCAGGTCGATCTACTCACGACCGACGATGAGCGCCGCTTGGCGCAGTTGATCGGAGAGGGGTTGATCGCTGCGGGCAAAATCGATGAAGCAGCCGAGGCTGGTAAGCCCATCGACGGTGTCGAGGGGCGCATGCTTACCCGTGCGGTAAACCGGGGTGAACGAGCCAAGAGCGAACTCACGCAGGCCAATTTGCGCCTTGTCGTCAGTATTGCGAAGCGTTATTCGGGTCGCGGTATGCAGCTACTTGATCTGATCCAAGAGGGAAACCTGGGTCTGATGCGGGCAGTCGACAAGTTTGATTACACGAAAGGATTCAAATTTTCCACGTATGCCACTTGGTGGATTCGTCAAGCAATTACCCGATCGATTGCAGATCAGGCCCGCACGATTCGCATTCCAGTCCACATGGTCGAGCACATGAACCGGGTAACGCGAGCGAAGCGTTCAATGCACCAAGAATTAGAGCGCGAACCCACCATCGAAGAGATCTCGGTACGCGTCCAACTTGAGCCGGACCGAGTTCGTGAACTGCTGCGATATTCGCAAGATCCCTTGTCGCTCGACTCACCGGTTGGCGAGGAAGATGAGTCGAACTTAGGCGACTTCATTCAAGACGACTCTGTTATCAGTCCGGCCGATGCTGCGGCTAAGGGGATGCTGTCTGACGCTGTCGGTGAAGTGCTCGGCGAACTCTCAGAGCGCGAGCAGGACATTGTTCGGCTGCGGTTTGGCCTCGATGGGGGTCAGGTCAAAACGCTTGAAGAGGTTGGTAAGGAATTTGGTGTGACGCGTGAGCGGATTCGCCAGATTGAGGCCAAGACGTTGGCCAAGCTCCGCCACCCTCAACGGAGCCAGCGCCTTAGAGAGTTCCTTGAGGCTGAATAGACCTCGGGTCAATAGTGGGAGCGCCGGTCTCTGACCGATAACCTCGCCTCGGCTTCTGCCTTCCGGGGTAGCTCAGCTGGCAGAGCAGCGGACTGTTAATCCGCTTGTCGTGGGTTCGAGCCCCACCCCCGGAGCCAACGACGATGGCCCACCGCATGCCGGTGGGCCATCGTCGTTTTCGGTGTAGTGGATGTGAGTAGTGGGGCGTCCGGGGCTCGAACCCGGGACCGACGGATTATGAGTCCGCTGCTCTAACCAGCTGAGCTAACACCCCTGGAGTCACGGACGGGACAGGTCCGTTCGGTGATATTTAGGCATCGGGTTGTTCGATTGCGTCTAGAAAGGCATTGACGTCGGGCTCTTCGCCGCCGACGAGCCAAATGGTGAGCCCACCCGGATTTTCGCTCTCCTCGTCGTCTTCGGCGTCTTGCCAGGGGAGCACGCCGTCGACAAAGTAGCGATCGACCGTGATGTCATCATTATCTGCGTCCACAGGGGCGACAACGGCAATCTCGACTTCGGTCTCCGACGGTTGGTCGCTCAAGATGTCGATCAGTTCATGAACTCGCATGGTCTCAGTGTAAGTAGTCGCCGAGCCATGCGGGTGCGTGCTCGAGCAAGTAGAGGCTGACGTGTTTGCATCGATCAAGTGCAGTCGTGACGGCTTGGTCCTGGTTCATGTAGACGTCAGCGAGGTCAACAGTCATTTTGGCGACCATGGAAAGGCTTCGCTCCGGCGCGTCAGTGACGCTCGGGAATGAGTCGATGGCGGACACCTCGACGGGGAGGTCCATGCCGCCGATGCCAGCAAGATCAGTAGCGAGCACCAGCAAGTCAGGTGGTTCGGGAAGGGGTGGCAACGTCCACGTAAACAAAAGTGGAAAGCTGAAACCGTGCGGTGGTGGGTCGTCGAGGTCATCGATTTTCATGACCTCATCTTCGAACCCGAGCATCGCCCGGGGGTCGACATCAAGCGAGAGATGGAGGTCGATCGGGCCCGAGCAAGCTTCCTCAGGGTGGAGGTCGACCTCCCACAGCTGCCGAAGCGAATACGTTTCGACGAAATGTCGTTCGTCGTGGACATGAAAGCCCGAGTCGATGGCCTGGCTCTTCACATCGGCAATGAATCCTGCAACGTCGATGACTGCCATCGCCCGGGACACTACCGTCCGTAGCGTGGAGTCAACTAACAACAGTGATGCTTCTGTACTACCGGTTGCGGCGAGGGCGACGCTCGATCTGTTCGCGTCGGTCTGTGACCGTGCTGCCGAGGTAGTTCGGGCGAACACGAATTGGAGCGCGTCCGGGCTGCGTTCCGGGCAATACGCGATTGATCTTGACGTTGACGACGTCTGTGTCCAGCCACTGCATGGGGCGGGTTTCGACGTGCTATCAGAGGAATCGGGGCTGCAGCAGCAGGGAGAGGAACTCGGACGCGATGTTGTGGTCGTCGATCCCCTCGATGGGTCGTCGAACGCCAGTCTGGGGCTGCCGTGGTGCGCGACGGCGATGTGCTTGGTCAGCGATGGCGTGCCGACGGTGGCGATGGTGAGCAATCTTGCTACCGGTGACCGGTACACAGCAGTGCGGGGGTGCGGGGCAGAACAGAATGGTCGGACCATTTTAGTCGGTCCGCAGTCGTCACTTTCGGAGTCGATCATCGCCGTGAACGGTTTGCCGCCAGAGCACTGGGGCTGGCAGCAGTTCCGTGCCTTGGGGGCGGCAGCGCTTGACATTGCAGCGGTGGCACGCGGTGGATTTGGCGGCTACGTCGACACCACCAAGGATTCTCATGGTGTGTGGGATTACTTGGCGTCAGTCTTGATTCTGGAGGAAGCCGGTGGCTGTGCGGTCGACGCGCTTGGGCGCAACCTCACCGTGCTCGATCATCTTGAGCGACGCACCCCGGTCGCGGCATCAAGCGAGAGTCTGCTCAGCGAGTTGATTGCAGCCCGGATGCGAAAGGGTTTATAAGATCCGCCGGCCCCGTCAGTGGGATGGGATTGAACTAGCCGACCGAGCCAAAACCCGATGCTGGACTCATGGTGGACGCTCGCATGGACTCAGCCCAATAACGGCGCCTGAGCGTTTGCGACGAAAGAGCTCTGATCAGGCAATTTGTGCTTCGGCAAATCGGATGGCAGCAGGCACGAGAGAGACGAGCCGATTCTTAACCCATCGGGTTGGAGCGGCTCCCTGGTGTATTTGCGGGGACTTGTGTAGCGGGCGACGCCGCTACACTCAGCCCTTGTTTCAGGGCGCATAGCTCAGTTGGCTAGAGCGCTGGCTTTACATGCCAGATGTCGGGGGTTCGAGTCCCTCTGTGCCCACCACAAAACCCCTGCTAGATGCACCTGAAGCGTCAGCGGGGGTTTTGTCGTTTTCGGCCAGTTTCCTGTTTGAACCCAGTTTGAACCCATTGCTGGCAGAATGTAGGCGTGAACAACATCCCCGAACATGGCAGTCGCGCCCGCTACGAACACGGATGCCGTTGCTACCCATGCAAGAAAGCCAACGCTGCCTACCAACGTGCGTATCGGTCAGCACGTCGGCCTAAGAACGTGAGAGCGGGTAGCCAGTGTTCAGGCCGGCGAACTACTTGGCATGACACTGTGACGCGAGGCGAATTCGATCGCGTCCGGGCAGAAGCGCCAGCTCCTACGCGCGGCGTGTACTCCGCTGCCTCAATGCTCGACTAACTCGGGCGGTTCGGGAACCGGATCGACGGCGGCAACGTCAAACAAGCATGACTGAGTGTTATGACCGTGATGAGAACGACATCAGCGACCGGATTAAGCCCGGCGCGAACCTGAACAACGCCGATCTGCGCAGCGCGAGCCTGGACTTCGCAGACCTGTCCGACGCGAACCTGAACAGCGCCGATCTGCACTCCGCGGACCTGTCCGACGCGAACCTGTCCGACGCAAACCTGTACGGCGCGAACCTGGGCTTCGCATACCTGACCGACGCGAACCTGATCGACGCGA
>CALKNK010000015.1 GCA_938091165.1 uncultured Ilumatobacter sp. | reverse complement strand
GACTGCACTTGCACCTTCGGTGACTTCGCCGTCGACGGGCACTTTTTCGCCGGGGCGAATCTTGATGAGATCGCCGACCTGGACGGACTCGACCGGCACCATCTCTTCGACACCGTCACGCACGAGGCGTGCTTCTTTGGCACCGAGTTCAACGAGTGCTCGCAGTGCCTTGCCAGCACGACCCTTCGCCCGGGCTTCAAGGTAGCGGCCGAGGGTGATGAAGAACATGATCACCACAGATGCTTCGAAGTACAACTCCATGCCGCCGGTGAACAATTGGTAGGCCGAGAACGTGAATGCAGAAAGCGTGCCCATTGCAATGAGGGTGTCCATGTTCGCCGTCAGGTGGCGGGCGCGTTGGGCGGCGCCAACGAGAATCGGCCAACCGACGTAGAACTGGACCGGGATCGCGAGGGCGAACTGCAGCCACCGCAGTGCTGCGTTCTCCATCGCGAGGTCGTGGTACAGCATGGTCGACACCATGAACGCAGCGATCGGCGCCGAGATAATGGCTCGCCGGAGCCACATTGCTTGCTGCTGTGCCTCGCCGCGATCGACTTGGTCAGCGCGTTCGGATGCGGTCGGACCCGATGCAGTCGGGCCGGTGGCGATAACCGAGAGTTCGTAGCCGGCTTTCTCGACGTCGTCGGCGAGCAGTCGGGCGTCGATCTGTTCTCCTGGGTGCGCAGTGACGGTTGCTTGGCCGGTGGCGTAGTTCACTTCAGCGTCGGCGATTTCAGGCTGGCGCAGGAGGACCTTTTGGATTCGGGCGGCACATGAGCCGCAGGTCATGCCGCCAACGGTGAATTGCCAGGCGGCGGATTCGATTGTTTCCGGAGCGTGGAGGGTGTAGCCGGCTCGTTCGACTGCTGACTGCACTGCGGCGAGGTCGACGGTGTCGTCAACCGAGACACGCGCACGGCCGGTCGCGAAGTTGACATCGGCATGGGTAACGCCTGGGTGCTTGGCGAGGGTTTTTTGGATCCGTGTCGCACACGATCCGCAGGTCATGCCGTCGACGTCGAGATCGAGGATCTGTTGCCGGTCGAGGAATTGATCGGTCATGTTGTCAACGTACGCCTTCCAGTCCAGGGTAAGGTCAAGCGACGGTGAAGCGACGTCGGACACATCGCCGGAAGCGATTCAGCCGGCGGCGGCGTCGGTGATGATCTGGCACCTGTTCGCGTCGGTGCACTGTGCCGGGTCAAGCGATCCGGCGCGTCGATACATCGCCTGCAGTTCGACACGGGCGGCCTCGAGTTCGATGATCCTCTCGTCAAGTTCGTCGAGGTGCTGTCGAAGGAGCGCCTTGGTGTGCTCGCAGGTCTGGCCGCCCTGATCTTTGATCTCGAGGATCGACTTGATCTCCGCGAGCGCGAGCCCGGTTGACTGGGCTTGCTTGACAAAGTCGAGTCGCTCGACCGCGGCGGGCCCGTAGGAGCGGTAGCCGGAGTCTGTTCGCGCTGGTTCGTCGAGGACGCCGATCGACTCGTAATAGCGAATGGTCTTGGTGGTGACCCCGGCGGTGTTGGCGAGTTCTCCGATCTGCATGCTGACCACGGTATCGAGGCCACACCCACCCAACCTTGCAGTCCACTGGAATCTTTCTGCGTGACGCGACCCGAACGGTGCTGCAGTCGCTCCGACCGAGGCATTGCGCCACAACTAGGGTCACGGTCGCGTTGTTTCAACCCTTCGATGCTGAAAGGCCTTGCATGCTCTTCCCGATTCGCAAGATCGTGAGTCTGACCGAAGAGATTCGTTCAGATCATGGCCCCGCCCCCGCTACCCCGCTCTTCAAGGGTGCCATCGCCGCCGTTGTCGGTAACCCATACGTGGGCCAATACGTCGATGATCTCTCGCCAGCCTCAGATGAGCTGCGCGCGCTCGGCGAAGAGTTGGGCGGCCAGTTGATTACCCACCTCGGAGGTGACCCGTCCGCTATTGAGAGTTACGGCAAGGGCGCCATCGTCGGGGGTGCCGGCGAGATTGAGCACGGCGCCATGTGGCATATTCCCGGCGGTGGTGGGATGCGAGCGGCCATCGGCCGAGGCACGTCGATTGTGCCGTCGACCAAGAAGGTGGGTGCGATGGGTGCGCGGCTCGATGTTCCGCTCACTCACCTCGATTGGTCGTATGTGGGCAGCCACTACGACGCAATTGAGATGGGGGTGTCTGATGGACCCCGGCCCGATGAGATGGTGTTGATCTTGGCCATGGCCACGGGTGGGCGGATCAACGCGCGTCTGGCTGGCGGGTTCACGATTGAGGATCAGGGCAAGCCGGGGATGCCGGCATGAGGGTCGCAGTCATTGGCCTTGGTCGGATGGGTTGGCCAATCGCCGGTCATCTTGCTGGCGGCGAACATGGCCACGAGATCAAGGTGTTTGATATCTCAGCCGAGGCAACGGCTGCGTGGGCTGGCGAGCACGCTGGTGAAGCGGTGACGTCGGTTGCCGATGCGGTCAGCGGCGCCGATGTGATTGTCTCGTCGTTGCCTGCCGACAAGGAGATGCGCGTTGTTGTCGACGAAGCGCTTGCCCATGTCGCTGAGGGCGCGATCTGGATCGACCACTCCACGATTTCTGCTTCGGGAGCGCGCCAGTTCGCTGATGAGCTCGCCGACCGTCGAGCGCATTTTCTGGACGCTCCGGTGTCGGGTGGCGTTGATGGTGCTCGCAACGGTTCGCTCACCGTCATGGTCGGTGGCGATGAGGACGCGTTTGCCCGGATCGAGTCGTCGATGGCTGCTTACGCGGGCCGAGTCACCCATATGGGGCCGTCCGGAGCTGGCCAGATCACCAAGATGACGAACCAGATTTGTGTTGTTGGCGTCGCCCAGGCGTTGGCCGAGGGGCTGGATTTCGCGATCAACGCCGGTCTGGATCCGGAACGAGTGGTGCATGTGATGACCCAGGGGTCCTCGACGTCGTGGGAGATGGAGAACCGGGCTGCGCAGATGATTGCCGGCGAATACGACTTTGGGTTCTCGACGACTCTGATGCGGAAAGACGTCGGGCTGGTCCTCGACGAGGCGAGTGCGATGAATGTGTCGTTGCCGGTGACGGCAATGGTTGCTCAGTTCCTTGCCGACGTTCATGCCCTCGGCGGAGCCGACTGGGATTGGTGCAGCTTGATGGAGCGGCAGCGGCGACTTTCTGCGCCAGACGGCTGAACAGCGTTCGGTCGTCGCCGCGAACCATCAGCGTTGCGACCAGACAGCCGCTGCTCGTTTCCGAGCGTTGAGGTGCCCGGGACGGGATTTGAACCCGTACTCCACGTTCGTGGAAGGGGGGTTTAAGCCCTCAATTTGCCGTCCGTATGCTGCGGTTTCGTCCGGATGTTCACGTTCTATGCGGGTCGACCGTCCGTCCAGTACGGCCAATACCGACGGTTCCGGCCGCTGTCGGGAAATCCTGTGAACATCGTGTGATCACGTATGGCGCCCGGACCGGAGCGGGGTCGGCCAACAGGATTCTAACCTGTATTCGAACTATGGTCGACGGGGGATGGCTTCGACACCGAGTGCTCCGTTCGTCAAGCTGTATGACCTCCTGATGGATCGACGCGAGAGCGGCGCCCCCGAGAGTGTCCAGCGAGCACGCGCTGGAATGGAGGCGGCGGCGCTGCCCGCACACGACGACGTCACTGTCGAACCGACCGTCTACGGCGGCTGTCCAGCGGAATGGATCTCCACCCCGAACTCCGAGCCCGATCACATCGTGCTCCATCTTCATGGGGGCGGGTTCGTGATGGGATCGCTCGACACGCACCGAAAGCTGGCCGGCGACATCGCCAACGCAACCCGAGCGCGAGTCCTTCTCCTCGACTACCCGCTCGCTCCCGAGGCGCCGTTCCCGGCTGCGATCGATGCGATCACCGACGCGATGCGGGAGATTCGGAACGAGTTCCCTGGGGTAGCCGTGACGATCGCTGGCGACTCAGCCGGCGGAAACCTCGTCATCACGTCCATGTTGTCGATGCATGCTGCTGGCGTCGCTCTGCCGGATGCCGCGGCATGCATCTCGCCATGGACCGATCTCGCACGGCCCGACGGGTTCTCGCCCGACCTTGCTCTCATCGATCCGGTCGTGACTCCCGACGCACTCGACACGATGCGCGATTGGTACCTCGCGGAACAGGACCCCACCTCTCCGCTTGCGACGCCACACCTCGGGGACCTCTCGATGATGCCACCGCTGCTGATCCAGGTCGGCGAATCCGAAATCCTTCTCGACGACGCCCGGCTGCTCGCCGAGCGTGCTCGACGTTCGGGCGTCGAGGTCACGCTCGAAGAATGGCCCCACATGGTTCACGTCTGGCACGTCTTCGCCGGCCGCATACCCGAATCAACAGAGGCCGTCCAGCGACTTGGCGCCTTCCTCCACGAACACAGCAGCACCGGACACTGAGACGCGACGCGTCAACCGACCGGCCCGGTGACGCCACCCATGATGAGTGCCATCGCCTCGCGATGCACGTTCTCCCGGGAGTCGATGGCCGACTTCGGCCACTCCGACACCCAGTTGAGTTGACCGATGATGAAGAGTCGCAGGCGCACCGGATCGATATCACCCCGAATCGAGCCGCTCGCCTGCCCAGCCACAATGATGTCGTGCCAGTAGTCGCCGTAGGTCCGCTGATCATTGCGATACTTCCGTTGCGATTCCGGCGGCAACTGCCCGAGCAATCGGAGTGCCGCCGATGACACGTCGCTCGATTCGAGAATCACCGTCAGGTGTTCACTGATCGCAGTCTGCAGACAGACCAGCTCGCCCGAATTCGGAGGCAGCGCCTCGACGGCGCCCCTCACGCGCTCGTACACGCCGCGTATGCTCCGCTGGAGTACCTGGTCGACGATGTCATCTCGATCGTCGAAGTGGTAGTACAGGCTTCCTGCCTGCATGCCAGCGCGGGCGCCGATGTCGGACAGCTTGGTGCCGGCGTAGCCACGTTCAGCGAGGACAGCCGCAGCGGCTTCGATGATCTTCTGCCTCGTCGCTTCGGACTTCGGGAGCGCCCGATGCCCGGCGCTGCGCGCAGGGCGGGAGTTCTTGTCGTCAGCCATCTCAGTGGAGAGTACTGCTGCTGACGTGCCCTCGTCTTGATCAACTTTCAAATCTGGATTAGGTTTCTGTCGTGGATCTCCGGCTCCGAGACAGCGCCGTCATCGTCACCGGCGGAGGGTCGAACATCGGACGAGCGATCGTTCACGGATTCGCAGCTGAAGGTGCTCGCATCCTGATCGCTGATCGAGACATCGACCAGGCAACCGTTGTCGTCGAGGAGGCGAAGGAGCTCGGCGCTGCAGAGGTGATCGTGCTCGGCGTCGACCTCACGACGGAGGGCGCCGGCGCCGCGATCGTCGAGGCAGCGATCGAACGACTCGGCGGTGTCGACGCGCTCGTCAACAATGTCGGTTGGAGCGTGCCCGACTTCTTCAGCAAGACCGACTCGACCGAGTGGCAGAAGAGTTTCGACCTCAATTTGATGACGGCGTTCTCGTGCACCCACGCTGTCCTTCCTGCCATGCAGCAGGGCGGTCACGGATCGATCGTGTACATCTCGAGCGATGCTGCCTTCGGCACCGTCAGGACGGCGACCTACGGCGCGGCGAAGGCCGGCCTGATCGCCTTCGCGAAGACGATCGCAAAAGAACACGGGCGAGACGGAATCCGCACCAACGTGGTCTGTCCGGGAGTAGTGCTGCCGGATGACGACGCGGTCGGCGCCGGCAGCCTGTGGCGCGCCGGTCGGGATGCGATCTTCAACGACGCTCAACTCGCATCGGTCGAACGGGAGCTACCGCTCCGCCGCCTCACCACCGCTGCCGATGTCGCCAACTCGGTGCTGTTCTTCTCGTCCGACGCAGCCAGCCGACAACTGACCGGTCAGGTCGTGTCGGTCAGCGGCGGCTACTCCATGCCATAGCGGCCGGCCGCACACACCATCCAGCTCACCGACATTCAGCTCACCATCATCCAACTCACCGCAACCATCTCAACGAGGAACCCCATAATGAATCGCACCCTCCCTGAGGCCTACATCGTCGAGGCCGTTCGCACCCCCGTTGGCCGACGCGGTGGTGCCCTGTCGACCGTTGATCCCGCCGACCTCGCGGCGCACTCGCTGACTGCGTTGATGGAGCGTTCCGGCATCGACCCGGGGGCGGTCGAGGACGTCATCCTCGGTTGCTTCGACCAGCACGGACCACAAGCCGGCGACATCGCACGCACGGCGTGGCTTGCGGCCGGTCTGCCCGAACACGTTCCTGGTGTCACCATCGACAGGCAGTGCGGTTCGTCCCAGCAGTCAGTGCACTTCGCAGCCCAGGCGGTGATGTCGGGGGTCAGTGATGTCGTGGTTGCGGGCGGCGTGCAAAGCATGTCGATCGTGCCGTTCCAGTCCACCTTCCACACGACCGAGACAGTGGGTATCCCCGAGCCCTTCCTCTCCTCGAAGGGATGGGTGAAACGCTATGGCACCCAAGAGGTCAGCCAGTTCCGGGCTGCCGAGATGATCGCAGAGAAGTGGAACTTCAGTCGCGAACAACTCGAGGAGTACGCAGTGATGTCGCACGAGCGGGCGATCACGGCAACCGCCGAGGGACGATTCGAACGCGAGATCGCCCCGCTCAATGGCCTGAGCGTCGACGAGGGCCCACGCGAGCCGAACCTCGACAAGATCCGATCACTCAAACCGCTGACTGAAGGCGGCCGAGTCACGCCTGCCGTGTCCTCTCAGATCAGCGATGCCTCCGGCGCCATGCTGATCGTCTCAGAGCAGGCGCTGAAGACCCACGGCCTCACTCCACGCGCCCGGGTCCACCAGATGGCGGTGCGTGCCGACGACCCGATCATGATGTTGACCGCCCCCATCGCGGCCACCGAATGGGCGTTGAAGAAGGCAGGGATGACGATCGACGACATCGACGTGTTCGAGGCGAACGAGGCCTTCGCTCCCGTCGTGATGGCGTGGGAGCACGACCTCGGGATCGATCACGCCAAGGTCAATGTGAACGGCGGAGCAATTGCTCTGGGGCACCCGATCGGTGCCACCGGCGTGCGGTTGATGACAACACTCCTCCACGAACTCGAACGCACGGACGGCCGCTTCGGCCTGCAGACGATGTGCGAAGGCGGCGGTCAGTCGAACGCCACGATCATCGAGCGGCTGTGAGCAGCCAAGTGGACGCCACGATGACCTCAGCCACCACCGATGTGGACGTCGTCATTCTCGGTGCCGGATTCTCCGGCCTGTGCGCAGCAATCGAATTGCAGCGCCGCACCGACTTGACGTACGTCGTCTTGGAGAAGGCCCACGACCTGGGTGGCACATGGCGCGACAACACCTATCCGGGTGTGGCCTGCGACGTGCCCTCGCATCTCTACTCCTTCTCGTTCGCACCGAATCCTCGATGGTCCAAGAGCTATGGCAACGGCGCAGAGATTCATGCCTACATGCGCGACTGCGCCGAACAGTTCGGAGTTCGCGAGCACATCGTCTGCGACGCCCGCGCCGAATCCGCTGTGTGGGACGACGGACACTGGACCGTCTCGACTCCGGACGGCCGCCGGTTCGTCGGCCGGCACCTCATCGCCGGCCTCGGGGGCCTCCACACGCCGAACATCCCCGACCTTCCCGGCCTCGATACGTTCAGCGGCGACTGGTTCCACAGCGCCCGCTGGAACCACGACGTCGAACTCGCAGGGAAACGGGTGGCGATGGTCGGCACCGGCGCCACCGCGGTGCAGTCGGCACCCGAAATCGCCAAGCTCGCTGACGAGTTCTTCGTCTTCCAACGCTCGCCCATCTGGTGCGGCCCGAAGAACGATCGACCATACGCAGCCGAGCTCCAAGACCGTTTCGAGGCCGATCCGGAACTGCTTCGCCAACACCGCTGGGGACTCTGGCAGAGCTGGGAAACAAGCGGCGTCGACATCATGAAGTCCGGCACGGCGGCCAACACGGCTGCAATGGAGAACGCTCGCCAGAACATCGTGCGGTCGATCACGGACCCCGACCTCGCAGCGAAACTGACACCCGACTACAACATCACCTGTAAGCGGCCGACGTTCTCCAACGACTACTACCCGATGTTCAACCGGCCGAACGTCCATCTGATAACCGAAGGCATCGACGAAATCACACCCTCCGGTCTTCGCACCGCCGGCCACGAACTTGCACTCGACGTGATCGTTCTCGCCACCGGGTTCAAGGCGTTCAACATCACCAACGAGATCGACATCCGCGGCCTCGATGGAATCTCGCTCGACGATGCGTGGTCCGAGCGCGTCTCGTCGTACCGCACCGTGATGGCGCACGGGTTCCCGAATCTCTTCATGCTGCTCGGGCCGAACAGCGCCGGCTTGACCTCGTCGCTGCAGATGATCGAAGCGGCGTCCACCTTCGCGGTCGATGTCATCGAGGACACCGAGGCGAGCGACAGCGTCGGCGTGCATCCGCGCACGGAGGAAGTCAACATGTTCACCGATCGGGTCGACAGGGCGACGAGCACGACCACCGCGAACCAAGGCTGCAACTCGTGGTGGACCGCAGGCGGGGTCAGCCACGTCTTGTGGCCCGAGTCGAGCGTGACCTACCGCATGATGTTGCGCGACATCGACACCCGCCACTTCGAGACCGTGGGAGGCTGACGTGGCTGTCCCCGAACAGGTCGAGCCGGTGCCCGGCCATCTGGAACCCGACGAGACAGCGCCGGCCCAAGACTTCGCCGCCGATGTCGCTGTCATCACCGGAGCGGGCTCGGGCATCGGGCGAGCAACCGCTGAGTACATTGCTCGTCGGGGCGCTGCGATCGTCGTGAACGATCTCGACGGCGATGCCGCCGAACTCACCGTGAACGCGCTCGCGTCGCTCGGTGCCCGAGCCGTCGCCGTGGTCGGCTCCGTTGCTGACTCCGCCGTTGCCGACGAGTTGATCGAAACGGCAGTGGCAGAGTTCGGCCACGTCGACATCGTCGTCAACAACGCCGGTGGCGGCCAGGGAGGTCGACTTGTCGACCTCACCGACGAACAGATCCGTGCCGACATCGAGAGCCATCTGCTCGGAACGATCTGGGTGACCCGCGCAGCGTTGCGTGTGATGGGGCCGGCCGACACCGGACGCATCGTCAACACCGCTTCGTCAGCCGGAGCGTTCGGCATCCCCGAAGTCGGCGGCTACGCGGCGGCCAAAGCCGGCATCATCGGCTTCACCAAAGCAACCGCGCTCGAGGTCGCCAAGTCCGGTGTCGCGATCAACGCCATCGCACCGATCGCCAGCACACGCCTCGCCGCCGGATTCTTCAAGCGCTACTCGTCGCTGGATCAGAGCCGCTACCGCGTCGAGAGCATTCCCCCGGTGACCGCGTTCTTGGCGTCACGGGCGTGCCCGCTCAATGGCGAGCTGATCAGCATCGCTGCGGGCCGGGCAGCACGCATCTTCACTGGCACAGCGTCGGGACATCTCGACCCTCACGCCGATCACCACGACATCGCTGCTCACCTCGACGCCATCATGTCGACCGAACATCCGGTCATCCCACGCAGCGCCTTCGACGAGTTTCTTCTCATCGAGGTCTGATCGCGTCGACGGCCTGGCTGACCAGTCGATACTTCTGGACCTTGCCGGTGGGCGTGGTCGGGAGTGAGGCGGCGTCGATGAACAAGATGTGCTTCGGGACCTTGAAACGTGCGAGGTACTGACGGCACACGTCGAGGAGCACCTCCGCGTCGAGGTCCGCGCCGTCCTCGGCAACGATGTAGGCACACCCGACCTCACCCCAACGTTCGTCGGGCACGCCGATCGCGTACGCCTGGCTGACGCCTGGCTGCTTCGTGAGTAGCTCTTCAACCTCCTTCGGCATCACGAGCTCGCCGCCACTCTTGTACAGCTCTTTGCTGCGTCCCGTCAGTTGGAGATATCCACCGTCGTCAACTCGGCCGAGGTCGCCCGACAGCATCCATCCGTCGCGTACTGCTTCGGTGGTTTCTTCGGGCTTGTTCCAGAATCCGAGCATGTGCGTGGGCCCGCGCGATGCGAGTTCGCCCTCGGCGCCGGCAGGAAGATCATCGCCGGTGGTGGGGTCGACGGTCTTGTACTCACACAGAAGATCACCGTTGTCGGCCATACCGGCAACGCCCGCAAACTTGGGTTTGCCCACGGTGGTCGAGTGCGTCTCGAGCGAGTCCTCCGGGCGAGTCAGCGTCATTGCGCCACCGCACTCCGTCATGCCGTAGCCGGTCGTGATCTCGGAGATACCGAGGTCGGCGCGCATCTTCTCCCACAGCCACACCGGTGCCGGCGCGGCGCCCGACAAGATCGCGGTGCACGACGAGAGATCACGCGTGAACCGGTCGGGATGTTCGACCAGCGCGACCGCCATGGTGGGAACCGCAAGGATGTCGGTTGCCTGGTGCCGCTCGATACTTGCGAGGTAGTCCTCAGGCGAGAACGCTGTGCGCGGGATGATCGCACCACCGACATACATCGCCGCGAGGAGGCCCTCGACGTAGCCGAACATGTGATAGCAGGGCAGCGAGAACAGGACGCGACGACCATCTTGGAAGGCCCGCGCCAGCGCCGAGGAGTAGGCGGTCCGCTGCATCGCGTCATGGGTGACCATCACACCCTTGGGCGACCCCGTCGTGCCGGAGGTGTAGAGAATGTCGCCGTTGTCGTCCGGCGTGGTCGACGAGTCGTCGGCTCCGCCCGGCGCTGCAACCCCCGCTGCGTCGAGTTCGTCGACGGTCATCACGCCATCGCGGGTACGTCCATCGGTCGAGTACTGGACGATGACGCGAAGGTGCGGAAGGTTCTGTCCACCACCGTTCGTTTCCCATCCGGGGCAGATGTCGTCGAGCATGGCCAACTGATCGAGTCCACCGAACCCGGTCATGGTGATCAGAGCGTTGCACTCGGACTGGTCGAGCACATAGGCCAACTCGTCGCGTTGGTAGAGATAGTTGAACGGGATGGCGACCGCACCAACCCTCGCCACGGCGAATTTGAGTGGGATGAACTCGAGGTAGTTGGCCATCACGATGCCGACGCGGTCGCCCGGTTGCACGCCGATTGATGCGAGTCCGTCGGCGAGTCGGGTCGCCCACGCATCGATGTCGGCGTACGTGACCGTTCGGTCGTCGGTGATGACGAGTGGGCGGTCGCCGAACTCGGCGGAGGTGTGCGTGAGATGTGCGCCCAGGGTTCGCGGTTCCCACGTCGGGAAGCGAGCTTCGAGGGCTCGTCGACGGTCGTCGAAGACGCTGGGCGTTGCGGCGGCTGTGGATGTCATGGTGTCTGCTCCTGGTGTCTGGTGCGGAGTTCGTTCTTGAGCACCTTGCCCGCGGCCGAGATCGGCAGTGCGTCGACGAACTCGACCGTGCGCGGGCATTTGTAGGCGGCGATGCGTTCCTTGGCGTGAGCGATGAGTTCGGCTTCCGTTGTTGACGTGTCGGGCCGTAGTGCGATCACGGCGTGCACGCGTTCACCCCACTTCTCGTCGGGGACGCCGATCACCGCCGCCATCGCGACCGCAGGGTGTGTGACGAGTGCGGCTTCGACTTCGGAGGAATACACGTTCTCGGCGCCGGAGACGATCATGTCCTTGATCCGGTCGACGAGGTAGACGAACCCGTCGTCGTCCACATACCCGCCGTCGCCGCTGTACAACCAGCCGTCTCGAATGGTCTCGGCGGTCAGATCCGGTCGCCCCCAGTAGCCGACCATGACGCTGGCGCTACGGACGCTGATCTCGCCGACAGTGCCGGGGGGCACCTCGTTGCCCTCGGCATCTCGGATTGCCAACTCGGCAGTCGAGGTGACCTTGCCGATCGAGCCCGTCTTTTCGAGCCTGAGCCCCTCCCCGGTGTAGTAGTACGCGGGCAGCATGACGGTGAGGGCGGTTTCGGTCATGCCGTATCCCTGGATGAATCCGGCGTCGGGAACCGCGGCCATCGCCGTGCGGAGGAGCGCGTCGGTCATCGGTGCCGCGCCGTAGTAGATCCGCTGGAGTGACCCGAGGTCGTAGTTGGCGCGCTCGGGGTGGGTGAGCACCATCTGCATCATGGTGGGGACGAGGAGCACGTCGGTGACCCGGTGCTGCTGGATGTCGCGCAGAATGCCGACGGGGTCGAAGGCGGGCGGGATGATCTGCGGGCCGCGAGCGCTGAGGAAGTGCCCGACGAGTAACTGGACCCCGGCGATGTGGAACAGCGGCGGTGCGTGGAGGTAGACGTCGCCGGTTCCGCATCCAGCGGCAAGCATTCCCAGCGACGCCGTCACGAGATTCGTGTGGCTCAGCATCACTCCCTTGGATGCGCCGGTCGTGCCTCCGGTGTACAACACCATTGCGAGGTCGTCGCCGCTCCGTCCGGCGTCAGGAACGGCAGGCCCCTCGGCCACCAACGACTCGAACGACAGCATGTCGGTTGGGGTGTCTCCGTCGCCGGAGAAGATCACCACCGTCAGGCTCGGGACCTCGGCGAGCATCGTCGCGGCGAGCGGTGCGAACGTGTCGTCGACGAGCAGTGCCGTGGCACCGCAGTCGTTGATCGCATATGCCATCTCGTTCGGGTTCCACCGGCTGTTGATCGGATTGGCCACCGAGCCCGACCAGAAACACGCGTAGAACGCTTCGATCAGCCGGTCGGAATTGAGCGACAGCATCGCGATGCGATCGTCCGGGCCGATGCCGAGCCGCTGGAACGCTCCGGCGAGTCGTGCGATGCGATCGCGAAATTCGACATTCGTGCTCGTCCGGTCGCCACAGATCAGACAGTCGTCGTCGGGGCGAGTTCGTGCAGCGGTGTGCACGGTCTGCGTGAGATACGGCTGGGTTGTTCGGGTGGTGGTCATGTTTCGCTCCTGTGTTCTGCGATCAGTGGCCGGTGAAGATCGGGGCGCGCCGTTCGATCACAGCGGCAAGCCCTTCACGGGCGTCGGCGGTGCCCGAGAGTTCGGCGACCGTCCGCGCTTCTTCGGGGAGTTGGGCTTCGACTCGGGATCCGATGCCTGACCACACGAGTCGCTTCGCCGCAGCCAGCGCTCTGGGCGCTCCGCTGGCCAGCGTGTCGGCCAGCGCTCGGGCTTCGTCGAGTAACGCATCGTCGGGAACGACTTGGGTGATCAGCCCGATGTCGAGCGCTTCGGCCGCGGTCAATGTGGGGTTGGTCAGAACGATCTCGAGCGCCTTGCGGACTCCGACGAGCTGTGGCAGCGACACCGAGACGCCGGCGTCGGACGCCATGCCGACCCTCGTCGCCCCGGCGAGGAACTTCGACGATTCCCCGGCGATCACCAGGTCGGCACTGCACACGAGTCCGAATCCCCCACCGCCGGCAGCGAAACCATGGACGGCAGCGATCACTGGTGCCTGCAGTCCGAGCAGTGCCCCGGTGCAGATCTGCAGCCATGACGTTGCCTCGCGCAGATAGTCGGGCAGCGCCTCGCCTTTGCTGGCGAACGTCTTGATGTCGCCGCCGGCGCAGAAGTTCGGACCGGCGCCGGTGATCAGCAGCACCCGCAGCTTCGGTTCGCCGTGTGCTGCCATCAGCGCGGCGTAGAGCGATTGGAGGAACGGGACATCCATTCCGTTCGATGCCTCGGGTCGGTTGAGCGTGAGGTGGGCGACGCCGTTCTCGGCGAGGTCGAGGAGCGCCGTTCCGTCGCTCATGAGTGATCGAGTCATGTCAGTGTCCGTTCGACGAGATGAGTGTGCTTCAGATCAGAAAGGCAATGGAGGGTTGCGCCCACTCGCGGTCGACGAGGTCGACCAACTTGTAAGACATGGCGAAACCGTCTGACCGCAGGCCCGACGTCGAGTTGGCGTCAGATCGCAGGTGATATGTCAGGCGTCCGGCCCAGGTGTGCGAGGCGCGCTCGCGGGCCTCGACGAGCACGAAATTCGCTTCGACGCGGACATCGCCAACCTCGGTCTCGCCCATCACCTCGATGTTCGACACGATTCGACGCAGCCGGGAGGGTGGCGCCTGCGCATACCGACGACCCGACTCCAGTTGCTTGATCCGCGTCGCGATGCGGTGACGATTGTCGGAGATGATCGACATCGCACCTGTCGGCTCGTCCATTCGTCCTGCCGGAACCCAGTACGTCGCATCGTCGGTCCAGAGCGCCTCCCAGGCGGCGTACTCGTGCTCGTCAGCCAACCTCGCTTCGCGAAAGATGAAGCTCTCCACAGCGCGGATGTCGACCTCGGAAGAGGTGGCGCTCTGCGATTTGGCGTCGCTCATGTCGAGGTCATCAACTCTCGGTAGTACTGCCAGAAGCCACGGATACCGGTCTCGTCGTTCGCCCAGCCGATCGGACAGCCGGCGTCGTCGACCTGCTCACGCTCGATGCCGCGCCTCGTGTCGATCCATTCGGGGCGGCGCATCTCGACGCCGGCCTGATTTCGTTCGTACATCTCGGCGTCGTCGGCAAGGAGGAGCCCGGCAGGGCCAACCGAACCAATGCACTGCTGCAACATCCGATGGTTGACGTCCGGTGCGCCTTTGAGCTGCACGGCAGTGACGTGCTGGATGGTGTGGTCGTGCGCGATGGGCTGGATGACGAACAGACTGATCTCGGCGATGAACAGATTCGGGAACACCATCACGTGGGGTGCGCCGTCGATCATGATTCGGTCGGCCTCGGTGCCGTAGCTCGCGCGCATCGCAGCCGAGTAGGCGGGGACGCGATCCTCGGTGGTGCCGAACCACGCCATGGGCTCGCCCTGCTCGCGGAAGGCGGGCCGCAAATCGTTCTCACTGTGCCCGTGTCCGAACGCCCGCGTGACCGCCGGCGACGCTTCGCCGTACAGGCCACCGATTGCGCTGCCGGAGATGTTGAAGATCGCGCCGTGCACGAATTGCGGGTGGTAGCCGTCGGTCTCGTTCTCGACGAGGAACTTCCAGTTTGCATGGGCACTGTGCTGCACCCATCCTGTCGTCACCTCGATTTCACCCTCAGGCGAGAGCTGCGCCAGCCGCGTCAGTTCCCCTGCGGCGCCACCGAGATGTTCGGCGAGGGTGTCGCCCTCGGCGGCCATGCTGGCGAACACGAATCCCTCGTGCTGGTCGACTCGGGCGACCTTGGCGAGGCCAAGTTCCGTCGTATCGAGCGCTCCCTTACCGCCGTAACCCGCAGGGTGCGGATAGCCGATCAGCGTGCCGTCGTTGCGGAAGTTCCATCCGTGATATGGGCACCGAAACGAGTTGGCGTTGCCATCTGCTTGCACACAGACCTTGTTCCCGCGATGCGAGCAGCGGTTCAGCAGCAGGTTGATCTCGCCATCGGATGACCGCGTCAGAATGACGTCTTGCGGACCGATGTTCTTCCGGACGAAGTCGCCGGGCTGAGGCACTTCGCTCACATGTCCGACATAGACCCACGTGCGATACCAGATCTTCTCCATCTCCTCGACGAAGACCTGTTCGTCGGTGTACAACGAGCCGTGGACGCGCAAGGGCTCGATGAGCGCGTCGTAGTCGGCAGCGGGAGTGGTCAATCGTCGACCCTCGCTGAGGAGGCGGCCTCGAGAAGTTCGTTGACCGAACGATGGAAGTGGATGAGCGGTGGCTCGTTCCGCCCGTAGACGACGTCGGGCAGCGAACCCGACTCGAGCGTTCGCTGGATGCGCTCCATCATCGGGAAGTCTTCGGCGTTCGTCACGCCCAGCAACACGTCGAGGTTCTTCACAAAGTACTTCCATGCGTTCTCGCTGTGCGGCTCGCTCGGCGCATAGATCGAGGTCGTCACCTCCGAGGTGCTGCAATCGATGGGTTGTACGCGCCACAGCTCGACGTGGTCGATCTGATGGGTCAACACGATGTTCGGGACAAGCAGATATTGCATCGTCACATGCGGGAGCAGGTCCCATTCCTCTTGCGGCTTCTCCAGTTCGTCGAGCACCGACCGGCGCAGGCCCAACGACAAGCCATGCGGCCCGAAACCTTCCGATGCCACGGAGTACGACAGATAGTGAGGCGCGATTGTCGACTTGTGCAGTGTGCGGATGTGATAGCTCTCGCTGAAGGTGTCCAGGACGAGCTTCCAGTTCATCCTCCAGGTCGTCGAGCGCGTGTCGATGTGTGTGTAGTCGGCGAGGCCGAACGCTGCGATGTCGTCGTCTGCGCCCGACAGGTACGTGTCGATCGCTGCGCCGTCGAGTGCTGCGCCAGCGTCGGAATCGATACGAACAAAGACCATTCCGTGACGTTCCGCCACGTCGACTCGATGGAGGTCGCAGTTCATCTCGACGTCGCCGAACGCACCCTCCGACCCCGGCTGGGCGCGCAGCTTCCCGTCGAGTTCATAGGTCCACGAGTGATACGGACATCTGAGTGCGGCGAGCCCGTCGCCGATGCCGCGCTCGTCGACGAGCGGTGCGCCCCGGTGTCGACATGCGTTCACCATGGCTCGCAGACTTCGGTCGGCCTGACGAATGACCACCACCGGAACCCCACCGACGATCGCACTGACGTAGGACCCGGAGTCGGCGAGCTCACAACTCAATGCGAACAGGACCGGCCCGCCACGGAACAGTGCGGACAGTTCGAGGTCGAAGCGGCCCGGATCGGTGTAGGCCGATGCCGGGTTGATATAGCTCGCCGGCGCGTGCAGTCCGGCCATACGTGGACCCGCTTCGGCAATGCGCTGAAGGAACTCGACCTGCCGTTCTCTACGCATGGCACCTCACCCTGATCGGGGCACCGCAACGATGCAGCGTCATCATGCTGCGCGCCGCTCGTTGAGTGCCGGTGCAACCTCTCGGGCGAAACGCTCCATCGAGGCATTCGTCAGCGATGGATCGATGCCGGGAAGGACGCCGAGCGCGAGATGTGTGGTTCGCAGGCGCAACATCGATGCACTCATCGTGTCGGCCACCGTCGACGCATCGCCGAACACCGGATCGAAGATGAGCGACTGTGTCGTATCCCGCAGTTCTTCGACCGGCGGCACGACCATCCGTGCGGCCCGCCCGTCGGCAACGCTTGCGGCGTTTCCCCACTCGGCATACACGTCGAGAAGGTGATGAAAGTGAGGCGCCGCGTCGAGCCAGGCTTGGTCGTTGGTGTCGGCGACATGGGCCCAGTGCAGCTGCAGCACGTTGGCGTCTGCCTGGTAGCCGGCGTCGACCCGTGCCGACTCGTACACCGCCTGCAGTTTGGGGTTGGCGAGTCCGAGCAGATGGGCCCCGCGCGAGCCAGCGCGAGCAACCGCCTTCGACGTCGTGGCGCCAACCCACATCGGTGGCGACGGATGCTGCACCGGCCGCGGGACCAAGCGAGCACCGTCAATCTGGTAGTGCGCCCCCTTGTACGAGAACTCGTCGTTCTCCCAGAGGCCCGTCAACACGTCGAGACCTTCGACGAAACGTCCCAATCGCTCGGAGCGGGAAATGCCGAATCCATCGAATTCGTGCACGGCATAGCCCTGTCCGACGCCGACGTCGATTCGGCCGTTGGAGATCACGTCCAGCGTCGCCAAGTCTTCGGCCAGCCGCACCGCGTTGTGCAAGGGCAACAGCAGCAGATTGAACCCGATTCGAATCCTCTCGGTGGTGGCGGCAATCGCCGCGGCAATGGTGAGGATCGACGGCGAGTAGCCGTCGTCGGCGAAGTGGTGCTCGGTCAGCCAGACCGTGTCAAAGCCCAACTCCTCGGCGCGCCGAATCGACGCAAGGTCGTCGCGGTACACGTCGGTGAACTCGCGCCGACACCATCCCGGATTGCGGAAACTGAACATCACACCCGTGTTCAGTTCGTCGATCAGCATGCCGCTCGCGCTCACGCCGTTGCACCAACTGAGCACGGAAGGGTGCTCACACCACGGATGAAGTTCGCAACGAGCAGATCGGGTTCGCCGACTTCGAGGTGGGGAACGCGCTGCAACTCACGGAACATCGACCGCAACTGAGACTTGGCCAGTGACGCGCCCATGCAAAAGTGTGGGCCGCCACCGCCGAAGCCCACGTGCGGGTTCGGTGAACGGGTGATATCGAAGCGGTTCGGCTCGTCGAATACCGCAGCGTCGCGGTTGGCCGACGAATAGAACATCACGACCCAGTCGCCCTTCGCGATCGGTTGCCCGCCGAGTTCGGTGTCGCGCAGCGCGGTGCGGCGGAACGTCATCACTGGCGACGCAAACCGCACCAATTCGTCGACCAGGGTTACCGCATGGTTCTCGTAGTCAGCTGCCAGCAACGCTCGTTGGTCGGGATGGTGGGTGAGGGCGTGCATGCCCCAGCTGATGGTGTTGCGCGTGGTGTCGTTACCTGCCACGGCCAGCAACACGAAGAAGGCGGCGATCTCGGCGTCGGTCAGCCGCTCACCCTCGATCTCGGCCGAGACGAGAGCCGACATCAGATCGTCGCGCGGTTTCTCGCGGCGAGCAGTCGCCATCTGGTTGGCGAGGCCGTGGAGGCTGAACAGCGTCTCCATCAGCATGGTGCCCGGATCTCGCCCGTTCTGTACGACCGGGTCGTTCCAGCCGACCATGTCGTTCGCCATCGCGGTGAACTCCGCTCGGTCGGCAGCCTCGACACCCATCATCTCCGAGATCGTCCAGGACGGAAGCCGTCGCGACACGTGCTCGACGAAGTCGCAATCACCCGTTTCGATCAGTTCGTCGACGATCGTCTTGGCGTGCTTGGCGATCTGGTCGTCGATGCGGGCGACCTGCTTGGGGGTGAACGCGGCACTGACGAGACGACGTAGGCGTGGCTGTTCGGGAGCGTCCATCGCCAGGAACGACGAGGATGCGTCGATGATTTCCTTGGGGATGTCTTCGAGCATGACGCCGTTTGCCGAGCTGAAGTCGTCGCTGCGTCGGCTGACCGCCGTGACATCTTCGTGGGTGACTGCAGCCCAGAACCCTCCGCCTTCGATCGACGGCGTGAGTCCACCTTCGGCCGGTCGATGCCACGACACCGGTCGCTCGCTACGCAGTTCAGCGAACGCTTTCTCTCGCTCCTCTGCCGTGGTGGACCAAAACGCCAACGACGAAATGTCGACGGGGTCGTACTCGCGTGGTGAGGCGCTCATGGGATGAGCACCGGCTTGATTGCTCCGCCGCTGAGCGACGATTGCTCGGCTTCGTTGATCTCTGCCATCGGAAACTTCTCGATGAGACGATCGAACGGGAACTCACCCGATTTCCACAGCTCGATCATGCGAGGGATGAAGATCTGTGGATCGACACTACCTTCGAGAATGCCCATGATCGTCTTACCGACGATGGCGATCGGGTCGAGAGTCAGCGGTTCTGCCTGCACGCCGACGAACCCGACTTTGGCGGTCATCGTCGTCGCGGCAACCGCGTTCGCCATGACCGACGGGATGCCGGTCGTGTCGAACGCATAGTTCGCCCCGCCGTGAGTGATGCCGAGGATCTGTTCGGCGAGGTCGTCAGTATCGCCCGAGATCGTGTGCGTCGCGCCCAGTTCGAGAGCGAGTTCCAAACGGTGTGGATGCAGATCGACAGCGATGATGGTGGTCGCGCCCGCAACCCGTGCGGCCATCACCGCCGACAGTCCAACTGCGCCCGCGCCGAAGACAGCGATCGACGTGTTCGGTTGCACGTCGAGCGCGACCAACACACTGCCCGCACCGGTTTGAACGCCGCACCCGAGCGGACCGAAGAGTTCGAGTGGAATGTCGCGGTCGACCACGACAGCGTTGCGCTCGTTGGCGATTGCATGGGTGGCGAAGGACGACTGACCGAACCATCGCGACGCAACATCGTTGCCATCGGCGTCGACCGCTCCGGTGGAGCCGTCGAGGTTTCGGCCCACCACATTGCGGAACAGGAACGTGTCGCAGTACGCCGGGTTCCCGTCTCCGCACTTCGGGCAATCGCCGCACGAATCGAACGTGAGGACCACGTGATCACCCACGGCAATCGACGAGACGCCGTCACCGATGACCTCGACGACACCAGAGCCCTCGTGGCCCGTGATGATCGGAGGTGGCGAAAAGCTCTCGGGAGCGCGCGGCAACACGTCGGTGTGGCACATTCCGGCGCCGACGATTCGAACGAGCACCTGGCCCGGTCCCGGCTCGGCGAGCCGAACGGGCTCGAGCTGATAGCGCCCGTCGGCCGAGCGCAGTACAGCAGCAGTGATGTCCATGGAATCCCCTTGTGAATCAAGTCGATGCAGAACAGTACATCACAATTCTAATCGATGTTTGAAACTTGAGGACGCTGCGTCTTGATCTCGTCGACAACCACCACTAGTTTCTATTTCCGTTTAGAAAGACAGATCGGAGGTCCCATGGCACACCCGACACCGCGCGAAGTCGTCTCCACGTATCTCGACGTGCTTTACAACCAGCGACGACTCGATCTGATCCCCGACCTGATCGCGGACCCAACCTGGCGTCACCACGCAAAGGAGGTCAAGGAGCTGTCGCTGGCAGAGTCGATCGCACGCCTTGAGGCAACGCTCGAATTGTGCCCCGAGTTGCACTTCGACGTCTCACTGCTCCACGAGGGCGGCGACATGGTCACGGTGGCGTGGAACGGCCGCAGCACACAGAACGACGGGAAGTCCTACGTGTACTGCGGCATCGAGATCTTTCGCGTGGCCGACGGCAAGATCTTCGAGATCTGGAACAGCCGCGAGACCGGCGGGCACTGGCAGCCTCCGGTCACCGTGACCTGACCCATGCGCCCCAGGTCTGCCCCAACCGCTGAGTCCAAGCCGCAACTGGCGTCATGGCTGTCCCGCTGTCTCGACCGAGACCTCGACGCACGCGGAATCAACATCACGGCGCCCAACGACGGCGGATGGTCCAACGAGACGTGGATCGTCGACACCGGCCTCGACGCGCCGAGTCGGGTCGTCGTCCGACTCGAACCCCGCCACGCGGCGATGTTCGACACGTACGACCTCGGCGACCAGGTCGCCTGCCTCGCCCTACTCGACCGCCATCCGGAGATCCCCACGCCTGCGCTCCTCGGCAGCGATCTCGACGGAACGGAACTGGGCCGTCCCGCATTCGTGATGGAGCACGTCGACGGCAAGGTGCCCCGCGACGACAAGCCGACCTTCGTCGAGGCGGGTTGGCTGCACGAAGCCGGTGCACCGGCTCAGCGACAGTTCCACACATCGCTCCTCGACGCTCTGGTCGCGATCCACCGCATCACACCAGCCGCCGACGACGGAATCGCCGGAGTCGCCGAGCCCGACAGCAACCGGGCTGCGGTCGACGAGCTACGGCGCGTGTGGGACTACGACCCCGGCGCGAATCGATCATCGACCATCCACACCGTGCTCGACGAACTCGACGCCGACGCTCCGACGTCTGCTGCCGACGTGCTGCTGTGGGGAGACGCTCGACCAGCCAATGTCGTCACCGATCCAACGACGTTCACGCCTGCCGCACTCCTCGACTGGGAGCTCGCCACGACCGGCAACCCGGCGCGCGACGTGATCTGGCTGCTCGAGATGAACCGGATGCGGGCACAGGGGTCGGGCCTCGATCCACTCCCGGGCTTCCTCACCGATGACGAATCGATCGACTACTTCGAGTGCGCATCGGGCACCCCTCTCCGTGCCGCCGACTGGTATCGCCGCTTCGCCGCGGTGCGCGTCGCTGTGCTGATGCATCGATTCCTGCGCGTGCAGGTACACGCCGGACACCTCGACGCCGGCCATCGGGTCTTCAGCGACAACGTCTCGCTCCGACGCATCGATGAGCTCACCCGATGACAACAACTTCGTGACGCGCCTCACAGGCAAGACCATCCCCATCACTGACCGACTCTGAGAAACAGACTGCACATGCCGCACCCAACCGACACGACGCTAGAGACGATGCCGAAAGAATTGGGCCAGGCGGGTGACATGTCGTCGGCCATGGCGTCGTGGATCGAGGCGAACTGGGACCCGTCGATCACGGCGCGCGAGTGGTGGCGACGACTCGCGGTTGCCGGCTTCGCTATGCCGGGGCGGCCGACCGAGGTCGGTGGGCTCGGGCTCAGCCGCGACGAGACCACGAGCATCAGGCGGTCGTTGCTCGACGCCGGGTGCATGGGTCCGCCCGGTGGCATCGGGATGATGCTTGCGGCCCCGACGATTCTGGCTCACGGTACGCCCGAACAGATCGGGCGATACGTCGAGCCAATCCTCCACGGCACCGTGGGCTGGTGCCAGCTCTTCTCCGAGCCCGAAGCCGGTTCTGACCTGGCGAACATCCAGACCCGCGCCGTCCGTGATGGCGACGATTGGATCATCTCCGGCCAGAAAGTGTGGACCTCCGGCGGCCACCTCTCGGAAATGGGCATGCTGCTCGCCCGTACGGACCCCGACGCGTCGGCACATCACGGGATCTCATGGTTTGCCTTCGAGATGGATCAGCCTGGTGTCGACATCCGACCGTTGCGCGAGATGACTGGCGAGGCGGTCTTCAACGAGGTGTTCATCGACGAGGCTCGGGTGCCGAACGACGCGCTCATCGGTCCGCTGCACGGTGGCTGGAGGGTCACGATGACAACGCTCAGCGTGGAGCGCTCGACGCTCGGCAGCGCCAAGATCGATCTGCCGGCTGCGCTTCCCGGCGCGATCCCCGGCCGCCTCGATCAGCCCGTCGGTGTCGTGCTCGCCGACGACAAATCGGGCGACGACATCCTCACCGTTCCCCATCTCGGCGAGAACGAACTCGATCGGTGGATCGAGCTGGCGCGATCACGCGGAGTCCACACCAATCCCGTGGTACGCCAAGGGCTCACCCGGCTCACGAGTCTCGTCTCGATCAACCGGTGGACCGCGCAACGATTCGCGGACGTGCCGGGTGCCGAGAACCTCGCCAAGCTCGCGATGAGCGAGCTGTTCCGAAGCTTCCGTGAGGTCGGATGCGCCATCCTCGGGGCCGAGGCCCTGCTCGCCTGCGACTCGGTCGACCCCGGCTGGAACGTCGCTGACCTCACGCTGTACTCGCCGGCACCCTCCATCTATGGCGGTACCGACCAGATCCAGCGGAACATCATTGGCGAGCGAGCACTCGGGCTTCCACGCGAACCGCGCTGATGGCCGAGATCAGACCGAACGGGTGGTTGCCATGCACCTTCTGCACAACACGTTCCGCACACATTCTGTGAACATCGAGACCATCTTCGATTGTGACCTCAACGAATACGAAGCACAAAACACCAGCTCAGAGTGCCCGGGACGGGATTTGAACCCGTACTCCACGTTCGTGGAAGGGGGGTTTAAGCCCCCCGCGTCTGCCAGTTTCGCCACCCGGGCGGGTTGCGTGCGCTCACACTCCGAGACAGGTTAGAGCGAGTCGCTGCTCACAGCACCTACCCTTCAGAGATGGCCCTTCAAGATTCTCTTGCGGATACGCAGATGAAGCTCATGAACCTAGTCCATCGCAGTATCCGTACACTTTCGTTTGGTCGCGTCGGCAACACAGTCGCGTCGATGCCAGTCGTCGAACTGCATGCCGTGGGCCGCAAAAGCGGCAAGATGCGTACGACCATGCTCACCACACCGCTCCACAAGGACGGCAGTTATGTGATCGTGGCATCCAAGGGAGGCGATGACCGAGACCCGGAGTGGTACCTCAATATTGTTGCCAATCCAGATGCGACCCTCGTGATTGAGGACGGCATACGTGTGGACGTGACGGCTCGCACTGCAACAGCCATTGAGAAGGCCGAGATGTGGCCAAAAATCGTCGATGCCTACAAGGGCTACGCCAACTACGCAAAAAAGACCGACCGCGACATCCCTGTTGTGATCTGCGAGCCACGCCCCCAGCCCTAAGGAGAGCGTGACGATCAGACTGGGCCAACCCCAATCGTGTTCGCCGGTGCAGACCAGGCGAATTGCTTGGACATCATGATTCCCTTTAGTGCGCCACAAGGGGTCCGGTTGGTTTCATGCGGCGCCGCACACAACGCGTGACCGCGCAAGCTTCGAAAACTGAATTTCTGCACCCCCGGTCATCACGGACCACAACTCGGTCCGCACACCGTCGGCATGGGGGGGAGCCAAGCGGTTTGCGACGACCACTCCCTCAATCATGTCTGCAAGTACTGCTGCCAGAGGTCGATTCTTGACCCGAATCGACACCACTGCTCCTCTCGGGCGACGCCGAATGCTGCGTTCGATCCCGACAAGACGTGGCGGGCATCGAAAGCTCGGCGCGTCAAGGCCCAAACTGCGTGTGGCACGACTGAGCGTGCGTGCCGCATGAGCAAAGTCGACGGTCGAGGCGAACTCCATATAACCATACTGACCATGCGCGCTCACAGAGTTCCCAGGTGCGTCGCTGAGCAATACCTGGGACGCGAGGTTCAGGCTCCGCCGAGGTAAAGCATTAGTTGAGCGTCGTTGCGCCCGGCGACCGGTGGCGCTTCGCCAAGTGGAGCCAGGTCTACGTCAAGTTCGAGGTCGTCGCGCATCCGGGCACCGGCATTGGCATTACCGTCGGCGTAGTAGATGACGGTCTCCACTGTTCGTACTGCGCCCACCAAACCGCGAACGTCGGTGTAGCCAAGTTCGATCAGCTGCTGGACTGTCGGTTCCAGACGCTCGCCGACCGTTGATCCGTTAACGACGACCACAGCGTAGGCATCCCGTTGAAGTGGCTCGATAGTCGTCGTAGTCGAAGTCGAAGTCGAAGTCGAAGTCGAAGTCGAAGTCGAAGTCGAAGTCGTAGTCGTGGTGGTCGTAGTGGTCGTAGTGGTCGGCAGCGAAGTGGTGGTCGAAGTAGTGGTGGTCGTGGCGGGCGCCATCTCGCTTCGACTCTCGAAGACGAACACCGCAGCGATCAACGCGGCGATGCAGAGCGCGACAGCGATGTTGACAATGGTGGAGCGGTTCATGACAGGACAGTGAAAAATCTCAGGTAAAAGTTTCGTCAGATCAGAGACGATCTACGTCTGTTTAAGTCCGCGGTGGGCCACCACTCAGTCGACTTCCGGGTCGGCATATTCCAGGGCTGTTATTGGCACGGGGGTCATTGGAACCGTGCGGACAGGTCCATTAGCGGTCGGGGCGACTGCCAGGACGTTGAAAGGCCCAGCGATAGCAACCCAGCAAGCGCGCTGCTCACTGGCACGATCATGTTTGCGAGCCATTGATTTCTCATGGGTTGACGAGACTACCGATCCACGGGACGGGTGTCCTGACATCTAGAAACATTGCCGTGACTGTCTGTCCGGCAGGCTCGGCTGCCCGGTGAGTACAGTCGATGGTCGTGAGCAACCCGGCTGAAAACGTTCCATCGGGTGCTCTTTCAGAGCTGACGCCGCTCCAGCGCAAGACACTCGCTGCGCTCCGGCGCAGTAGTGAGCCGTTGGTGTTTGACGAACAACTGGTCGCCAATATCCGCACTGAGATGCGTGTTGCACTTGACCACTTCGCTGAACGGCTTCATGACGGTCAAGATCTGTTTGTCACCAAGCATCGTATTGCATCAGTGCTCGATTGCGAGGCGCATTTTCTAGCTCCCGATCAATTCGAGTGGACGCCAGCAACTGCGAAGGGCCAAATTGCTCACCGAGCGATTCAGTTACTGTTGGGGTGGCGTGGAGAGCCCTCGCCCGCCGATTTGGTTGATGAGGCAATGGCTCGCCTATCCGACGAAGACCGCGGGATTGGGCTGTGGATTGCGAAGCTCGACAAGGGTGATGAGGCCGATACGCGTGGGTTGTCAACTGAGCGAGTGACGAAGTTTGTCGAGAGCTTTCCGCCGTTAGACCCGCGCGCTAACCCGGTAACCGAGGCTGCGGCGCAATGGCCATTGACAGGGACAATTCTTTTGCGGGCTCGGGTTGATTTGATGATTGGACGACCAGCGGGCAACGAAAGCCGCAAAGTGCTCATCGATTTCAAGACAGGTCGGGTGGGACCTCGTCATCGCCAGGACCTCGGCTTTTATGCTCTGATCGAGACACTGGTTCGCGGGGTGCCACCGCGCAAACTTGCGACGTTCTATCTCGATGCGGGCGAGGCCCAAACCGAAGATGTGAGTGAGCCTTTGTTGCGCACAGCGGTGCGGCGAACCCTCGACGGAATCAATGCGATGGTCGAGTTAGGCACCGAGCAACGCGCGCCGGTCAAACGGCCGGGCAGTGGCTGTCGTTGGTGCCCGCTCGCTGAGTCGTGTGACGAGGGCCAAGCCTATTTAACGACTTTCGACTCAAAGTAAGCCAACGCCTGTCGGGGATGCAATAAGAACGCCGCACCGGAGCACCGCGCTTGAGCGACGGAAGCTTCAGTCCAGGCTGACTTTGAAGGTTGCTGAAACGGAAGAAACTGTGAGACGTCAAAGAAGCAGCCTGTAACGGCGAAGAGGCCGATGGCGATCGTGTATCTGTTCGACGCTTCGATGGAGAACCATCGGGTTATTCATGCGGGTATCTCCACGGAGAAACAAGACGAACAGCGCAAAGGAGGCTCAGCAGCTCGTATTCGATGGCAATTCGACCCCAGGTTGTCGGTTTGCAGCAAGAAGTGCAGTTGCAAAAACAATAACCATGACTGGATCTGGCTCTAGTGCCCCCTTACTGGCATTGCGACGCTATTTGACATTGCCGTACAGGTTGGATCTTTCAACCACAGTTGGATTCTGAATCGAACCGGCCAGTCCGCAAGCGAAGCGGTCGCTCCTGTACGTCTTCATCGCTTTCGACAGACCCCGTCTGTCGAAAGGTTTGGCGCTCGTATTGCTCCTATCAAATCCTCTCACGAGGTATCAACCATGCAAAACGCACGATGAGACGGCAAATGCCTATTTCGAGCCCATTCGGTTAGAACCCGACAACTCCGAGTCATTACGTCGATATCCATCCCCAGCTATTTCGCTACCAGAGGAATACTCACCGTCTCATGAGTATTCCTTCTACGCTCAAGCCCATGAAAGGCATCATTCTCGCTGGCGGCACAGGCTCACGTCTGCACCCGGTGACACGCGGTACCTCAAAGCAACTACTCCCCGTCTACGACAAGCCGATGATCTACTACCCGTTGTCCGTGCACATGCTGGCCGGTATCCGAGAAATCCTGATCATCACCACGCCCGAGGACCGTGCCGGATTCGAGCGGCTGCTCGGCGACGGATCACAATGGGGTCTACAGCTTGAGTACGCCACGCAGCCCTCTCCCGACGGACTTGCCCAGGCCTTCTTAATTGGCTCAGACTTCCTCGACGGCCAAGGCGCTTCGCTCGTGCTGGGTGACAACCTGTTCTACGGCGCAGGGTTTTCGAAGCTCGTCGCCGATGCAGCGGCCCGCCCTTCGGGCGCCACAGTGTTCGGGTATCACGTGAAGGATCCACAGCGCTACGGCATCGTCGACCTCGATGCAGCCGGTCGGCCGAAGAAGATCGAAGAGAAGCCCGAAAGTCCGAGCAGTAACTGGGCAGTAACTGGGCTCTATTACTTTGACGAACGAGTCGTTGAGGCTGCCGAGTTGGTCAAACCGTCACTGCGTGGCGAACTTGAGATCACGTCGGTTATCGACTTCTACCTCGAACGCGGCGAATTGAATGTCGAGCAACTCAACCGTGGCTTTGCATGGCTTGACACCGGAACGTTCGACTCGATGGTGGAGGCGTCGGAGTTCGTCCGTGTGATCCAGCACCGCCAGAACAGTCAAATTGCGTGCCTCGAAGAGATCGCATGGGAACAGGGTTGGATCGACGACTCCGCATTGCAAGCGGCTGGCGAGTCGATGGGCAAGAACACCTACGGCCAGTACCTGCTCAATTTGCTCGAAGGCAGTCTCCGATGAGCGAACGGCGAAAGATCCTGGTCACCGGTGGCAAGGGCTTTATCGGATCTGCCGTCGTCCGCCACCTCATCAACGAGACCGATCACAGCGTGGTCAACGTCGACAAGATGACCTACGCGGCCACCGAAGGTTCAACTCGCATGGTGGCCGACAGCCCTAGGCTCTCGTTTGAGCAGGCCGACATTTGCGACACTGGTCGCATCGCCGAGATCTTCGCTACCCACTCCCCCGACGCAGTCATGCACCTCGCTGCCGAGAGCCACGTCGACCGATCGATCGACGGACCCGCCGCGTTCGTGCAAACCAACCTGATCGGGACGTTCGCAATGCTTGAAGCTGCCCGCGCTGCAGGCGTTCAACGCTTTCACCACATCTCGACTGACGAGGTTTTCGGTTCACTCGGCCCCAACGACCCAGCCTTCACCGAAGCCACCCCATACGAGCCGCGCTCGCCGTACTCTGCGTCGAAGGCAGGCTCCGACCACCTCGTACGGGCGTGGGGCGAGACCTACGACCTACCCGTGCTACTGACCAACTGCTCGAACAATTACGGACCATTCCACTTTCCTGAGAAGCTGATCCCGCTCATTACGATCAAAGCGCTTCGCGGTGAACCACTTCCCGTGTACGGCAGGGGCGACAACATCCGTGACTGGCTACATGTCGAGGACCACGCCGCCGCACTCGTAACTGTTGTTGAGCAGGGGACGCCGGGAGAAACCTACAATATTGGGGGCAAGGCTGAACACACCAACCTTGAAGTGGTCGAAACACTCTGTGACCTTGTCGACGAACTCGCCGGCCCCCTGGACTTTGGTATCTCGCGCCGTTCGCTGATCACATTCGTCGCTGACCGGCCCGGTCACGATCAGCGATACGCCATCGATCAAAACAAAATCCAAGGTGAACTCGGCTGGGAGCCGAAGCACACCTTCGACACCGGACTGCGCAGCACCGTGCAGTGGTACATAGACAACCAGTCCTGGTGGCAACCTCTTCGCGACGCGCAAGCCACCGAGCGCATCGGGTTAAAAAAGTAGCGATGGAGATCCACAGGACCAATCTCGACGGCGTGGTGGAGATCCGCGCCAAACGCTCTGGCGATGACCGCGGCTGGTTCAGCGAAACCTACAAGGAACTCTCCTTGCACGACGCCGGAATCAACATCAACTTTGTCCAAGATAATGAGTCCTTCTCGGCCTCAATCGGCACTCTTCGTGGCCTGCACTATCAGACGAAGCCACACGCCCAAGACAAGGTCATCCGAGTGATCAGCGGCTCAATCCTTGACGTTGCAGTCGACATCCGTCGCGACTCACCCTCATTCGGCCAGCACGTTGCGATACGCCTTACCGCCGACGACGGTAATCAGCTCCTCGTTCCCGCTGGCTTTGCCCACGGCTTCTGCACGCTTGAACCCAACACTCGTGTCGCCTACAAAGTGAGTGGCCAGTACGCACCCGATTGCGAACGATCAATCCGCTGGAACGACAGCGACCTCGCCATACCGTGGCCACTCCCTGCAACTGGGCCGATCTTGTCCAGCAAGGACGAGATGGCTCCCTTTCTCGCTGACCAGCCCGACCTGTTCTAACGCTCAGAGCGACAGACGCGGGATTGGACTGGGCGGCGATTGTCGGACGCCTCGGCCCAACCAAAGCCGACCGTCTTTCAGCTACAAGGACCTTGCCTTGAACCATGGCAGCTCAGTGATCACTGAGCACAGCCAACGCACCGGCAAACACTTTCCGATTCTCATGACAACATAAAGTTCGAAGCACGTTCCGCAGACGCCGGAGAAACTCTGCGGTGCCTGGGTCGAGGCACCTCGGTACGGCAGGGAATTTGGGTTTGACTCTTTTGCGTATCAGGAGGTCGCAGCCTCTCTTTTGAATCCAGACACGAAAAAGCGCCCATAGCATCGCCTAAGGCGAGCGTGCAGGCGCTCAGAAGTACCGTGAGAAGTGAGATACGTGGTAGCGGGCGTGCTCAGCGGCCCATGTTCGGCCGCTTGCCATGGTTCGCCTTAGAACGACGGAGGCGGGCCTTGCGCTTGCTGGTCTTCTTCGACATAGGGCTAACACACTACGGCTTGCGTAGCCGACCCCCAACCGCCAAGCACCTGAACAAGAATCGTCGCAGGTCACCGATTGTCTTGCGTCATCAATGCGACGGCGGTTCCCAACCCCACTTGGGAGCGAATCGTGGCGATCCGCCGTCCCGGCTGCACTGCGTCTTTAGGTTCGCTCACTCGTTCTGGTCCAAGCAGCGCACATGCTGCGTCGAGGTCATCGACGTTGATCACCAGCCCCCAGAACTCTGCCTCGCCTCGGTTGTAGTCCGGGTGCTCGACGATCTCAACAATCAGACCACCGCGCCCGATCCGATGAAACCCTTGAGTGATCGCTCCCAACTCACGGGTGCGCTTCAAAGTACATCCTGTTGCATCAGTGACTGCATCCGACACTGTCTCCAGACTGCTTGTCATGATCACGACATGATCGAGTTCGGTGGCTCCCAGCGCGTGATCCGCAAACGATGGCGTTACTGCATCGACGACATCAACGGGCAGCCCAGCAATCTGTTGCACAGATTCGATACCGCTGAAGCCCCAACCGACAATGCCAGCGTCGTCAGCCCTTACCGGCAATACGATTTTAAGTCCAGTACCAAAGAGTGGGATCAGTCCATCGCCACCAACAGCTAAGCCGATCGAGCGCCATGTCTCCGGGTCGCCAGCAACCGTCAACCACTCAACCTTCGCGTCGTTCGTACTCACCGCCACATCTTGGCACCCCATCGTGAGCACGAACTGACCAAACAGATCGATATTCCTCCGAAGAAGCGAGCCGAGACAGCACGCGATCGCTCTTTGGGCTCGGCGGTTACTGACTGACGCGTCCACCCGAGTAGACCCCGTGCGGCAGGAACAGCGCGACCAAGGGTCTCCACTCAGCAATCGATGCCTAGCGCCGACCATCGACCTGCCCTCGGTCCGCCTCGATAGCGGCGAACTCCATGGGATATTCGCTGACGATACAACCGTCTACGACTAAGTCGCCAACCCAGCTCGGCTACAGCTTGAGGCCAGCATTCGGGGCACCCGCGATAATGCGGTCACGCTCAAACGTTGAAGCGGAACTCCATGACGTCACCGTCTTGCGCGACGTAGTCTTTGCCTTCAACACGCATCTTTCCGACGTCCTTCGCTGCGTTCCACGACCCCAGTTCGAGTAGCTCGTCCCACTGGATGACTTCGGCCCGAATGAACCCGCGCTGGAAGTCGCCATGGATTCGTCCGGCGCACACCGGTGCTACCGAGCCCTCATGGAACGTCCAGGCACGCGACTCCTGCTCACCAGTGGTCATATAGGTCCGCAGACCGAGCAGGTGGTAGGCGCTGCGAACCATCCGGAACAGGGCACCCTCGCCGAGGCCGAACCCTTCCAAGATCTCCTTGCGCTCATCAGGGTCCTCGATAGCAGCAGCTTCGGCTTCCATCTGGATGCACATGCCGATCACTTCGACGTTGTCACCCGCATTGTTGAACTCGTCGGAAATCAACGCCTCTTTCTGCGGAATTGACTCAATGTCATTCTCGCCGACGTTGACGACAACAAGCACTCGGCGATTGGTCAGCAAGAAGTAGGGGGCAAGAAGCTCTTTGACGTCGTCCTTCAAGCCAGCCCGGTACAGGGGCAGACCGTCAGAAAGCTGATCATAGGCCATTTGCAACGCCTCGGTCTCGACGACCATCGACTTGTCAAGCTTCGCAGCGCGCTGGGTCTGCTTGAGCCGCTTTTCGACCGTTTCGAGGTCGGCCAGCGCCAACTCGATCTCGAGAATGCGCAGGTGCTCAATAGGGTCCGACGGACCAACTACATCGTCATCTTCAAACGCACGCAATACGAAAACGATCGCGTCGACCTCACGGATGTTCGCGAGGAACTTGTTGCCCAAACCCTCGCCTGTGCTTGCGCCCTCAACCAGGCCACCGATGTCGACAACCTCAACTTGAGCGTGCACCGTCTTCTTCGATTGAGACATAACCGACAACCGGTCAAGGCGCTCGTCAGGCACCATTGCGACCCCGATATTTGGGTCCTTGGTGGCGAACGGGTATGGCGCAGCGAGTGCGCCACCACCGGTCAGCGCGTTGTACAACGAGCTTTTGCCCGCATTCGGGAGTCCAACTAATCCAAAACGTTCCATGCGGCAGATCACGCTAACGGCGGACTGCCGCACCCGTCGGCGTCTCACCCAACCAGGTGACCCAATCGCCGATTCAGTCCGATCGAAAGCGTCGCAGCTGCTGAGCAGAAGAAAACAATTCGCGCGAAATCCCGATGCTCATGACCGTTGTGGTTGTCGCCACGCTGCCGAGCACAAGGTACATCACCGAAATCTGCACTTTGACGGCATCGGCAGGATCAACGCCGGCAAGGATCAGGCCAACCATCGCTCCCGGCAGCGCCACAATGCCCACTGCCTTCGTCGTCTCGATCTGTGGCACCAAAGCCATCCGCAAGGCTTGACGGAGCTGCGGCTGAAACGCTTCAGCTGCGGACAATCCGAGCGCAAGCCGTCCTTCGATCACGCCACGCTGCTCAGTTGCGGCGAGCAGCAACTGGCGCGAAACCAAAACAGTGGCCGCCAACGAGTTCCCGATCACGATGCCAGCCAGCGGAACGATAGTGCGACCCTCAAACTCGTACACCTGAAAGCCGAACAACACCCCCAACGTCACAAGACCCGACAATGCGTACGCAAGCAGCGAGAGGACCAGCACGTGGGGCACCCCTGCTGCGCGCCGAGACGTAGTCCACGCCGCAAACAGCAACATAAACATCAGCCATAGCGCTGGCCAGAACAACGGATCGTCAGGGCCCACTACTAGCTGCAGTGCCCACCCAACCACTAAAAGTTGCACGAGCGCGCGAATCGCAGCCCACAACAACGAGCGCTCAAGATCAAGCTTCCGCCACAGCGAAATCAGCACCGCAACCAGGATCAGTACGCCCGACACCGCAAGGCCAGCCAACCCAATGTCAGCTCCCTCTGCGGCGAATGCCAGCATCAAATCGCCAGCGTCAACAAAATTGTTCACGGTGCGCCGACCAGTCCACGCACGACGGGGTCATCACTCCCATCAAGATCACTGAGATGTCCGAATGCTGCGACCTGTCCATCGACGATCGCCAAAACGTGATTGGCAAGGCGTCGCAGCTGTTGGGTGTCATGACTGACCCAGACCAGCGGGGTCCCCGCCTCGGCAAGTTGCTGGGCCAGCTTCTCGATGGTGTGGCGTGCCTCGCCGTCCAGTGCTGCAGTCGGTTCGTCAGCCAGAACAACCATCGGATCAGTCAGTAACGCTCGGGCGACACACATCCGCTGCGCCTCGCCACCCGAGAGGTCAGCGGCATTGCGATGGAGCAGACCTGCCGCGAGCCCAACGTGATCGAGCATGCGAAGCGCACGGCCCTCGTCGGTATCTGCCGTTGCAACCCGAAAGTTGTCAAGCACCGATCCGGCGAAGATTGGTGGATGCTGAAACACCATGGCGACCTGGCGGCGTAACTCGTCTGGCCGAAGCTCGTCGAGTCGCTGGCCTCGCCACCGAATCTCGCCAGCGAGTGGATCGTCGAGACGGTTGAGCAGACGCAAAAGGGTCGACTTACCCGACCCGGACGGGCCTACGACCGCTGTAATTCCTGCGTTTGGAATGTCGACCGTGATTCCTCGCAGAATCGGATCCGCAGCAGGACCCGCAACCACCTTCCGCAGCGAAAATCCATCGTGTGCGACCATCCGCCGGACCGTATCGCACAATGCGGGAACGCATCCCTCCCGTACCCCCAGCAGCGTCCAAACGCGTCCTCAATATGGCATGCTGAGCCTATGGCTTGGCTGGTCAGCGACGCTCGAGTGTTCGCCTCTGCAAAGATCGCCAACAACCGATCGGATCGCCGGCGACATCTGCTCGGCCGCACCCATCTCGAAGGTGCACTAGTTATCCGGCCATGCCGCTCCGTCCATACGCTTGACATAAAGTTCCCAATCGACGTGGCGTTCGTCGACGCCGACGGTGTCGTAATTAAGACGCTGCAGATGCCTCGTCGTCGCATCGGATTCCCAGTGCGGCATGCCAAGTTCGTCGTCCAGGCGCAGGCTGGAGCATTCAACCGGTGGGGTCTGCGCGTCGGCGATGTCATCGAAGTACGCGATCAGGACAACTGAAGATGGCCGCCACCCTCTGGCTCGTCGCTACACCAATCGGCAACCTTGGCGACCTGCAACCACGCGCCATCGAAGTACTTGCCGCCGCCGATCTCGTCTGCTGCGAGGACACGCGGCGCACCGGTCTGCTGCTCCATCACGCCGGCATAAAAGCCAAACGCATGGTGGTGTGTAATGAGCACACCGAATACGACCTGATCGACCAAGTCCTGAGCGTGCTAGATAACGGGGGCAATGTGGCCGTCGTCAGCGATGCAGGCTCGCCAGGCGTGTCGGACCCCGGTGAGCGACTCGTGCGCGCCGTCGTTGATTCGCCCCACGCAGTCAGTGCTGTGCCCGGACCAAGCGCTGCAATCATGGCTGCGACGATCAGCGGACTCGACACCTCACGATTCGTCTTCGACGGCTTTCTCCCTCGCAAGGGACGTGAACGCAGCGCCCGCCTTGCCGACGTTGCCGCCGAGTGCCGCACCACCGTGCTCTACGAAGCACCCCACCGTGCGTTGAAGACACTCGCAGATCTGGCTGACGTGTGCGGACCCGACCGAATGGTTGTCGTGACTCGCGAACTCACCAAGCTGCACGAAGAAGTCATCCGCGGCACGCTCGGTACCGTCGACATCGGCGAACCACGCGGCGAATATGTCTTCGTCGTCGAAGGTGCGCCCGTCGACAACACCCCTCTCACCGAAGATGACATTCGGGCGCTCCTCACGACAGCAATCGAGAGCGGCCTGTCCAAGCGCGACGCCGCCGCTCAGGTCGCCGCCGAAACCGGCCAACCCAAGCGCGACATCTACCAACTCACCCTGGACTGAGTGATTTCGGGGTCAGGATGCGGCGCCGTTCGGGGAAGACGAAACCCAGACATCACTCGACTTCGTCACACGTCGGAAATCACTGGTCTTGGCATGAGCGACAACTGACGGGACTGGGCGACAAGCACTCCTGCCGAGTCCCAGATCTCGCCCTCTTCATCAAGTAGCCCGTCGTGAATGAAGCGGCAGCGGAACGCAACACGGAGCGGGCCGGGCGCAGGATTTCCACGCACATGCACAGTCAACTCAATTGTCGGCACCCAGGCCATTGGGATGTCCGAGTTGAAGATCGGTGGCGGGAACGCGTCAGCTGCCAGCAGCAATCCAATCGCATCAACCGGTTCCTCTGCAACGAAGGCAAACCAACCACGCATCGTTGGATCACCCGTCGGCTCGCCGCGCCGAAAACCATCGTCTTCCGGGCACAATCGGCAAGCAAGGCGATCCATTAATGCGGGCCCACCACTCGCGGCGGCTGGCCGCATCGGCGTACAGTTTTCGAAAGGCATGACATCGAGAGGTTCCTCGCGTCGGAAGGTCGGCCCGTCATCGGGCACCTGGTCACCAAACGTGCCGAGAAGCTCGAGGATCGGCTTTCCCTCTACCGTCATCGTTGCCCTAGCGGTAGCCAGGCGTCGGCCCGTGCGGACGACGTCGACATCGATTTCGCACGGGCCTGCAGGTCCAGGACTCAAGTAATGCGCCGTCAGCGACAGCGGTGGACGGCCGACCGCTTCGGACATGGCACGCCCCGCAATCGCCATCAGATAGCCACCGTTGGCATTGCCGCCGATGTCCCACCCTGAATGAATCTTCGCCGAGTACCGGCCCGAACCATCGCCGCCGTTCGCCACGACGGCAGTTGCGTTGGCAAATACGCCCAGACTCCCTGCAGGTCCGCTCATTGCGCTGACGGTATCGTGCAGGCGTGTCTCAGTTCTATGTGACGACTCCGATCTACTACGTCAACGCCGAGCCACATCTCGGCCATGCGTACACGACAATTGTTGGCGATGCGCTGGCCCGCTGGCACCGACTGCTCGGCGACGATGTCACGTTCCTCACCGGAACTGATGAGCACGGCCTCAAAATCCAGCAGGCTGCCGAGGCATCGGGCATGACGCCCCAGGAGTTCACGGACTCAATCGCACCGAAGTTTTCCGACGCCTGGGAACGCCTCAACATCACCAACGATGACTTCATCCGCACGACGGAGCCCCGCCACAAAGCAGCCGTCGCAGAACTTCTCCAACGGTGCTACGACGCAGGCGACATCGAGCTTGACACCTTCGCCGGCAAGTACTGCGTTGCCTGCGAGGAGTACTACCAGGACGAGGAACTGGTCAGCGGACCCAACGGGGACGACCTTTGTCCGATTCATCTGCTGCCAGTCGAGTATTTTGAGGAAGAGAACTACTTCTTTCGGCTCTCACGTTTCGAAGACCGCCTCCTCGACTGGTATGCCAAGCATCCGACGGCGATGAAGCCCGAACATCGGGGCAACGAAGCAATCGGTTTGATCAAGTCCGGCCTGCGCGACTTCTCGATCAGCCGCACCTCCCTCGACTGGGGGATCCCCCTGCCATGGGATGACAAACACGTCACCTACGTCTGGTTCGATGCCCTCACCAACTACCTCGCTGCGGTCGGATTCGGAAACAAGTCACAGGACTACACCGAGCGGTGGCCCGCCGACTATCACCTGATCGGCAAAGACATCGTTCGACAGCACTGCGTTTACTGGCCAGCCATGCTTCTGTCTGCGGGCGTGGAGCCACCCAAGGGTTGGGCCATCGGCGGCTGGCTGCTCAGCGGCGGCGAAAAAATGAGCAAGACCTCTGGCAACGTGGTGAATCCTCTAGACCTAATCGACGACATCGGACTCGACGGATTCCGCTACTACGTTCTTGCCGACACTGCCTACGGCAACGATGGTGACTTCAGCTGGGACGGCCTGGTCAACAGGTACAACTCCGACCTCGCCAACAATCTTGGCAACCTCGCTGCCCGCGTGGCCACAGTAGTCGCCAAGAAGTGCGACGGTCTCGGCACTGCTCCCAACCCCAACAGCCCACTCGGCACAGTTGCTGCAACCGCATTGGAGCAGGCTGCTGCGCAATGGGATGACGTTCAGCCGAGCAAGGCCCTCGACGCCACATGGTCGCTCATCCGCGCTTCCAACGCGCACCTCGAGACGAACGAGCCATGGAAAGCGGAACCCGGGCCCGAAGTTGACCTAGTAATGGGTGATGCACTCGAAGCCCTACGCATCGTTGCCATCTTGTGCTCCCCAGCGATTCCCGACACCGCCCAGGCCGTCTGGGAACGCATTGGTATGCCTGGCAAGGTCGTCGACCAACGGCTCCCACAGGCTGCCACTTGGGGCCAGTATGTTCCCGGCGCCTCAGTCATCAAGGGTGACGCCCTGTTTCCCCGCATCAAGACATGAGCCCGAACCAACTGGATTGGATCGACTCGCACTGCCACATCCACGACGAACGCATCCCCGACGGACCTGACGGCGCAGTCACAGCAGCAGCTGAGATGGGCGTCAACACATTGGTTACCGTTGGTTGCGATCGCAAGACATCGCTCGCTGCGATCGACGTAGCCAGCCGCCATGCGAATGTCTTCGCCACAGTCGGTCTTCACCCGCACGACGCCGTAAACCATGTCGACACGATTGTGGACCTACTCGACACACCTGGCATCGTCGCCGTGGGTGAAGCCGGGCTCGACTACTACTACGAGCACTCCGAGCGCTACGTCCAAAGGGTCGCGTTCGCGGCACAGATTCAGCTTGCGCACGAACACAAACTGCCGCTTGTCATTCACACTCGCGAAGCCTGGGCCGACACGTTCGAAATTCTTGATGCCGAAGGCGTGCCCGAGCACACAATTTTCCACTGTTTTACCGGTGGAGCAGACGAAGCACGCCAGTGCCTGAATCGCGGCGCTGTACTCTCGTTTTCCGGCATCGTCACATTCCCGAGCGCCGCCGATGTGCAAGAAGCAGCTCAACTTTGCCCTCTGGACTCGATGCTCGTTGAAACCGACAGCCCGTACCTCGCTCCAGTACCCCAACGCGGCAAGAAGAATCGGCCTGCGTGGGTGCCCCATGTCGGCCAGTTCATCGCCGACTTACGCGATGTCCCCGTGAGAAGCATCGCCACGCACACTGCGGCCAACACCCGCAGAGTGCTGCCCGCCATCGCCTGACGGCACCGCCGAGATACGCTCAGGTACTGCGTAGCGGGGTAGTGAGTCACCAACAGGTGGCCTCCGGCTGCCGAACGATTGACGACTGACCTGTGGCTCTTGACGACACCGACCGACGACGATTCTTCCTCGTGGTAGTCGCAAGCTTGCTTGTCGTCCCAACGCTTTGGTGGTTCGATCACAACGGCCAGCCGACCGGTTCTGACGCAGTACCGGGAGGCGCCTCCACTCTCGATTCGGCGACCGGGCAATCAAATCTCTCGAGTGAGCCGACGGTGATCACACGGACACCAATTTTTCTTGATGGCCCAATGTCTGTGGTTGGTGGCATCTCCGAAATTGCCATCCCGAACGCAGACCGCTTAGAGACAATCATCACGAGCGCTACCTTCGGCAGGCTCTCCGGGGCCAACGTCTGCCTTGCTCAGAACATCACCACCGGGCAAGAAATCACCGTAACCAACCTCGACAATAACCGGTCAATCACCTGCCGCTCCCAGCTCGCTCCGGCAACGCAGGTCCACGGACTCATGCTCCAGACCACACAATTCGAGACACTCGCTGACCTCACCGATGCACCCATCCCTGTTCAAATTCGTCTGTAACGCGTTATGACGCACTCACGCCCACGTATCAACGATCTCTTGACAGAACATTCGCTCGCGCCGAGGCGCGATTTGGGCCAGAACTTTGTCGCCGACCCGAACACTGTGCGCCGGATCGCCAAACTTGCCTGCGTCGGCACCAGCGACCAAGTCGTCGAGATCGGTGCGGGTCTCGGATCGCTCACACTGGCCCTGGCAGACACCGGCGCTGCGGTGACTGCGCTTGAAATTGACAAAGGAGTTGTACCCGTCTTGCGAGAAATCGTCGCCGACCGACCCAACGTTGAGGTCATCGAAGGCGATGCAATGCGCATCGACTGGGACTCCACGCTTGATCCGAATCATCGCTGGGTCCTCGTGGCTAACCTCCCTTACAACGTTGCAACCCCGCTTGTCTGCGACCTTCTGGATGAAGTCCCTCAAGTGCGACGAATTCTGGTCATGGTGCAGCGCGAAGTCGCAGAACGCTTTGCTGCGCCAGTTCGGACGAAGGGATACGGCGCAGTCAGCGTCAAAGCCGCGTACTGGGGGTCAGCCCGAATCGTTGGGCTCGTGCCCGCAACAGTGTTTATTCCCCGCCCCAACGTAGAGTCCGCCCTCGTCGAAATCACTCGCCACGACCCGATGCCTGATCACCTCGCAGCAGCCGACCCCGAACAGCTCTTCACGCTGGTGAAGACCGCATTTGGACAACGCCGCAAGATGCTACGCAAGTCGCTGAGCGGTTTGGTCCAGGCCGAACAATTCGAGGAGGCCGACGTAGTCAGCACGGACCGACCCGAAGAACTCGACGTTAACGCGTGGGTTCGTCTGGCAGCGATCGTGCATGACTGACATCTGCGGCCCAGGCTCATGGCGGGCGCACGCCAAGCTCACTTTAAGCCTAAAGATGACCGGACTTCGCAGCGACGGCTTTCATCTCATCGACGCCGAGATGGTCAGCCTCAACCTGCACGATGTCCTCACATTTGATCCATCTGGATCAGGGCTCGCGACGACAGGGCCATTCTCCGACGGTGTACCGACCGACAACTCAAACCTCGTCGCTCATGCGCTCGCCCTCGCAAATACCTCAGCAAAAGTCAACATTGACAAACGCATCCCGCACGGCGGCGGTCTCGGCGGTGGCTCCACCGATGCCGCCACTGCGCTCCGTTGGGCCGGTTATCCCATTGACACTGCATCGCTCGCACGAGCCGCAGGTCTTGGCGCTGACATCAGCTTCTGTCTCGTTGGTGGCCGAGCCCGAGTCACCGGCATCGGCGAAATGATCGAGCCGCTCCCACACGTCGACCGAGATGTGACTCTCATCATTCCCCCACTAGCAGTCAACACTCCAGCCGCGTACCGGGCGTGGGACAAGCTCGGCGGCCCGACCGCACATGGGCCCAACGACCTCGAACCCGCAGCTCTTGCAGTCGAACCACGACTGGCATGGTGGCGCGACGCCGTCGCCGAACGGACCGGAACAGCACCGAAGCTCGCCGGAAGCGGCGCTACCTGGTTCACCGATGGCAAACATGGCAACGCCCTTACCGACCTAGTCGACAAGGGCGCAACGGTTGTCATGGCACACACAGTGCCGTCAGATGTGGCAACGAATCAGAAGCATTGAGCACCCGACCGCATAATGAAATGATCTATTTGCGACGCTGGTGACGCGTGCGGCGCAGCATCTTCTTGTGCTTCTTCTTCCGCATACGCTTGCGGCGCTTCTTAATCAACGAACCCATAAGGACCATGACGCTATCGGTCTCACCTCGCAAGCGGTCACTCTGAGCTAAGCAGCGAGCGACTCCATCTCAGTACACCAATCAGTTGTGCAGGCCGTCTACTCCGGTAGCTTGTCGACTGATCCACTCCGGGGTCGTCTAACGGCAAGACAGCGGTTTTTGGTGCCGAGAATGGGGGTTCGATTCCTCCCCCCGGAACCATGAGTGTTTCCGCAATCGTCCTCGCTGCTGGAGAAGGCTCTCGCATGCGATCGAGTCGCCCGAAGCCGCTCCACCTTATTTGTGGGCGCGCCATGGTGCTCCACGTGATCCATGCGCTTGAGAAACTCCAGCCGACTCGCACCTCCGTCGTGGTCGGTCACCAGGCTGAGTCAGTCATGAGCAAAGTCGCCGAGCGTGCACCGGACTGGGCCAACGTGGCGTTCGTCGAACAGCTTGAACAAAATGGCACGGGTGATGCAGCCGCCGTCGGCATGACCGCATTCGACGGCGACGATTACGACGACGAAGCCACCATCGTCATACTGCCAGGCGACACGCCCCTCCTCGGGCCCGAGACGCTAGACGAACTGGTCGCCACCCATGTCGCCAATCAAAATGCATGCACGCTCTTGACAAGCGTGCTTGAGGACCCAACCGGATACGGTCGAATTATACGCAAGAAAGACGGTCAGGTAGCTCGCATCGTCGAGCAACGCGACGCCTCGCCTGATGAACTCGACATCAAAGAATGGAACACTGGCATTCTGTGCTTTCGCCGCGACCTGCTCGGACCGGCGCTTCGCAACCTCACCACTGACAACGCTCAAGGCGAGTATTACCTCACCGATGTAGTTGCTGCCCTCGCCGACATGGGTCATCGTGTCGGAGCGGTCCAGGCCGACGCAGCAGAGACGCAAGGTGTTAACGACCGATGGCAACTTGCTCTCGCCGAACGTGAGCTACGTAACCGCACCAACCGCCACTGGCTCCTCAACGGCGTCACGATGCTTGACCCGCGTCAGACTTTCATTGATGTGAACGTCACGATCGGTCGCGACGTCACGCTGTACCCCGGCACAATGCTGCAGGGCGCAACCGTAATCGGGGACGGCTGCGAGTTGGGGCCCGACACGCGTCTATCTGACTGCACAGTCGGCAACGGCGCAGTCGTGGAACACAGCGTCGGCCACAATGCCGAGATTGGCAACGACACCGTCGTCGGTCCGTATGCGCATCTGCCTGCGGGGTCCGCTGTCCTTTCGAACGCGACGACCGGCGCGTTCTACACTGCCCCCGTCGGGTAGATCCCGTCCCCATCCAACCTCAAACTCACCCGGGACTTCACATGGAAAAGGTCACCACCAAGCGCCTCGCTCTCTATACGGGCCGCACCCATCCTGCACTCGCTCAGGAGGTGGCCCAGCATCTCGACATCGAAGTTGGCAGCGACAATCTCGTTGAGTTCGCCAACGGTGAAGTGCGTTGCAGCTTCGGTGAATCCGTGCGCGGTACGGACGTCTTCATTATGCAGACTCACTACGGCGTCGATGACCGATCCGTCAACGACTCGATCATGGAACACCTCATCATGATCGATGCTGCCTCACGTGCGTCAGCCAAGCGCATCACGGCAGTCGTCCCGTTCTACGGCTACGCCCGCCAGGACCGAAAGGCGGCTGGGCGTGAGCCAATCACGGCACGCCTCGTCGCTGACATGTTCAAAGCCGCTGGCGCCAAGCGAATGATCTCGATCGATCTTCACTCCGGTCAAATCCAGGGCTTCTTCGATGGTCCGGTCGATCACCTCACTGCCATGCCTGTGCTTGAAGCCTACGTCCGCCGGAATTCGACCGCACCGGTGATCGTGTCGCCTGATGCTGGCCGAATCAAAGTAGCCGAACGCATGGCACAACACCTCGGCGACATAGGTGCGGACCTGGCTTTTATTTACAAGCGGCGACCAAAAGGCACCACCAACGTTGCCGAGGCCGCGGAGGTAATGGGCGACGTTGAAGGGCGCACGTGCGTCCTGACCGACGACATGATCGACACCGGCGGCACCATCGTGGCCGCTGCCGAGCTGCTGATGAAGCGCGGCGCTCGGAATGTATGGGCCATGGCAACTCACGGCGTCTTGTCCGGTCCAGCCATCGATCGGCTGAAGAACAGCCCTCTCGAAAAAATCGTCCTGACAAACACACTGCCGCTGCCGGCCGAGAAGCAGCTCCCAAATATCGAAATTCTCTCGGTTGCGCCACTCATCGCAGAAGCACTCGGCGCGGTATTTGACGACACCAGCGTGAGCGTCATCTTCGACGGCGAAAACCTCTCGTAACAACCTCCATGCCCGCTGATCCACACCCATTTCTCAAAATCTTTACCTGGGCATCGTTCGTCAGCTTTGGACGTACCGAGCGCATCAATAGTTCAGATTTGATCAGATGCACGGAAAATGATGGCTTGACGACGCTGAAGTCACACTTTCTGTTGGGGTAGGGCAAGCATCACGTGCGCTAACGCGAGAGGGGATGGGTGACGCGGGCGATAGCGTTGCTCTCTGCTGTATCAACGTTCGCTCCGAGCGTCACCTGAGATCTCCACCTGAACCAAGGACCGAAAACCATGTCTGAGACCGTTCTTCTCGCCGAATCTGGCCGCACAACTGGGAGCGCCTCTGCCCGGCGTCTACGTGCCGATGACCGAATTCCTGGCGTCGTCTACGGTCACGGCATGGACCCAGTCAGCGTGACTGTCGTTCGGCGAGATCTACGTGTTGCACTGTCGGGCGCCGCTGGGCTGAACACGATCCTTGACCTCACCGTCGATGGCGAGGTGTACCCAGCGCTCGTGAAGGACATTCAGCGCCACCCAGTGAAACGCAACGTGCAGCACATCGACTTCATCCAGGTCAACCTGAACGAAGAAGTCACCGTTGCCGTACCGGTTCGCCTAGAGGGCGAAGCCAAAGCCGTCGAGGGTGAAGGCGGGCTTGTGGACCTCACCATGACCGAACTCGAAGTGGTAACGACACCACGCAACATTCCCGACGAAATTGTTATCGACATCTCCGCCATGGATATGGACACAACTATCCGCGTTGCGGAGATTCCGCTGCCTGCAGGCGTCACCGCAGCAGCTGACCCAGAGTTCCCGGTCGTCACTGTCCTCACAATGCGCACCCCGGTGCTCGACGCCGAGGAAGCCGCAGCCGAAGCCGCAGCCGAAGAGGGCGAAGAGGGCGACGCCGCTGGCGACGCCGCTGGCGACGACTCCGCTTGAGCTAACGAGCTCCGCGGCTCTACTCACCGCTTGTTCTCATCCGGATCGCACGCACAGATCACACTGACATGGGCCTGTTCGGACGCACAGGAAAAGGCGATCCGTTCGATTGGCTCGTCGTCGGACTCGGTAACCCTGGCCCAAAGTATGTCGGCACTCGACACAATGTTGGTGAAGATGTGATCATGGCTCTTGCGGGACGTACACGTTCGACGCTCAAAAGCGGTCGTGACAATGCGCTACTCTGTGAGACGCGTCTCAGCGGTGCCGACGGCGACGAGCGTGTCGTGCTTGCGTTTCCCATCACGTACATGAACCAGTCAGGCCAGGCAGTCGGGGCGCTTGTCCGCCGATTTCGCATCGCCGCTGCTGACCAAATCATCGTGGTGCACGACGAACTCGACCTTTCGCCGGGCGAACTAAAAGTCAAAGTCGGCGGCGGACTGGCCGGGCACAATGGATTGCGTTCGATGAAGCAGCACCTGCGGACGCAGGATTTCATCCGTGTCCGCATCGGTGTCGGCAAACCTCCATCGGGTGCTGGCAAGAACTACGTACTGTCAAAGGTTCCGAAACGCGAACGGGAACTCCTTGACGTGACGATTGCCGATGCCGCCGACGCAGTGGAAATGATCGTGTCCAACGGGGTAGATGCTGCGATGCAGCGATACAACGTCAAGCGATGACAACGACGTTTTCCGGCGCACCAGGTCCCGCCCTCACTATGGGCAGCCACGCCCCACTGGAATCGCTGCCAGGACTTCTCCGCAACGAACCCGGTTTAACCCGCGCTTTGGGTGACCCCAGCGCGCGCCTCGCTGTCGTCGAGGTTGCCCGCCCGATCTCTATTGCCGCCCTCGCTCACCTGTCGAGTCGACGGCCTCTGGTCGTGGCATGCCCCACCGGAACAATGGCTGGCCAACTCGTCGACGACCTTGCACAGTTCGCACCTGCCGGAGACGTCGTGATGTTCCCCGGCTGGGAAACTCTCCCGTTCGAGCGAGTGAGCCCGAGCGTTGAAACCATGGGGCAACGACTTGAAGTCCTTTGGCGACTTCATCGTGGAGAACAAGCACCAAAAATTATCGTCGCCGGAATTCGCTCACTGCTCCAGAAATTAGGACCCGGGGCGGCCACAATCGAACCGATTGCCGTCCGGCCCGGTATCGAGATTGACCCCGAAGCACTAGCCAGACAGCTCGTCGAGTTCGGCTACCGGCGCGAAGAACTAGTCGAACATCGCGGTGAGTTCGCACGGCGGGGTGCCATCTTTGATGTGTACCCGTCAACCGGCAAGGCGCCGATCCGAATCGACCTTTGGGGGGACGAAGTCGACCGTCTCACACGCTTCGGTGTCAACGACCAACGTTCGACCGACGACCTGACCGGCGCGACGATTTTTCCAGCCCGAGAGCTCATGCCAACCGACGATGTGCGCCAACGAGCGGCCGGCCTGGTGTCCAGCGAGCCGTGGGGGCGGGAACAATGGGAGCGGCTAGCCGAAGGGGCTCACTTCGACGGCATGGAAAGCTGGCTGCCATGGCTGATCGATAGTAATCGACTACTCACCGATGTCTTACCCGACGATGCCAAGGTACTGCTCGTTGAGCCTCGGCGCATGCTCGATCGAGCCAAAGACCTGATAGCAGAAGAGGACGATCTCGCTCGCACGCTCGCCGGGACCTGGGCTCGCGACCCGGACAAGTCGTTCCCACGGCTCCACGCCGACCCCGAAACGTTGCTGTCCAGCGAAACAGCAAACTTCTGGTCTCTCGACTCCACACCTGAGTCCCCCGACATACCGGTCGTCGAGGCCTCGGGGTGGGGGCCGGTGGGGGGCGATGGTTCGGGTCTCACAGATCGTCTTACCCAGCTGATTAGCAACGGCTACTGCGTCGTGGTTGCTGCCGACGGCTTCGGTTCAGCCGACCGGCTTCATTCACTCTTGCTGGACCAGGGTCTGGACTTTCCCGTTCGCAGGCAGCTAGCGGATCCCTCAGGCGTCTTGCGCCTCGGTCCCGGTGGGCACATAGTCGTTGCGCCTCTGCATCGAGGTGCGACGTTGCCCAACGCAAAGATCTCGATCGTTGCCGAAAGCGACCTAACTGGCCGTCGGCGGGCCCACCGCACGGCGCGTCGGCAACCCAAACGCGATGCAGCGTCAACGTTCGAAGATCTCAAGACCGGCAACTACGTTGTGCACCACCAGCACGGCGTGGGCAAGTATGAAGGAATGGTCAAACGGGCCATCGGTGGCGTTGAGCGCGACTATCTACTCATTTCGTATAAGGGCGACGACAAGCTGTACGTCCCGTCGGATCAGATCGACTCATTACGCCAATACGTCGGTGGTGAGGCGCCCGCCCTCCACAAACTTGGAGGGTCTGAATTCGCCAAGGCCAAGAGTCGCGTTAAGTCTGAGGTTCGCCAGATCGCCCAGGAACTCGTGCTGCTCTATCAGCAGCGTGTCACCGCACAGGGCCACTCCTTCGCTCTAGATACGCCATGGCAGACTGAAATGGAGGATGCCTTTCCGTTCGTCGAGACGCCCGATCAACGTAAGGCAATCGACGACATCAAAGGCGACATGGAACGCGAGTTCCCGATGGATCGCCTCGTATGCGGCGATGTCGGTTTCGGCAAAACCGAGATCGCAATCCGCGCATCGTTCAAAGCCATTCAGGATGGCAAACAGGTCGCTGTCCTTGCACCGACCACGCTACTCGCAAGCCAGCACGGCAATACTTTCGCCGACCGGTTCGCGGGCTACCCGATCCGAGTAGAGGTGCTGTCCCGATTTCTCACCCCCAGTCAGGCGAAAAGGGTCATCGACGAGGTCAAGTCGGGTGAGATCGACTGTGTCATAGGGACCCATCGCCTGCTCGCCGCAGACATCAATTTCAAGGACCTCGGCCTGCTCGTCGTCGATGAGGAGCAACGGTTCGGAGTGCAGCACAAAGAGAAGATGAAGAGGATGAAGACAAACGTCGACGTCCTGACCCTCACCGCCACTCCGATTCCGCGCACCCTCGAAATGAGCCTTGTCGGCATTCGCGACCTGTCATTGCTGCAAACCCCGCCGGCAGAACGCCAACCGATTCTGACGTTTGTTGGCGAGTACGACGAACGCGTGGCGATCGAAGCGATTCGCCGCGAGCTCTTGCGGGAGGGGCAAGTCTTTTGGGTCCATAACAGGGTGCGTTCCATCGACACTGCTGCAGCGCGGCTCCGCCAGCTCGTCCCCGAAGCCCGCATCGCCATCGCTCACGGCCAGATGGACGAGGCAATACTCGAAACCGTTGTCCAAGACTTCTGGGACGGCCGGTACGACGTACTCGTCTGCACCACAATCATCGAGTCGGGAATCGACATACCATCGGTCAACACGCTCGTCGTCGAACGCTCGGACCTGCTTGGCCTTGGCCAAATGCACCAGCTGCGCGGCCGGGTTGGTCGATCAGGACAACGCGCATACGCCTACTTATTTCATCCACATGACAAGGTGCTGACCGAGGAGGCCTACGAGCGCCTCCGGACCATCGGCGAGTCAACCGAACTTGGGTCCGGATTCAAGATCGCAATGCGTGACCTTGAGATCCGCGGAGCGGGCAGCCTGCTCGGAGAATCACAGTCCGGACACATTGCTGCAGTTGGCTACGACCTCTATTGTCAGATGGTCACCGAAGCGGTCAGTGAAATGAAGGGTGAGCTGCCCAAGAACGCCCCCACCGAAATCAAACTTGACGTACCGACCGACTCGTTTCTCCCGCCGGACTACGTCACCAAAGAAGAGCTGCGGCTGGAGGCCTACCGTCGGCTCGCTGGCGTCGAGACCGACGCGCAGGTTGACGACATCCGCTCGGAATGGGAAGACCGCTTCGGCCCACTCCCCGAGCCTGCCGAAGCCTTACTGCAGGTCGGCTACCTACGCGCCGAGTGTCACCGGCTCGGCCTGCGCGACATTCAAATTTCGGCAACTGATGCCAAGCTCAGCCCACTCGAACTCAAGATGAGCGAGTTGATGCGGCTACGGCGCTTGTCGAAGGGTGCTAAGTTTAAAGAAGATCTAGGCCAATTGGTGGTGCCGATCCCCCGCCGAAATCCCGACGGCACAAAGGCTGACGCCGCAATCTTCCTCGTGAAGTTTTTGCGCGCCCTAGTCGAAGCTGATTAGGGGTCTATCCGTGTCTGGCACAGACAGGCCACCCGGTAACGTCGTGGCCGTGAAGCGTCGCTCTCCGATCATCCTGCTCATTCTTACTGGTGCCACCCTCATCGCTGGCTGCACCACGGTTTCTAACAACGATCTTGCGGCGCGAGTCGACGGTGCCGATTATACCCGCAACGAACTCGTCGCCGAGTTGCGAGAACTCGGAGCGAGTGATGAACAGCTCATCAACGCCGATATCGCCCGCAGCCAAGTCAGCGGCTGGATAGCCGAGCGCGTGAGTGAGGCCTCAGATCCAACTCTCGTCGCTGACGCCTACGCCAACGGAGTACTTGAGAGCGGCAGTGTCTGCCTCGAAGCTGTCGGGGTATCCACCCGAGCTGAAGCGGAGGCAGTCATTGACGAGCTCGAAAGTGGCACCAGCTTTACTGACATTTTTGCCTCATTCAATGTAAATGACCAGCTCGCTCAGACAAACGGTCGAATTGGGTGCCTGACCATCACCCAACTTCCGCTCGGCGTCAACGACCCACTCGCCGACTCGATCACTGCGCTTAATGAAGATGCGCCGTATGCCACCGCCATCATTCCTAATACCGCATCGGACGGGGACCTCTACGTGGTCAGCCGGTTCATTCCGTACCGCGAACTCGGCCCCAACGACACGCCCACCGTTGCCGAGGCACTCGGTGCCAACTCCCTCGGCCTCGACGTCTACGTCGATCCGCAGATCGGCACCTACGACAACGCTACCGCCACAGTTATCCCACTCATTTGAGCCTGAAATCGCCCATGCCCTCGCCCCCCACTGCGGCCCGCATCGTTGTTGTCGGTCTCGGCCCCGGCGGCGAGCAGCACATTACCGATGAGGCACGCCTCGCCATCGATCGCATACCCCACAGGCATCTTCGCACCTCAATGCATCCCTCGGCTCATCTTGTTCCCGATGCAAACTCTCACGACGACCTCTACGAAACGGCTCATTCCTTCGACGACGTTTACGTCGAGATCACCAATCGCCTGATCGAGTCCGCGTACGAGCATGGCGAAATCCTCTACGCCGTTCCCGGTTCACCTCTGATACTGGAACGCACGGTTCGCTACCTACAGGAACGTGCATCTGAAAATGAAGGCATCGAAGTCAATATCGTTCCGGCGCTGTCGTTTCTCGATGTTGCGTGGACTCGGCTTGGTATCGATCCGATCGAGGCAAGCATCCGGCTCGTCGACGGCCACGAGTTCGCAACCGCTGCGGCTGGCGAACGCGGTCCACTCCTCGTAGCTCATACCCACGCCAACTGGGTACTCAGCGACATCAAGCTGGCAGTCGAAGATGCCAACGGTGCCGACCCAGTCGTGATCTTGCACGCGCTTGGGACCGACAACGAGCAGGTCACCCACACAACGTGGGCCAAGCTCGACCAAACCATCGAGGCCAACCACCTCACGTCGATCTACATCCCGCGGCTTTCGGCACCCGTCGGCCAAGAATACGTGCGTTTCCACCAGTTGACCCGGACGCTGCGCGAGCAGTGTCCATGGGACATCGAACAGACCCACAAGACTCTCATCCCCTTTCTCCTCGAGGAGACCTACGAGGTCGTCGATGCCCTCCATGCTCTTGATCCCAGCAAGCCTGCAACCGACGACGACCTCATCGAGGAACTTGGCGATCTGCTGTTCCAGATTGAGTTCCACGCGACGATTGCAGAGCAACAAGGCCGATTCACGATTGCCGATGTCACGCAGGGCGTCCATGACAAGCTCGTGCGTCGCCACCCGCACGTCTTCGGACCCAAGAACGGCGATATGGCCAAAGCGGGTGACACCGACACGGTGCTCAGCAACTGGGACGAAATCAAGCGTGTCGAAAAGAATCGCACGTCCGTGTTTGACGGAATCCCGCGGTCTCTTCCATCACTGGCATATGCCCAAAAGATTGGACGGAAGGCCTCAAAAGTTGGTTTCGATTGGCCTGACGTTCACGGGGCATTTCCAAAAATTATCGAAGAAACTGGTGAACTGAGCGAAGCAGTCGGGCACGGCGACGTTGACGCTGAAACCGATGAGCTCGGTGACTTGCTGTTCGCGGTTGTCAACGTGGCCCGGCACCTTGACATTGATGCTGAGCTCGCACTTCGCGCGGCCAGCGACAAGTTCCGAGCACGTTTCGAATCGGTCGAGCAGTTGGCGGCGCAACAGTCGATCGACCTACGCACGAGCAATCTGAAGATCCTCAATGGGCTCTGGGACGAAGCGAAGCTCATCGTGAAAACCTCTTCAAGCTGACGACGCAAGCCCTTTACAGCAAACCAAGTCGCATCGAGATCCAACAAGTTGTGGACGTTGTCGATCGCGGAACCTCTGATCTGGGCAGAAGTATCAAAGCCAGGTTGCTGATCGCTGGCTCGACCGGTCTTGCGAGCCGCTGATCGCAAGTATTTCCCTTCCCATCTTCACCAAACTCCAGCCAGTCACGCGGTAACACCAGCACGTCGAGCACCACCGATTCCTGTCAGAACAGCGCGGCACCGACATGGGGACCCTCTCCGCCCAGCACAGCATCAATCCGCGCGATTGCGCCCGAAGGCCAAACTGCGCCACCTCTTCCCCGCGGTAGACATGATCGAACACTTCTCAACAGGGCCAGCACCATTCGTCCCAGCGCTCTACGATTGAAACGGTATGAGTGAAATCCAGAACATTGTCGGCCGCGAGATCCTCGATTCACGGGGCAACCCGACAGTCGAAGTCGAAGTCGAACTGGAGTCCGGTGCGACCGGTCGCGCTGCGGTCCCGTCCGGCGCCTCAACCGGCGAGCACGAAGCCGTCGAACTGCGCGACGGCGGAGACCGCTACATGGGCAAAGGAGTCTCCAACGCAGTCGGCTTCATCAACACCGAAATCGCTGATGCGCTCTACGGATTCGACGCGCTCAACCAACGAAGCATCGACCAGGTCATGCTCGATCTCGATGGGACTGACAACAAAGCTCGATTCGGCGCCAACGCCATTCTTGGCACCAGCCTTGCGGCGGCGAAAGCCGCAGCAGCCGAACTCAACATGCCGTTTTACACCTACGTCGGCGGACCGAACGCGCACGTCTTGCCGGTTCCCATGATGAATGTCATCAATGGCGGTAGCCACGCTGATAACTCGATCGACTTCCAGGAGTTCATGGTGATGCCAGTCGGTGCGCCAAGCTTCTCCGAAGCCCTACGGTGGGGCACAGAGACATATCACGTGCTCAAGCAGGTGCTCCATGGACGCGGCCTGTCGACCGCAGTCGGTGACGAGGGTGGGTTCGCCCCGAACCTGTCGTCTAACGAAGAGGCGATCACCACCCTCCTCGAAGCCATCGAGAAGGCCGGCTTTACGCCCGGCGAGGACATCTCAATCGCACTCGATCCAGCTGTGTCGGAAATCTTCAAGGACGGTGCCTACCACCTCATCCACGAGGGCAAGGTTCTCTCCCCCGACGAAATGGCTGGATACTGGACAGAAATGGTCGAGAAGTATCCGATCGTTTCACTTGAGGATGCGATGGATGAAAACGATTGGGAGGGATGGGCGAAGCTCACCGACTCGGTCGGCAACAAAACCCAACTCGTCGGCGATGACCTCTTCGTTACCAACTCGATTCGCTTGCAACGCGGAATCAATTCCAACGTTGCCAATTCGATTTTGATCAAGGTAAATCAGATCGGATCTCTCACCGAGACGCTGAACACAGTCAGCCTTGCCACTCGCCACGGCTACACCTCGGTTATGAGCCACCGGTCAGGCGAAACCGAAGACGCCACGATCGCCGACCTTGCCGTCGCCACTAACTGCGGTCAGATCAAGACTGGAGCACCATGCCGCTCCGATCGAGTCGCAAAGTACAACCAACTGCTCCGTATCGAGGCACAACTCGGCGAAGCTGCGGCATTCCGCGGCAAGAGCGCCCTCGCACCCCTGCGCTGAACCCCAACGTTGTGTCATGCACAGCGTGATCACATACCCTCACTGCAATGGCAGGGTTCGATGACATCGGCGAGCGAGACAGTTGGCGGTGTTGGGTCTGCGACGAAGCTGTCGATGCCACGGTATCTGTCAACGACGATCGCGGCCCCAGCGTCGACGCCCGGATAACCGAGCGAAAAGCCAAAAAAAGGGGCAAGCGCAAGGTGAGCGGCCTCTCCGAGCGGCTCGCACATCGTGGATGCAACACCGGCAAAGGCAACGTTGAAGCCGTCGTCCCCTGGAAGGCCGACCTGTTTGTAATCGACCCGGTTGCAATCGTTCAAACCGTCGATCGGCTGGCAAACAAAGGCGGACGCGAAATTTTCTGCCGCTGCCCGAGTCAACAGGATGCCGACACCACAGCGGCCTGGCTAATCGACCGAATAAGCCGCCTCGAACCAGGGCTTACTCTGTCGAGCGACGTTCAAGAAGGTGGTGGGCAATACCTGGTCGCCTTACGCACCTGAGCTTTCTTGCAGACCGCCTCACACTCCAACCTAACTCCGTTGATGAGCGGAGCTGACGTCGTTGCGTCATGTCGGCGGCGGGTACGACCGTGACGTCGGCACTCGATAACTTCGTACCCTCGCTGACCTCAGCAAAGCAGATGGCATGTGGTTCCACAGTGACAACTGCTGTGGAGGACCCGCTTAGCGACGGATCGTCGAGGCCAGTCCACTTAAGCGACGGGCCAAGGCCCGAGGCGTGAGATCGCTCGTGACGACAAGACCCTTGTAGAGCGCCCCGGGCACCACAATCGTCTTATTCTTCGCCACTCCGACAAGCCCCGCCGCTGCCACGGACGCCGCTGAGGTCCAGGCGAAACCAGGAAACGTTGCTTCGTACTCGGTCGTGTTGCTACGTTCTTGAAATTCGGTTTTCGTCAAGCCCGGGCACAATGCGGTGACGTGGACACCGATTTTTCGCAGTTCCTCATGCAACGCCTCGGTGAGGCTCGTGACATATGCTTTCGTCGCAGCATAAACCGCCAGCCCAGGGGCAGGCTGGAAACTCGCCACGCTCGACACATTCAGCAGGTATCCCGATCCTCTGGCCGCCATCGCCCGTGCAGCTGCGCTGCTGATTCGAGTCAGTGCTTTCACGTTCAGCTCAACTTCATCGCTGAGCCGGTTTGCATCTATCTCAGCAAACTGACCGCTGGTCCCAAATCCTGCGTTGTTCACAACAAGGTCGATCGGATTCTCGATATTACCGACCGCCTCCATGACAGCATTCTGACCGGCCGCTGTTCCCAAGTCGGCTTCCAGCACGCTAAACCCTTCAAACTGACCGGCGATCTCACGAAGTTTGTCGCCCCGCCGAGCCACCAGCACCGTCGGCACCCCTGCGCGCCCGAGCTGCTCCGCCAGTTCGGCGCCAATGCCGGAAGACGCGCCGGTAACGAGTGCAGTTGTGAACGGAAAAGGGTTCATACGTTCACCGTACCGAGACTGAACCGCCTCGTAGGCAGATTGGCATTGGTGTCGCAACTGATTTTGCGCTCAGGCTGCTGACGGGTCGTGTCCGATCACGGCGTCTTCATTGTCGCCAAGCACGTAGCAGTGTAGTGCTGCGCCGATGACTGCGCCGATGAGCGGCGCCACCCAGAACAGCCACAGTTGTCCGAGCTGGTCACTGCCGGCAAAAAGTGCCTGTGACGTTGACCGGGCAGGGTTGACACTGGTGTTTGTGACCGGGATCGAGATGAGGTGAATCAAGGTTAGTGCCAGGCCAATCGCCAGACCCCCCATCGCCGGGGCCGCCCTCTGAGCGGTCGCTCCAAGGATGACCACTAGAAATACTGCGGTCAACACGATCTCGGCGATCAGAGCTGCGACGAGGCTGTATCCGCCAGGTGAGAATTCACCGTACCCGTTCGAGGCGAAAGCACCAGGGCCATCTCCAATCTCAAAGCCCGCTTGACCGCTGGCGATACCTAGTAGGACTGCGGCACCAATGACGCCGCCGACGACCTGTGCGCCGACGTACCCGGCTGCGTGCTTTGGATCAAAACGCCTGGCGACAACCATGCCTAAAGTTACGGCCGGGTTGAAGTGCCCGCCCGAGATGTGGCCAAGCGCATATGCCCCGGTCAACACAGTGAGACCGAACGCAAGGCTGACACCTACGAAGCCAATACCGAGACTAGTTTCGTTTCCGCCAACTCCGAAGTCGGAGGCGAGTACGGCAGCTCCGCAGCCACCGAGCACTAGCCAGAAGGTGCCCACTAGTTCCGCAACAAGCGGCTTAACCTTGAGTTGCATCGCCCTACTCCTATTGCTGAACTGATTGAGACGATAGAGCATTAGGGCTAGTCACGGCTATCAGAGTCGCCCTACGGCGACAGCATCCAGGCCTCAAGCACCGAGATAAGAGCTTCGATCCGAGTTAGGCGACAGAGATCTTTAGATCACTGTTGTCGAAGCGGAGCTATGCCGTGAAACCGGAGGCAGTGAGGCGCGCCTGGGCGCGAGCCTTCCCGGCTACAGCATCAGCGATTGCGCTATCAACAGTTTCGTCACGCAGCGTTTGCTGGTGGCGTTCCAATGCTTCCTTGGCGCGATCAACGTCAATATCTCCGGCCAGTTCCGCAGTGTCCGAAAGCAGCGAAATCTTCGTTGGATTGCCACTTACTTCGACGAAGCCTCGATGGACGGCAATGTCTTGCACCTCGCCATCGGTCTGAAAGACCCGCGTGTGGTTCTCGACGAGGACGCCGAGGAACGCCGAGTGTCCTGCCTGGAAAGCAATCTCGCCACCGCCCGCAGTTCGCGTGATGACCATGTCGGCTTCGCCGGAGTACAGCACCTTCTCCGGTGAAACGACTTCTACGATGATGGGATCAGCCATGATCAGGCTCCTTTCACAGGGTGGTTCGACAACAGGACGCTGCCAACGTGCTCGAGCAACATCTGGTGATCAGCTCTCCGAGAGCTGTTTGGCCTTGGCCTGCACCTGGTCGATGTTGCCAACGTTTAGGAACGCTTGCTCGGGCAGGTCGTCGAGGCCGCCATCGATGATGGCTTCGAAGGACTCAACCGTCTCGGCAACCGGCACGTACTCACCCTCAAGTCCGGTGAAGACCTTCGCGACGAAGAAGGGCTGAGACAGGAAACGCTCAACCTTACGGGCACGAGACACCGTGAGTCGATCCTCTTCAGACAGCTCGTCCAGACCGAGGATGGCGATGATGTCCTGCAGCTCTTTGTAGCGCTGGAGTGTCTCCTGCACACGGCGGGCCACTCCGTAGTGGTGGTCACCCACAACCTCGGGGCTCAAGATAGTCGACGTCGACGACAGTGGATCCACCGCCGGGTAAATGCCGAGCGAAGCAACGGTACGGCTGAGCTCAGTGGTGGCATCGAGGTGGGTGAAGGTAGTGAACGGCGCCGGGTCCGTGTAGTCGTCGGCAGGTACGTACACGGCCTGCAGCGACGTGATCGAGCGGCCCTTCGTGGAGGTAATGCGCTCCTGCAGTTGGCCCATCTCGTCGGCGAGTGTGGGCTGGTAACCCACTGCCGAGGGCATACGACCAAGGAGGGTCGACACTTCGGAACCTGCCTGCACAAAGCGGAAAATGTTGTCGACGAACAACAACACGTCCTGACCAGCGACGTCGCGGAAGTACTCCGCCATCGTCAGCGCTGACAGGGCGACACGCAAGCGAACGCCGGGCGGCTCGTCCATCTGACCGAAGACCAGGGCGGCCTTCTCGTATACGCCTGACTCCATCATTTCCAAACGGAGGTCGGTTCCCTCGCGGGTCCGCTCGCCCACACCGGCGAACACCGACACGCCACCGTGTTGCGAGGCCACCCGGTTGATCATCTCAGTGATGAGCACGGTCTTGCCCACGCCGGCACCGCCGAAGAGGCCGATCTTGCCTCCGGCGACGTACGGGGTGAGAAGGTCAACGACCTTGATGCCGGTTTCAAACATGCGAGCGGACGGCTCGAGCGCGTCGAAGGTCGGAGCGGGACGGTGGATGTCCCAGCGCTCGATTTCGTCGATGCCCTCGGGCTGTGTGTCGAGTGCTTCGCCCCACACGTTCCAGACGTTGCCAAGCACCTTGTCGCCCACAGGAACTTGAATACCGTGGCCGGTGTTGCGCACTGGGGCGCCGCGCACCAGACCGTCGGTCGGCTTCATGCAGATGGCGCGGACACGACCGTCACCGAGCTGTTGGGCGACCTCGGCCAGCACCGTGGTCTCTTCACCTTCAAGCGCAATTGTGAACTCGATGGCCGAGTTCAGCTCGGGCAACGCGCTGCGGGGGAACTCGACGTCGATGACGGGGCCAGCGATAGCGACGACCCGGCCGTCTTGTAGTTCATTCTCTGTCATGGTCATGACTTTGGTTTCTCCTGGTGTGTGGTCTTCACAGTGATCCAACCGATGGATCGTTCAGATCTTGGCGTCGTGAATCTTGTTGGGCAGAGCGTTAAGCGGATGAGCCACCCGAGGCGTTTTCGAGTTCTTCAAGTTGCTGACCGAAGTAGTCGTCGCCCATGTCGACGTAGCCGTGTGTGGCATCTCCGCCGTCAAGGGCTGCTGCGCCGCCGACGATTTCCATGATCTCCGAGGTGATCGACGCCTGACGAGCACGGTTCATCACGATGCTGAGGCTGTTGATCAATTCTTCCGCATTGTCGGTGGCCGACTTCATCGCCCGTTGGCGAAAAGCATGCTCAGATGCAGCAGCGTTCAACAGTGCTGCGTAAATACGTGCTTCGACATAGCGCGGCAGTAGCGAGTCGAGAATCTCAGTCGGGTCGGGTTCGAATTCATAGTCGCCACCCGAGCCATCGGAGCTGCCGGCCTTGCCGTCTCCGCCGGCGACCGTGTCGGCCGACAACGGAACGAGTGGACGCAACACAACTTCCTGATTACCAGCAGTGATGAAGCGGGTGTAGACAAGTTCGACCTTGTCGACTTGACCTGAGATAAACAGATCGACGACGTATTCACCGATGTGACGGGCATCTTCGTAGCTCGGCTGGTCGCTGAAGCCCATGAAAGACTGGCTCAATTGGTAATCGCGGAAGCGGAAGTAGCCCTCGGCTTTTTTACCGACAGGAACAATGGTGTAGCCCTTGCCGGCGAGTACGTCGGCTTTGACTTCGCCCTCGGTTGCACGCTGCACACCGGCGTTGTATCCGCCGCACAGACCACGGTCGGCGGTGATCGCCACGTAACAGGTGGTTTTGACCTCGTCACGCCCCGCGAGCATGGGGACGTCGTTTGAAGCTCCGGCAGCTGCGAGATCCTTGACCACTTCGGTGATCTGCTCGGAATACGGGACGGCGGCTTGCACTCGCTGCTGGGCCTTCACGATGCGCGAGCCAGCAATCAGCTCCATAGCGCGCGTGATCTTCTTCGTGGACTGCATTGCCTTAATGCGGCCACGCAAGATCCGTTCTGTTCCACCGGCCATTATGAATCCCTCCGGTTCAGACCACGCTGCTGCGGCCAAATCTGGTCGCCAAAGGTGGCAGCTTTATCGCTGGCGTTTCCCTCAGCGCCCAGTGCGCAAGTCGTTAACATGGTTATCTTTCGATCGTCGTCGGTATCGATAGGCCAGCGGATTTATTCGGTCGCCAGCGTCTTGTTTGACTCAGCATCGCCCAGTTCGTCCGCGTCAACCGACGAAGGGTCAACCGCGTTGCCTGCAACATCACCGGATACGGCGAACTGAGCTTTGAAGGCATCCACCGCCGCTGCAAGCGAGTCAGGGATTTTCTGAGTCTTGAGCTCGTCCATCAGACCGCCGTGGTTGGACCGCATGAAGTCGAGCAGCTCAGACTCGAAGCGCTGCACGTCAGAAACAGGCAGATCGTCGAGATAGCCCTTGGTGCCAGCGAACAACGAAACAACCTGATCCTGGACAGGCATCGGGCTGTTGAGCGGTTGCTTTAGAAGTTCAACGAGGCGGTAGCCGCGCTCGAGTTGGGCCTTGGAGATTGCGTCGAGTTCGGAGCCGAATGTGGCGAAGGCCTCAAGTTCGCGGAACTGTGCGAGGTCGAGCTTCAGGGTTCCGGCGACACCCTTCATCGACTTGGTCTGAGCCGCCGAGCCAACACGAGACACCGAGATGCCCACGTCGACCGCGGGGCGCACACCCGACTTGAAGAGGTTGTCCTGCAAGAAGACCTGGCCGTCGGTGATTGAAATCACGTTGGTCGGGATAAACGCCGAAACATCACCAGCCTTAGTCTCGATGATCGGCAGCGCAGTCAAAGAACCTGCACCGTTCTCATCGGACAGCTTGGCGCTGCGCTCAAGGAGGCGGGAGTGCAGGTAGAACACGTCACCGGGGTACGCCTCACGACCGGGTGGACGACGCAGAAGAAGCGACAGTTGACGATAGGCGTCAGCCTGCTTGGATAGGTCGTCATAGACGATGAGGGCGTGCTCGCCGCCGTCCATCCAATGCTGGCCAATCGCGGCACCGGCGTAGGGCGCAAGGTACTTGAACGGCGCCGAATCCGCCGCAGGAGCAGTTACGACGACCGTGTACTCCATAGCGCCGGCCTGGCGGAGGGTGTCAACAGTCTGTGCGACGGTTGAGCCTTTCTGTCCGATGGCAACGTAGATGCACTTTACGCCCAGACCCTTCTGATTCAGGATGGTGTCAATCGCAACAGCGGTCTTGCCGGTCTTGCGGTCACCGATGATCAGCTCGCGCTGACCGCGACCGATCGGAGTCATGGCGTCAATGGACTTGATGCCGGTTTGCAGCGGCTCGTGCACTGGCTGGCGGCCGAGGATGCCCGGTGCCTGGATTTCCATGCGACGCTGCTGTGTGCCAGCGAGTTCGCCTGCTCCGTCTACGGGTTCGCCGAGAGCGTTGACTACTCGACCAAGCATGCCGTCGCCGACCGGCATCGACAAAATGCTGCCAGTGGCCTTGACGGTCTGGCCTTCTTCGATCTTGTCGACGTCGCCGAGCACAACTGCGCCGATCGACGATTCGTCAAGGTTGAGGGCGAGACCGACAGAGCCGTCTTCGAACTCAAGGAGTTCGTTGACGGCAGCATCGGGAAGTCCGGAAACGCGTGCGATGCCGTCGCCGACTTCGGCGACGCGTCCGACGGTGCGGGCCTCGAGTGATGGCTCGAAGCCTTCGAGGTTCTTCTTGAGCGCCGATGCGATGTCGGCGGCGGAGATGGTGAGTTCAGCCATTCTGATAATCCCTAACAGTCAGCAAATGAGTGGTCGTGCGGCTTTCAGGTCGGCTCTTAGAGCCGGCTCTTCAGCTGGTCGATGCGAGTACGAACGGTGTCATCGATGACGGTGTCACCAATAGTGGCCACGACACCCCCGATGACGGTGGGGTCAACGACGGCTTTCAGGCTGATGCTCGTGCCCGTGGCATTCTCAAGCGCCGCTCTAAGTCGTGCTTGCTGGTCGTCGGAAAGCGCTACAGCCGTGCGAACTTCGGCGACTGTGAGAAATTTCGAGCCAGCTGCACGTTCGACGAGTTGATCGACGATGGCCGGAAGCTCGCGCCCGCGTCCCGAGCCAACAACCATCGACACCAACTGTGTTGTGGTGCTTGTGGCCTTGCCGCCGAGCAAATCTTCGACTATGGCCTGGCGCTTTTCGGCGGGCACCTGGTCGTCGGTGAGAGCGTTGCGGAGTTCATCACTCGACTCATAGGAGCGAGCAAAACGGAACAACTCGTCTTCGACTTCGTCGAGGGTGCCCTCAGCGCGGGCGATCTCGAAGAGTGCTCGGGCGTAGCCTTGGATGCGTGCGTCGCTCATGAAGAAGCCCCCACTCGTGTGATGAATCCCTCGATGAGATCCTGTTGTGCGGCGTCGTCGAGGGTACCGTTGACGACACTGTCGATCGCGCTCGATGAATATCGTGCGATCTCAGCACGGAGTTCGTCGCCGCTGCGACCAGCGGCTGAGGCCAGTTCGGCTTCGGCCCGGGCCTCAATGTCAGCCATTTCGGCTTCAAGGCGTTCCCTGCCGTCCGCGAGGAGCGCTTCAGCTTGGGCATCGGCGTCGGCATAGAGCCGGCTGCGCTCGGCGTCGATGTCGCCCTTAGCGGAGCGGATGCGCACCGCTTCGGCTTCAGCGGCCGCCGCTGCGGCAGCGGAGTCATCGAGTTCTTTCTGGATTCGAGCTGTGCGGTCCGAGAAACTCTTCTTGATTGTCGGTCCGGCGAACTTGAAGAGCGCACCAAATACGATGATCGATGCCAGTGAACCGATGATCATTTCGCCTGTGGGCGGCAGAATCGGATGCAGTGACGTTGATCCAACACCGTCGTTCGGGACGGACTCGGCTGCGATGAAAGCGTTGACTGCAGCGATCAGGCTCATACGTTTGCTCCCATTGCCGCATCGACTGCGGCGGCTACGACGTCTGCACTGGGCGCTTTGCCTGCAGCGAGTTCTCCCGCTCGGGCAGCAACGTCGGAAACCGCTGCGGCAACCTGCGAACTCGCTGCTTGGCGTGCCGCTTCAACCTCTGCGGCTGCGGCTGCTCGCTTTTCTGCGATGCGTGCATTAACGGCTGTGAGTTGTTCGTTGCGCTCACCTTCGAGCGTGGCCCGAGCTGCGTCCACACGCCCCTGGGCGTCGGCGCGAACCGAAGCGACCTGGGCGTCGTACTCAGCAACTTCGGCCCGGGCGGACGCAGTGAGCGTCTCGGCCTTCTCGAAGTCGCCTTGGATGCTGTCGTAGCGCGCAGTCATTCCGGCCCGGACTTTCGGGAACAGGAAGTAGCGCAGCACGATGGCCAGCACCACGAATGCACCGAAACCCCAAATGACTTCTTTGCCCTCCGGGGCGATCGGGATGAGTTCGGGACACATCTCACTTCCGACCGGGAAAATGTTTTCGCCCTCGGGAAGATCGGTGCGCTCACACGTGTCGGCTTCAATCAGGTTGACCTGAACGATGCTTCCTGTGTGCGAAGTTGTGACGACTGCTGTCAGCACGTCGACTCCTTGCGTTGATGAGTGAATTGGACCAAATGTCTGGGGAGTTCGCTCAGGCGAACTTCACCAGGATGAAGACCACGAACCCGATGAGGGCGAGGGCTTCGGTGAAGGCAATGCCGAGGAACATGGTGGTACGCACCATGCCCGCCGCTTCGGGCTGACGGGCCATTGCTTCGACGGACTTGCCGACGAGGTAGCCGATGCCGATGCCGGGACCGATGGCGGCGAGGCCGTAGGCCAGACCGGCATTGGTTGCTGCCGCAATGTTCTTTGCCTCGGGGTCAAATGCGCCGGCTTCTTCGGCTGCGACGAGTGCGCTGAGTGCTTCCATGATGGTGTTTTCTCCTGTGTGCTTTCTGAGATGAGTGGGAGATCGGTTGATCCGGTCGGATCAGTGTTCTTCGCCGTGACCGGCAGTTGAGTTGCTGAAGTAGACGGCGGCGAGGATCGTGAAGATGTAGGCCTGAAGAAATGCTACGAGGATCTCGAAACCAGTCAGAAAGATCAACATAAAGAACGGCAAAATGCTCGTTGGGACCAGCAGGATCTGCTGGGTTTCCGCTGTCACCAAGGCCTCGGTCAACAGACCGAAGGTGACGAGCAGAATGTGTCCAGCCATCATATTCGCCATCAATCGGACGGTGAGGCTGAACGGTGTGATGAAAATCGTCGATACGAACTCGATGCCGCCGACAAGCGGCTTAAGGGGCGTGGGAACGCCAGGAGGCCACAGGAGGTGTCCAAAGTACTTAGCGCCTTGGTGCTTGAGGCCGGTGCCGATGAACAACACCCAAACCAGCAGCGACAGCGCCAGCGGAATCGCCATACGGGCCGTGGCGGGCATCTGGAGAATCGGGATCACGCCAGGAATGTTGCAGAGGAAGATGAAGATAAAGAGACTGAGGAGAAATGGAGTCCATCCGAGACCCTGCTTGCCCAGGGTCTGCATCACAATGCCTTCTTCGATGAATTCGACCGTGGTTTCTGCAAGGTTGCGTGCACCGGTCGGCGCTTTTTTAGCGTCAGCACGAGCTGCGAGCACGAACAACGCCATGCCGATTAGCGCCGAAGCGACGGCGATGAGGGCAACCTTGTTAAAGGACGGGAAGATGTCCTGCCATCGAAGGATTTCATTGATGGGAGGGAAGACGAGGCCACGTTCAGCGAGCACGTTGATTTCCGTTTCAGTCTTGGGAGTTCAGCGGGAGAGAGGATAGGTCAGATTGTGTGGTCGCGGCTCACTTGCGGGACATCTGTTTTCAGACCCGGTTGTGAAAGCGAGAGTGCGACGTACTTCATCTCCCAAAAGAGGAGACCAAGGTGCGTCACGATGATGGTCGATCCGAGCGCCGGAAGTGAAATCCAAGAAGCATCTTTCACTATCCACACGGCGAAAAAGATCAAAGCGAGACGAATCAGATACCCGAAAAGAGTAGCGGCCATCATCAATCCGACCGATATTCGAGCAGCGCCAGCAATCATGACGGCGGCGAGAGCGAAGTTCAGCAGCACGATCGCGACGGCGTACGCACTTGAGAAAGCTCCGTTGGCACCCCAGATCACACCGCAGATAGCGATGATGATCGGAGCAACGACAAACCCCCGTTTGATCATGTCAGTTGACACGGCCACTTCGGGGGCGGGACCCTCAAACCGCGTCGCTAATGCATCGCCCGCTGTAGCACTCATCCGGCGGCCTCCCGATCGACAGGCGCTACCTGTGCAACAGCATTTCCTGTCGTGTGCGCGCGCCGCTGTTCGTCAAGTTCGTCCATGCGTGCTTCGTAGCGATATTTGAACTTCAAGAAGAGGCCGACTGCGCCGAACACAATCATCACGATCATAAAGAGCGGCGTGGTGCCGAAAAGGCGATCGAGTCCAAAGCCAGCAAGCATGAAAAGCACCAACATAATCACGGCGTCCATGCCGTGACCGAGGGAATCCTGGGTATTTACGCGTTTTTGCGTGTTAATGGGGATCAGCTTCATGGAACTTTGTTCATTGAGGGTGAGGGTCTTGGCACAGCGTCAGACTCGAATCGAATCGGAGCTTGTGAACGGGAGCACAACCTAGTGGTCGCGCTCCTCTGACAGCAACTGTGTGCGAAAGTTCTCGTCTGACACGTCGAGTTGAAGTTGCTCGTGCCCAACCGTCTGCTCATCATCGGCCCGATCAAGACCGTTTGGCGGCGTACCGTTCTCGCGCCGCCGGGCTCGCACGCTGGGGTGCAACACCGTGTAGAGGACAATCCCAATCACTGCGATACCAAACGGTAAGTACGTCGGGTTCTGATCAGTCAACGTTGGGTACAGAACAAAAGCACTGAGCAGTGCCGTCCACGTCCAAAGGATGACGACGCTTCGTCGGTGGCCGTGGCCCATCTCCATAAGGCGATGATGCAAGTGACCCTTGTCAGCCGAAGCAAGACCCTGTCCGCTCGTAGCCCGTCGGACGATTGCGAAGAGCGTGTCGAAAATTGGTACGCCCAAAATTAGAAGCGGGATCGCCAGCGGTGCGAGGAAGAAGTACGTCGTGCCGACCGACTCCTCGCCAACCTCCACGCGGCCACCGACCACGCTGGTAGACACCGCCATCAGGAGCCCGAGTAGTAGCGCACCGCCGTCGCCCATGAAGATGCGCGCAGGGTTGAAGTTATGTGGCAAGAATCCAAAGCAGATACCGGCTGCAACGACGGCTAACAGAGGTCCAACGTTGGCGGTGTCGAGCAAATCAAGCGTCGCCAAGCGCTCGCTGTAGAGAAAGAACGCAACCGCTCCAATGCCGACAATGCCCGCTGCAAGTCCGTCGAGACCGTCAATCAGATTGATCGCCTGACTCATACCAACCAACCACAGCACAGTGATCAGCGGGCTTAGCGACTCATCAAGGAAAATCGCGCCTTCGTAGAACGGTATGCGGAACGCAAACATCTCGACACCGAAATAGACGAGTACAACGCCCGCGAGAACGGCGCCGAACACCTTCGCCGGTGCAGAGATATCCCGGACGTCGTCGATGAGTCCGACAACAAAAATGATCGTCGCTGCGATGAGCACACCCCACGGTTCGGAGTTGCTATCGAACAAGACGTTGAGGAATCCAGTCAACCAAGCCGCCATAAACGCGACGACGAAGCCGATGTACATTGCGAGGCCACCGATGTCGGGCAGCGCCGTGTCGTGCACCGTGCGATCATTCGGGAGGTAAACCCAGCCGAGCCGTCGGGCCAGCATCCCAACGAGTGGCGTGACACAGAAAGTCGTCATCGCCGCCACCGCTCCCACCAGAAGGTAAGAACCAAGCGTCGACACGAGAGTTCATACTACGCGCCCCTCCGCCACCCTCCCCCGTTCATGCACCCGAGATGTCAGATATGAACCTTGCTGATACGTAAACGGTTTCGAGGGTCAAATCGGGCCCGGCTGAGCCCACTGCAGAGCTACGCAGAACGATCTCGCCCACCTCACGAAAGAACAAAATCGCGTGACCCACCGTCTCGAACAGCAGCGACCTCTGTTCTGTCTGAGCGGGACGTGCCTCGTGCAATTAATCCTTGCGGGCTGACACGACAAGACGCCTGTCAACTCAGTTGTTGTGCGGACAAGTTGACGGCCGCCTTGCTCTCTTGCGGGTTGGGCACTGAAACCAGCACGGCTCATGCTGGCGGTTGCGGCCATACGGGTCAAAGTGAAGGCGGCTGATGGTTGCCTGGGCCACAACGAGTCAACCAGAACAGTAACTAAAATTGATCCCGTGGCCCGAAGAAACGACTTCGACTCGCAGGAGTGGCAATTTCTCCTAGCGATGCCGTGGATCGCAGGCATTCTCATCGTCCCCGCTGATCCGAGCTGGCGGGTAGTCGGCGAATGTAAGGCAATGGCCGCTGCTGTCGTTGCTAACGAGCCTCATGGCGCAGCATCTTCGATGATCAAAGCATTGCTCGCCGACATGGAAGGTTCAACCGATCCTGACGAAGCAAACGACGGCAAGTCCAAAGAGGAGCTGTTCGGCGTGCTGGAGCAATGCGGGGTGCTCATCGCTGCACGATGTAACGCTGACGAGGCTTAAGACCTGCGCACATGGGCGCTCCGCGTCGCCCGCAGAAGCATGCAGCGAAGGCCGATCGTTCGGAATCGGGAGCGTTTACGTCAGCGGCAACGAACCCAGTCTTTCAGGAATCGATGCAGCAATTTCTGTCACAGGCTGAGATCGACCAAAGCGTCTTCCACCATCTCTGTGGCCATTTCAAGTGTCGCAGCCAGATCATGTCCGTTCGTTCAGATCCCGCACTGAAATCCAGTGGACTTTCAGAGACTTTTTGGGAAGTCGCTCCGCAAACAAGTTTGACGACGGTGGCGCCGCCTGGAAGCCGTGGACCTCCGAAGATCAACCCTGGAATGAGGCCACCACAGATCCATTCGAGGTAGCACGCACCCTCCGCGAACGATCGATCGGCCATAACGTTTCTGATAATCCAGGCGCTTCCCCCGTGACGCAGACCAAGAACTAGAAAGAGTAGGAAATTTAGTAAGCAGGAAACTTGGCACAAAGGCGAGCGACGTCGGACTTGACCTCCGCAAGCGCGACGGCGTCACCTACGTTGCGGAGCGCACGTGCGATGAGTGCAGCAATCAGCGGCATCTCAACTTCGGTCATCCCCTGTGTGGTGATTGACGGCGTACCAATACGAACGCCACTAGTGACGAATGGGCTGCGTGGGTCGTCAGGGATCGTGTTCTTGTTGAGCGTGATCCCAGCCTCATCGAGAGTTGCTTGCGCTACCTTGCCGGTCAATTGTGCGTCGAACGGCGTGAGGTCGACCACCATCAGATGATTGTCGGTCCCACCAGAGACAAGTCGAAAACCCTCACTCGCCAGGGCCGAAGCAAGCGTCGAGGCATTCTTTACCACCTGATGTGCGTAGCTTGCGAAAGAGGGGTCAGCGGCCTCTCGGAAGGCAATAGCTTTGCCAGCGATGGCGTGTTCGAGCGGGCCGCCCTGCCAGCCCGGAAACACCGCCTTGTCAATCGCCTTGGCGTGCTCTGCCTTGGTCAGGATGCAACCACCCCGCGGTCCGCGCAACGTCTTGTGTGTGGTGAACGTGACCACGTCAGCAAATGGCACTGGGTTCGGGTGTGCGCCCCCCGCCACAAGTCCAGCAAGGTGCGCTATGTCGAACATCAGCAGCGCACCAACCTCGTCGGCAATAGCTCTGAAAGGCTCAGGGTCGAGTCGACGCGGGTACGACGTGGTCCCCGCCACGATCATCTTCGGGCGATGTTCAAGCGCGAGTTCGCGAACGTTGCCGATGTCGATTCGGTCCTCAAGTCCGGCACCGTAGGCCACAAAGTTATAAAGCAAGCCCGATGCGTTGACCGGGGATCCATGAGTGAGGTGGCCACCGTGGTCGAGACTGAGTCCAAGGACAGTGTCACCGGGCCTGAGCAGCGCTTGGTAGACACACATGTTGGCGTTAGCGCCCGAGTGCGGTTGCACGTTCGCATGCTCTGCGCCGAACAAGTCCTTGACTCGATTGATAGCCAGCTGTTCGATGTCGTCGACGATCGAGTTGCCGCCGTAGTACCTCTTGCCGGGGTACCCCTCAGAGTATTTGTTCGTCAGCACCGACCCAGTGGCAGCCATCACGGCAGGCGATGTGAAGTTTTCACTAGCGATCAACTGCAGGCCTGTGGTCTGGCGCTCGACTTCACGCTCGAGGAGTGACTGAACCTCAGTATCGGGATCGGTATCGGAAGGAAAGGGCATCGGAGGTCCTTACTTAGGGATGGTCGCAAGCGGGGCAAAGCCCCATTCGTGACAGAGTTTGCGTCTTTTAGAAATTGGCTTCGAGTTCGGTGATCTGATCGACGCGGCGCTGATGTCGGCCGCCTTCGAACGCTTGAGTCAAAAAGATCTTCACGACCTCTTCAGCAACGCCAGTTCCGACGATACGGGCACCCATCGACAGCACATTGGCATCATTGTGTTCTCGCGCCATACGCGCCGTGTAGAGACAGTTGCACAGCGCTGCTCGAACACCCCGAACCTTGTTCGCCGCCAGTTGCTCACCCTGGCCGCTGCCCCCGAGGACGATGCCAAAGTCGGCATTGCCGTCGCGAACGGTGCGTCCGACGCCAGCGCAAACCTCGGGGTAATCGACCGACTCGGTCGAATGGGCTCCCTGATCATCGACAGAATGCCCGGCGGCCTCCATGAAGCCGATGAGATGCTGTTTGAGTTCATATCCAGCGTGATCGGAGCCGATTGCGATTCGTGCCATCAGTGGTGAGTGTAGGAGTCCACGCAGAGCGGCGCGCACCTCTTCTCGAAACATCCGGCTTGCAGCCGGACATGACCTGATTCATAGAGTCACAATGTGACTCTCGACCCTCGTACCCCCGTCATCATCGGTGTCGGGCAACACAACCAACGTTCCGCCAATGTTGAGGACGCGCTCAACCCGATCGAATTGATGGAACAAGCCGTCCTGTCCGCATCTGATGATGCCGGGCTCGATGGCCCGCCAGCCGCCGACTCGGTACGCGTTGTCAACATCATCGGGTGGCGGTTTCGGAACGCTCCGCGTTTCCTGGCGCAACAGCTCGGGCTTGGCGGACCGGAACAATCAGGTGTCGAACTTGCCGAGTCAACGGCGGGCGGCAACAGCCCGCAGTCGCTGGTTAACGCAACCGCTGCTGAGATGCTCACCGGCAAGGTCGACGTTGCGATCCTCGCTGGCGCTGAAGCGTTCAAAACCTTCATTCGGGCCCGCAAGCAGGGCCTGACGCTCGATTGGCCGAAGGCGGCCGACGACGACCTACCGCGATACATCGGCAAAGAACTCAACATGAACCTGCCAGAGGAACGCGACCGAGGCATCTACATGCCCGTCCAGATATACCCCATGTTCGAAACGGCCCTTCGGGCACAATCCGGGCGGACCGTTGAAGAGCATCAGCAATTCCTCGGTCAGCTCTACGCAGAATTGAGCGACGTGGCCAGCACAAATCCGAACGCCTGGATCCAGCAGTCCAAGACTGCCGACGAAATCACCACGGTTACCGATACGAACCGGATGATCGGCTTCCCATACCCGAAGCTCATGAACTCAAACAACGACGTTGACATGGGCGCAGCCATCATCATGTGCACAGTCGACGCTGCGGAACGGCTGGGCGTCAGTCGCGACAAGTGGGTATTCCCCCACGCGGGTACCGACTCCCACGAGCATCCGTTCGTCTCGCACCGCGACACCTTCACTCGAACACCTGCGGTTGAACTCGGAGGCGCAATGGCCCTCAATCTTGCAGGCATCGACATCGACGACGTGTCGGTACTCGATTTGTATTCGTGCTTCCCGTCGGCGGTCCAACTCGGGGCACAGTCCCTTGGCGTCGACATCACGCCTGGCAGCGGTCGTCAATGGTCGCAAACAGGCGGCCTAACCTTCTGCGGGGGCCCCTGGAACAATTACGTGATGCATGCCATTGCGAGCGTCGTCAAAGAACTCCGAGCGAACCCCGGCGAATACGGCCTCACGTGGGCAAACGGAGGGTATGCGACAAAGCACGCCTTCGGAATCTACAGCGCCACTCCTCCCACCAACGGTTTCCGGCACGACTCGCCGCAGGCCGACGTCGATGCACTTCCAAGGCGCAGCCTGGCATCCCCCACCGACGCTTCAGGCACGGCAGTCATTGAGGCCTACTCCGTAATGTTTTCTCGCAATGGCGCGCCTGAGACAGCCTTGGCGTCATGCCTCCTCGCTGACGGACGTCGCGCCTGGGGAACGTCCTCAGATCCGGCAAGCGCCTCTGCGATGTGTGAAGGCGAATGGGTAGGCGCCAGCTGCCACCTCGAACCTGACGGAGCGCTCTCGGTCTAGGCGACGGGTCAGCCGCCGATGTCGTCGTTGCCCGAGAGAGTCCCTCCGTCGGGGCAGACGTTGCCAAGGTAGGCATCGGTCAATGGAATCCTGGCGTCGGTTATCAAGGCAGGATCCTCGACGATCCGCAGTTGCGTATTCGAGAACGCAGCGACCGCTGCGTCGAGCGCCACTCCATCAATCGATGCGGGTACAACAACCTGCAGCGCCGGATCATCAACGCCAGCCTCGGTCAACGCAGCAAGCCAGACAGCGCGGAGCATAAGCGGTTCTATACCGACGCCGATCAGGTCGGCTTCGGCCAACGTCGCACGATCAAAGAGCGGGCCGGCCAGGTCTTTCACCAACGCAACGCGCTCCGTCTCGAGTTCAGCAGGAAGATTGGCCTCCATCGTGTTCACCGCTGCCGTCAGGGTGCTCGCGGCAATCACTTCGAGTTGATATGCCGTATCACGGTCACCAATCGCCGACACCAGGCCGAGGGCTTGAAAGCTGCCGGTAAATTCGCTCCACGCTCGGCAGAACTCATTGCCGCTGCTGATGCCAGGCACCCCCGTCTCGGAAACCGGTTCGATCGGCGGTGTGCTCGGCTGTACAAACAAATCAAACTCGGTAGTCGAAGGGACGATCTCGGCATCGTCACCGGTCTGACCGTCACCACCCTCACGAGCATCGGTCACCGGGGTGAGGGCCTCGCTGCTATTGACTGTCGCTGTCTCGCCACTCAACGATGCAACGGGCCGGCCAGCATCATCGTCGCCCTCACTGCACGCTGCGAGCACAACTAATAGGACGACAGCACCAGCACGCAGCCGAGTGACTACTCGGTCAGAGTCTGTCGCTACGCGGCGCAAGCGTTTCTCCATGCCGACAGTGTGCCCCGTCAGCTGGCATGCTCAGCGTCATGTCGGCGTCAACTCATCCACCATCCCGCCCCAGAGTGCTCCTCGACTGCGACCCAGGCCATGACGACGCAATCGCCATCGTCGTAGCTGCCCGGAACACGGATTTGGTCGGCATCACTACCGTCGCAGGGAATGCCCCTCTCACCAGCACGACCCACAACGCTTTGGTCATGCGCGACCTACTGGGAATCGACGTCGAGGTCCACTCGGGTTCCAGTCGACCGCTAGTAGGTAAACCCAAACATGCCGGACATGTGCACGGCGAGAGCGGACTCGATGGCGCCGATCTCCCCGAACCCACCACCCCCCTTGACGGCACCGATGCCGTGCAGTTCATCGTCGATGCATGCCATCAACATGACAAGCTGTGGCTTGTCCCAGTTGGCCCCCTAACCAACATTGCCCTCGCCATGCAGAAAGACTCGGCAGTAGCGCAGCGCATTGCCGGGATCTCATTGATGGGTGGTGGCTCATTTGGCAACCGCAGCGCAGTGGGTGAATTCAATATTTGGGCCGACCCTGAAGCAGCACAGATTGTGTTCAGCAGTGGCGCACCGATAATCATGGCGGGCCTCGACGTTACGCACCAGTTCCAAGCCACGCCGGCCCGTATCGAGCGGTTGCGCGCAATCGGGGGAACTCTGGCCATTTCGCTAGCCGACCTCCTCGTGTTCTTCTCGATGATGTACCAGCGCAACCACGACGAAGGCCACCTACAAGGCGGAGCGATGCACGACCCGCTCGCCGTACTTGCCCTCACACACCCTGCGCTGTTCGAGCGCACCAATCGACACGTGGTAGTCGAAACGCAGGGCGAATACACCCGCGGCATGACCGTAATCGATGAGCGTCGCCTTATCGAACGCAAGGCATCCAACGTCGCAGTGCTCACCTATGTCGACGCTGAGGCGGCCTTTGACCTCGTCACGGCGGCGGTCGCTCACTTCACTCCCTGATCGAAGGTCAGGGACCGAAGGCCCCTACTCCGTAGTGTGGATGCCGTGACCACAACGCTTCCCGACAGCACAATCGGAACCAGCGACACCTTTCCACGCCAACAGGCCAGAACACAGCGATTCACGCTTGGCGCTCCTCGCAACATCACCGTGTCAGCCGATGGCAAGCGCGTGATTTTTTTGCGCAGCGCCAGTGGTTCAGACTCAATGAATGCGCTGTGGGTGCTCGATGTTGCATCAGGGACGGAACGATTAGTCAGTGATCCGCAGGTACTGCTGACAACCGACAACGATGGACTTTCCCTTGAGGAACGTGCCCAGCGAGAGCGAACGCGAGAGAGCGGTGGCGGCATCACCGCGTACGCGACTGACCGTGCCGGCAAGGTTGCTGCATTCGCGCTGGGTGGTCGATTGTTCGCAGCTGGCTTGCTGACTGGGTCGGTTCGCCCGATCGATGTCGCTGGGCCGGTGTTTGATCCTCGACCCGACCCGACCGCCCGGAGAATCGCTTATATAAGTGGACGGCTGTTGTGTCTTACCGAACTTGACGGAACATGGCGCGTTCTCGCCGGAAGTGACCCAGCTGAAGCCGACACAGTGAGCTGGGGCAGCGCCGATTTCATCGCCGCTGAGGAGATGCACCGCTTCAGTGGTTATTGGTGGAGTCCCGATGGCAACACAATCGCCTCCTGTCGCGTCGATACAGCGCCCGTCGAAGAGTGGAACATTGCCGACCCGGCCAACCCGGCCACGCCCTCCCGCACCGTGCGCTATCCCGCAGCAGGCACGAACAACGCCACCGTCTCACTCCACCTCATCGGCTTAACCGGATCGCGCACCGACGTCGATTGGGATTCCAATCTATTCCCGTACATCACTTCGGTTAATTGGTCCACGGCCGGTCTCGTCGTACACGTCCAGTCACGTGACCAGCGCAGCACCATGACCTTGCAGGTGGACGAGGTCACCGGCGCAACTAATGTCCTCGACCACGACTACGACGACGCGTGGGTCGAATTGGTACCAGGAACACCCCGCCTCCTCAACGACGGGGTACTCGTCACTGCAGCAGATCGCAACGGGGCGCGGCGATTGTTGGTCTCCGGCGAGCCGGTGACTCCAACGGACCTCCAAGTCCGATCAGTGCTCTCGGCGACTCCCAATGCGATCACATTCACAGCCAATGCCATTAATGACGCCACATCGCTGCACGTTTGGCGCCGACATGCTGATGGGCGGCTCACGGCACTCACCAATGAACCGGGGGTGCACTGGATGACCGAGGGTGGTTCAACGACCGTGATGCGATCAGCATCGATGGACAAACCCGGGGCCACCGTCACAGTCAATAGCGCACACGACACCACGCATGCGCACATCATCGAATCGTTCACTGAGATCCCACTTGTTGCACCCGACGTCCAGTTCTTCCGAACAGACGAGACAGGTCTAAGCGTTGCGCTTCTGCTTCCCCACGATCACGGAACAAGACATGGCGGCGGTCCGTTGCCGGTTCTTCTCGATCCCTACGGCGGCCCTCACGCTTTGCGCGTCCAGCGCACCAATAATGCCTTCGTCACATCGCAATGGTTTGCCGATCAAGGCTTTGCCGTGGTCGTGACAGACGGGCGCGGCACACCAGGCCGTGGTTCGGCGTGGGAACGAGCGGTGAGAGGCGATCTAGCAACTGCGCCGCTTAACGACCAAATCGAGGCATTGCAGTTCGTTGCAACACAGACGTCCCACCTCGATCTCCGGCGCGTGGCAATCCGAGGCTGGAGTTTTGGTGGCTATCTCGCAACCCTTGCCGTACTCCGCCGCCCAGACATATTCCACACAGCAATTGCCGGCGCGCCCGTGACCGAATGGCGGCTATATGACACCCACTACACCGAGCGGTATCTCGGAGATCCCAACACGCTGGGCGAGCGGTACTCCGCCAGTTCATTGCTTCCACTCGCCTGCGATCTCGAGCGTCCACTTCTATTGATCCACGGACTAGCCGACGACAACGTCGTCGCAGCGCACACACTGCAGCTCTCATCAGCGCTCCTCGCTGCAGGACGAACCCATGAAGTGCTACCGCTCATCGGCGTCACCCACATGACGCCCCAGGAACAGGTCGCCGAAAACCTGCTTCTCCATCAACTCGACTTTCTGCACCGAACACTCCCAACACCGGCTTAACCGTTCCGGCCCAGTCGAAATGTTCAACACCTCGAAGCAAAATCGAAGACGAAACGACAGATCGGCGATAGGGGCAAAACGAGCGGCGACAGGCGCGTGGTCTAACGTCGCCATGATATGAACGATCGCCTGCTCGAGCTGTACTACGGCGTCGCCGTTCACGCCACCGCCAATCTAGAACACCAGGCTGCTCTGGAACTGCTGGTGCTAGTGATGCTTGCCGATCAAGACATCGCCGACGAGGAGGTCGAACTCGTTCGCGAGATCAGCACCGAGTGGCGAGACGAAGAATTTGCGTTTGAAAAATACCTCCGGCCTGCGATCGAGGAGGCCCGTCGAGCGATCGAGCTCGACCGGGTCGAAGAATTCCTCGATTCAATCGACAGGCGAATCAGTAGCCGCGTTTTGCGATCTGCTCTGTTCTCGGCGGCCCGCGAGGTCGCTGGCATTGACGACGAGGTGAGCCCGGAAGAAGGTTCCTTGCTCTCCCAAATTGCAGTCCGTTTCGTCTGACCAGATCCGTTTCGCCTAACCAGAAGGGACTTCGGCGACCTGTACTCAGGTTCGTTGAGCGAGCGCAATTCGATCTTGACCATTGAGATCCTTACGGATCTCCGACTCTGTGAATTTATGCGTTGCAAGGAGCTGCTGTACGACGGGGCCCTGATCATGGCCAATCTCGAGAATGAGCCATCCTCCTGAACGGAGTCGAGTGAACGCCCCGCCGATGATTGTCCGGATGTCGTCAAGCCCGTCCGGACCTGCAAACAGGGCCGAGGCAGGTTCCCACGCCTCAACGACCGGCTCCAGTTCTGGCGACCCGTCAGCGACGTAGGGAGGATTCGACACGATTACATCAGCAACTACGTTGGCAGGTAGCGCGTCGAACCATGAGCCGAGCGCAATCTGCACATTTAGTGCAGCTCGACCGATGCCAGCAAGGTTCGCGCGAGCCACATCGAGCGCATCACTACTCGCGTCTGTCAGCCAGATACTGGTTCCGTTCAGTGGCAGCTCATCTGCCAGCGCCAGACCGATTGCGCCTGAGCCGGTTCCCAGGTCAACGATTGTTCGTTCGACATCAAAGCCAAGGGCGATCTTCAACGCAGCTTCAGCAACGATTTCTGTTTCGGGCCGCGGGATGAGCACTCGTTCATCCACCGCAAGGTCGAGCCCACGGAATGCCCACCGCCCCAGCACATACTGCAACGGTTCGCCGGTGCAGTAACGGGCGATCATGGCATCAAGGTGACTGACCATGCGCACCGCCGGTGCTTTGTCAAGCGACTGGAGGAACTCGTCTGACTCGGTTGACGAGGCAACTTCGCACATCCACCGCGCGTGCTGGCGGTGACCGATCGCCTCACTGGTCTCAGTCCAGAGCGCCCGCCATGTCGTGGTCAGGTCCTCGTCACCAGCCGTGCTAGCCCGGTCAGATTGAGGCAATTCTGTCACTGCCCACCCTCGGCCAAGAGTCGAGAACGCTCATCGGCGGCAAGCGCATCGATAACAGGCTGCAGGTCACCCGCCAGAGTATCGGCCAGTCGGTAAATCGTGAACCCAATGCGATGGTCAGTTACCCGATTCTCTTTGAAGTTGTAGGTGCGGATCTTCTCGCTGCGCCCGCCCCCACCGGTTTGAGATCGACGTGCATCTGACTGCTCTTCACGGCGCTCAAGCTCAGCCAGTTCGAAAAGCCGGGTCCGGAGCACCGTCATCGCACGCAACCTGTTCTGTAACTGTGATCGTTCGTCTTGCATCGACACGACAAGCCCCGTGGGACGGTGCGTGATGCGGACAGCCGAGTCTGTGGTGTTGACGCTTTGCCCGCCCGGACCACTTGCCCGGAACACGTCGATGTCGAGGTCGCGGTCATCGACCGACACGTCCACCTCAGCAGCTTCGGGAAGTGCAGTTACCGTGGCCGAGGAGGTATGGATTCGCCCCTGTGATTCCGTCACGGGCACACGCTGAACCCGGTGTGGCCCTCCCTCGAACTTCAGATTACGCCATGCCGTTGCACCCGAGACAACAAAGGTGATCTCATTGAAACCACCCATGTCGCTCAGCGTCGACGACAAGAGCTCTGTTTTCCACCCACTGCTGGCTGCGTAAACGCCGTACATCTCATACAGATCACGAGCAAAGAGGTTGGCTTCCTCGCCGCCCTCAGCGCCACGGATCTCCATCACAACGTTCTTGCCGTCAAATGGATCCTTCGGCAACATCATCTCGCGCAGCTCGTCTTCAAGCCCAGGAAGCTGAGCCTCGGCTTCATCAATTTCCACCTGCATCAGCTCGCGATCGTCGCCGGTTGCATCGGGCAACATCTCCTGAGCTGCGTCTCGATCAGATGAGAGCAATTGATGAAGCCGGAACTTCTCAATAACCGGTCCGAGGTCGTTGTACCGCTTGGACAGTGTGCGAAGTTGGGCCGGGTCGGCGAGCACCTCAGGGTCGGCTAACTGATGTTCCAAGGTCTGGTATTCGTCTGCGACCTGACGGAGACGATCGAACATGTCAAGGTGAGCCATGGTGGTCTGAGGCTACTGCCGGCACTCCGACCCCGGAGCGCAAGACCCATTCCGGTCAGCTGATAGACGATGCCAGTCCTACGACCGCGACCGGACGTTCAAGTAAGGCGGCAACCTCCGACACGATCGGAAGCAAGTCCCGCACAGGCAGCACCAGCACAACAGGATCGTCACTCATCGCCTGCACGTCAGCCACAAAGGGCAAGGCGTCGAGGTCAACGCCGCTCGAGAAGACAATCGTTACAGGGGCACCATCGGTGTGCGCCCCGTAGGCAACGCAGGGAACCAGATCCTTGAGGTTTGGACGAGGCACCGGGGGTTCCGCCGGGATCAGCTCTGCGCATCCGACAAGTACGGGGGTTTCCTCTGCCTGCCAGCGCAGAAATCGTTCGACGCCCAGTCGGTTCAATGGGTGCTGCGGCGAGCCAGCGGATCGATGTGCCTGCACAGTTGAGACAACGTTGGCCAACGCTGTAACGGTGGGGATCTCGCCATGGAGCAGCCGAAATGCTTCGCGGTCTGCAGCGCCAACGCCGACTTCGAGACGCACCCCGTCATCGGCCACTCTGGCTGACTCGCTTACCTCGCCCAGAAAACCGACTGTTGGGCTTGCTACGACCCGACACACTTCGAGACCACGAACTTCACCAAACAACACACCGTGTTCAACATTCGGGATCGCTCCGGCCTCGACAATCAAACTCCGAAGCGCTTCGTGCTCTTCGGGTACTGAGGGACGCGCCGGCAGCGGCTCAGCGATGGCTGGGAGCAGTGTTCGACCATCAGCGAACCAAATTATGATCGGCAGCGAAAAGGCCGCCGCCCGCCGGGCAAGCAGGCCCGTGTCGTACTCCGCGATGACGTTCAGACGCGTTGCCGATCTCCGAATAGCCCATACCATTGCAGCGCCTAGGGACCGACCAGCACGCCCGTCGAAAAGCACCCATGCTGCGCCGTCGCGCAGCAGCGCTGCACCAGTTGCAAAGGTCTCAACGTCAGAACTGGACGCAACGCTTTGACTAGGGCCAACATGCTCGTCGACAAGGATTTGGAGCTTGGTTGCGAGCAGCTGCCGATGCTGAGGGGAATCATCGGGGTTCATCGGAGCTTTAGCCACGTTTATGACGCTATCGACCGTCGAAACTGAGCGGTGGAGCAGCTTGGACCGTCCGGCCGTCTGATTCGGCTGCGGCTCGACGTTCAGGCGTACGCCTAATTAGTACCAACCTCAGCCAGCAACAGCACCGCTAGGGATAACGCAAAGAGCCGCCCTCATGAGGCGGCTCCTAAGTGGACCAACGTTGAACGCTCTCCTGATCGGCCAAACTATTGTCAGTGCCAGCGGCGCAGTGTCACTCCTCGACGTTTGAAGGAGCGTTCTTCCGAGCGCCAAAGCGACGATTGAAACGCTCGACACGGCCACCGGAGTCAACGAGTTTTTGCTTACCCGTGAAAAACGGGTGGCATTCGTTGCAAAGTTCGACGGTCAGGTCACCCTCGACGGTCGACTTCGTTGTGAACGTGTTTCCACAGGAACACCGCACGCCCGTGTCGGCGTATGTGGGATGAATGTCAGACTTCATAATGATTCCTTTGTGATCTTCTTAGTGCCGGCTGAACGTGTTCGTCGGCGACAGACCGGGCGGGAGAGTGTAACCACGCTCTGTTGAGTTTTGTTTTGCGCTAGCGGCCTAAGTGGACTGAACGTCAGCCAGCGCAGTTGTCAGACCATAGCCTGGCCTTTGGCGACAAGGTCGTTGAAGAAATTTAACTGCCCGACTGCAGAGCAGCTGAACTCACATCCCGGGCTGTTTGGCAATCTCACTGAGAAATTCAGCGTTGGTACGGAACGTCTTCAGGCGATCGATCAGCAGCTCAAGGCCGGGGGCAGCATTGCCGTCCGCGGCGAGTCCGCTGAGAACCCTGCGAAGCTTCCAGACCATCTGCAACTGCTTGCGATCGAAGAGGAGTTCTTCGTGGCGGGTCGAGGACGCGTCCACGTCGATCGCCGGGTAGATGCGCCGTTCGGCAACCTTGCGATCGAGGCGCAGCTCCATGTTGCCTGTGCCCTTGAACTCTTCGAAGATAGCTTCGTCCATCCTGCTGTTTGTGTCCACCAATGCCGTGGCGAGAATCGTGAGTGATCCACCCTCATCGACGTTGCGAGCCGACCCAAAAAACTTCTTGGGCGGGTACAACGCACCGGCGTCAATACCACCGGACAAGATCTTGCCGCTGGACGGAGCTGCGAGGTTGTAGGCCCGGCTGAGGCGGGTGATGCCGTCAAGAATAATCACGACGTCCTTGCCCTCCTCGACCCTGCGGCGCGCCCTGGCGATGGTCATCTCAGCGACATGGGTGTGCTCGTCGCTTGGCCGATCGAAAGTCGATGAAATGACTTCGCCCTTGACTGAGCGTCGCATGTCGGTGACTTCTTCTGGGCGCTCGTCAATGAGCAGTACAAGCAGTTCAACTTCTGGATTATTCAGCTCGATTGACTGAGCAATTGTCTTCATTACCGTGGTCTTGCCTGCCTTAGGGGGCGACACAATAATGCCTCGCTGCCCCTTGCCGATCGGCGACAGCAGGTCAACGATACGGGCCGTCATGTTGGCCGGGTCGGCTGGGTTCTCAAGCCTCAACTGCTGATCCGGGAACAGCGCCGTCAACTTCTCGAAATGCGGCCGCTTCTTTGCAGCTTCCGAATCACCGCCATTGACGGTCTTGACGTCAATGAGCTGTGGATTCTTCTCGTTGCGCTGCGCTGGACGCACAGTGCCAGTGATTTCATCGCCCTTGCGAAGACCGAACTGACGGGCAATCCTAACCGTAATATACGCGTCCTGCTTCGTTGGGAGGTAGCCATCTGTGCGCAAGAAGCCGTAGCCCTCATCGCGTACGTCGAGGAAACCGGTGACCTCTATCGGCTCGGCACTCTGTGGCTGACCGTCGCCGTCAAGCATCTCGGCATCTTCGCCTTGAGGACCCTCAAAGCCGCGTCCGCCGCCCTTGCGGCGACGACGACGGCGCTTGTTACCACCTTCGCCGTTCTCATCGTTTCGGTTGCGTTGCTGGCCGCCTTGATTTCCAGACTGTCCACCGCCCTGGTTGCGGTTGCGATTTCCAACCTGGCTACCACTATCGCGGTTGCCCGCACCGTCGCGGTTTCCATCGGGCTGGTTGCGATTACGGTTGCGATTGCCACCGTCATTGTGACTTTCTTCAGCTTGCTTTGGTTCATTATCCGGCGAGCCGACGTCGCTGACATTCGTATCGACACCTTGCTCACGCAGAGCAATCTCCCAATCAGCAAGTGGCTCGCCATCGTCACCGAGGACGACCCCATCTGCAGTGGGTTCAGACGCAGACTTCTGCGGTGGGGCCGAAACGGTGCGGTCCGGGCGCAGCATGCGATCTTCCCGCCCCGGTGCGGCCTCAGACGACTTCGCCGGAGCATTACTCGACGCAGGGCCGCTTGACGGGCCCGTCGTGTCGAGAATCTTGTCGATGATGTCAGACTTTTTCAGTCGCGCATTCGCCTTGACGCCGAGCGCCTTGGCCATTTCCAACAGGGTGTCTTTGTCCTTAGATTCCAATACGGACTGTTCAAGAGCGGCAGCGGCCACGTTGTTCCTCTCCTCCCGCAGTCAGCCGAGTGGGCTGAAACACGGAAAGTGATCAGGTCTCAAGGGAGGCAATGAGGGGTTTAATCGCGCCCAACAAGATCCCCTGAGCAGACATGCGCACACTACCGAGAATTCGGGGTGCGACTCAGCGAACCGAGTGAATGAAACGATAGCCCGGTCACCGGTAAGAATGCAACGCCCAACCGCGTGTTACTTACACCGCTGACATTTTGTCTTCAACCCGTTAGTTGCTCAACCAGACGTTGCACGGCGACTAAGTCATTCGCGACGGTCTGGGTTCGCTCCTCTCGTTCGAAGAGATCATCCAGATGAGCGGGGAGTTCCGGACGGAAACCAATGGCCTCTTCAACGGCGTCTGGGAACTTGGCGGGATGCGCTGTCGCTAGCGTGACAACTGGACCACCGTCGTCAGCCGCTGACAACATCCGAGCCGCCGCCGTGCCCGTGGCTGTATGCGGATCGAGAACATAGCCCGAGGCTTCGTACACCCGTCGAATCTCGCTTAGCGTCGACACATCGTCGAACGCTGCTGCACGGAACGAGCCCGCAATAAAACGGTCGCGCTGGTCAGCTTCGATGTCGAGTCGCCCGGTCGCACGAAACCGCGTCAACTGCTCAGCTGTCATTCCGCCATCTCTAACGTTTATCTCAAACAGCAGTCGCTCAAAGTTTGATGACACCTGAATATCCATCGACGGACTCAACGTCGGGACCACACCACACGCAGTCATGTCGTGATCGTTGACAAACCGCGTGAGAATGTCGTTGGTATTCGACGAGATGATGAAGTCACGAATCGGCGCACCCATCTCGCGTGCAATCCAACCTCCGAGTACATTGCCGAAGTTGCCAGTGGGCACGCTGAATGTGGGAGCGGTGGCGAATGTTTCTGAGGCGGTGACGTAGTAGACGGTCTGGGCCATGACCCGAGCCCAGTTGATCGAGTTGACCGCCGACAGTTGGTTCCGAGTCCGAAAGGCGACGTCGTTGAACATGGCCTTCACCAAATCTTGGCAATCGTCGAAAGTACCCTCTACTGCGACGGTGTGAACGTTGGGTGCCTCGACAGTGGTCATCTGCTTGCGCTGAACATCACTGGTCCGACCCAACGGATACAGAATCACGATGTCGACGTTGGCGCAGCCCGAAACGCCATCAATGGCGGCCGACCCGGTATCGCCACTCGTTGCGCCAACGATGGTGACTCGGTCGCCTCGAACCGACAGGACATGGTCGAATAGCTTGCCGACCAACTGCAACGCCACGTCTTTAAATGCCAGGGTTGGACCATGGAACAACTCCTGCACCCAGTGGCGATGGTCGATCTGCACCAGCGGCGTGATTGCCGGATGGCGAAAAGACGAATAGGCCTCCGTACACAGGTTGGTCAGGGTGATCTCGTCGATATCGGGGGTGACGAACGGCAACATCACCTCGACCGCACGCTCGACATAGGTTCGAGCGCCTCGAGACGGTTCCAAGGTTGGCCACGATTCAGGCATGTACAAACCGCCATCCATGGCGAGGCCTGCCAGCAACACATCGTTGAAGCCAAAATCAGGAGCTGATCCGCGAGTCGAGACGTAACGCACGCTCAGTCGCCAATCACGCGCAGTAGGCCACCGACTTTAAGCACGACATCGAGTTCATTGAGTTCACGCACCGTGGCTTGCACATGCTTCTCAAGTGCATCGTGGGTGATGAAAACCAACCGCGCCTCGGGCCCATTGCCTTCCTGTTCGGCAACCCGAATGCTCACCCGATGCTTAGCGAAGACACCTGCAACTGCGTGGAGCACGCCAGGCTGATCTGCTACGTCTAGGCCCAGCAGGTACTCAGCAGACGTCTCGTCGATCGGGCGAATAGTCGCCTTGCCGAGCTCGCCAAGCGAACCATGCGTGCCTGCTCGCAGGTTGACAGCTGCGTCAACCACATCGCCGAACACCGCGCTGGCAGTCGGGGCGCCGCCCGCACCTCGGCCGTAAAACATCAGACTGTCGGCATAGTCACCTTCGATAAAGACGGCATTGAAGCTATCCCGAACGGTCGCGAGCGGATGATGGTCAGGAACCATCGTGGGGTGCACACGCACGCTGATCTCACCGCTGGCGGCATTGCGCTCAACGATGCCGAGCAACTTGACCACGTAGCCCAGGCGTCGAGCAATTGCGATTTCCGATGCGGTGATCTCGCTAATGCCTTGGTGGTATACGTCGCCCGCCACCACCTTTTTTCCGAACGCAACGGTGGCAATAATGGCCGCCTTGGCGCCAGCGTCGTAACCCTCAACGTCAGCTGTGGGGTCGCGTTCGGCGTAGCCGAGGCTCTGAGCATCCCTCAGGGCTGCGCCGTAGTCAGCATCTCCGCCATTCTCCACCGCATCGGTCATCTTGGTGAGGATGTAGTTCGTTGTGCCGTTGATGATCCCGAGCACGCGGCTGATCGGTTCACCGTGAAGGCTTTCGCGCAGCGCTCGCACCACGGGAATACCGCCAGCGACCGCTGCTTCAAACAGCAAATCCCGACCCGCTGCGTCGGCGGCAGCGTACAGCTCGGCACCAACGTTTGCGAGCAATTCCTTGTTCGCGGTCACTACTGGTTTGCCATGCGCGAGTGCTGCGAGAATTAACTCGCGGGCCGGCTCGATACCGCCGATCGACTCCACGACGATGTCGACGTCCGGATCGGTGACCACGGCCATGGCATCTCGAGTGAGGACACCCTCAGCGAGGTCAACCTCCCGCGGTGCGGACATATTACGCACTGCGACTTGCGTCACTTCGAGGTCAATGCTCGTACGTTCGAAGACACTGGCGCGCTGGGTGGCGACGAGATCAATGAGTGCCGCGCCCACGTTGCCGCAGCCGAGCACCCCAATCTTGAAAGACGTTGCTGTGCTGGTCACGGCCTTGAGGCTACTGGCTGCGAGCGATCCGATTAGGGTGCGTTGCTGAACAGAGCACAGCACATCGCCGCATCTTGCGGATGCCGTTACTGTGCCGCCGATAACGGATGCGTCTGACCATCTCCATACGCTGCGTATCGCAGTTTTACAATGACGGCAGCACCGTGACGTAATGAGCGTTGAGTTTCCCAACTCTTTGCCCTCACTGGATCGTGCTTCACTGCGACAAGGCCTCATGATCCCACCGGAGTCAACATCACTGCCGAGGCTCAACGAACACTCACACGAAGCTCGGGCTCGAACCGCTGAGCACGAGGTGCCGACTTGCGGACCGTTCTACCCGCTCCCCTCTTGCGCTCCTTCCCCTGTTTGGATCAGCTTGAGCAGGTCGGGGATGTTGCTAATCCGTCTCCGCACGCTGGCTCCGATTATTAGTTAGGAGCAAATCAACCGATATCTGTGGTGAGTAGATCGTCGTAGGTTTCGCGACGCACGACAAGGCGCGCATCGCCATTGGCTGCGAACACGACCGGCGGCCGCGTGATCTTGTTGTAATTGGAGCCCATTGAGTGACCGTAGGCACCAGTGACCGGCATGGCGAGGAGGTCGCCCACTGCCGTGTCAGCCGGCAACTGCGCGGCGAACGACAAGACATCGCCAGATTCGCAGTGCTTACCGACCAACCGCGCAGTCATCGCCCGCTCGTCGGTGACGGCTCGGGGCAGAAAGGACTCGTAACCCGATCCATACAAAACAGGTCGGGGATTGTCGCTCATCCCACCGTCGACCGAGATGTATGTCCGGACACCTGGAATGTGTTTGATGGTGCCGACGCTGTACACCGTCATGGCTGCTGCTGCGGCAATTGCCCGCCCAGGTTCCACGCTGACTTTCGAACGCACGCCAAGCGCTTGGCAGGCATCCAGCAGCACGTTGCCCCAGGTCGCGATCGTTGGCGCCTCTTCGCCATCGATATACGCGACGCCCAGGCCGCCACCAAGTACCAGTTCGGGAAGGTCAAGCGGCACAGCAAAATCGGCCATCACCGCTGCAGTTCTGGCGAACGATGAAGCCTTGAACACGTTTGAACCAATGTGACAGTGCACACCGACGAGTTCGACTGACGTCGATTGGCGTGCCCGGTCAACTGCCTTGAGCGCATCGCCGTTGCCGAGGTTAAAACCGAACTTTGAGTCGTCCTGCCCGGTCGCGATGAATTCGTGCGTGTGTGCCGAGACGCCGGGAGTGATTCGCAACAGTACCTTCGGGATCGGTCCCAACTGATCGGCAGCGAGTATGTCAAGGCGGTCAAGTTCGTCGAACGAGTCAACAACGATGTGCCTCACTCCAGCGACGATCGCCTCGCTCAGTTCCTTCATCGATTTGTTGTTGCCGTGCAATGTGCATACGTCGGCAGGAACACCGGCAGCCAGCACGACAGCCAGTTCACCACCCGATGCGACATCAAGCAGAAGGCCCTCTTCATATACGAGCCGGGCCATCGCCTTACACAGGAACGCCTTCGTGGCATACACGACCTGTTGATGACCGAACGCGGCAACCGCTTGCTGACAACGAGCCCGAAGATGAGCTTCGTCATACACGAACACCGGTGTGCCGTACTCCGCTGCAATCTCCGCGATCGAGCATCCGCCAACACTCAAGTTTCCATCGGAACCGACAATCGCATTGTCAGACAGCAACTGCATTGGAATTGCGCTCATCGTCGATTCCAGCCTGTGCGAGCGATCTGATGGCGTTGGTCCGTGTGGGCGGGGGCGAAGATCATCACATCTGCTCGGGAGCGGTAATGCCGAGCAGACCAAGCGAGTGTTCGAGCACCTGCGCCGTGAAGTCAGCCAAGGCAAGTCGACTCGTACGCATCGGCTCGGGCGACTTGAGAATCGGGCACTCCTGGTAGAACGACGAAAAGTCGGACGCCAGTTCGTAAACGTAAGTGCAAAGCTTATGAGGGCTAAACGAATCGAGCGTGGTGGCGATCGCCGACGGGTAGGCGAGCAAACGCATCGCAAGCCCTCGCTCCTGCGGTTGGTTCAGGATTATGTGTTCCGAACGTACCGATGCCCTATCAATGCGCGCTCGGCGGAAAATCGAACAGATCCGAGCATGCGCGTACTGCAAGTACGGGCCCGTGTTGCCCTCAAAGGCAAGCATTCGGTCCCAGTCGAAGACGTAGTCCTTAATGCGTTCGGTGGACAAGTCAGAATATTTCAAGGCTCCGATACCCACCATGTTGGCCACGACGAGCCTCTCCTCATGCCCGATGTCGGGGTTTTTCTCGGCAATCGCCACTTCCGCTCGCTCGACCGCCTCATCAAGCAGGTCGGCGAGCTTGACCGAGTCGCCGGCCCGACTACGCATCATCTTGCGGTCTGCGCCCAACACATTGCCAAACCCGACGTGCACTGCTTTGGTCGGCTCCACTAGCCAGCCAGCCATTCGACAGACTTCAAATACCATCTGCAAGTGTTGCGCCTGCGGCGTTCCGATGACGTACAACATCAGATCAGCGTCAAGCCGCTCGACACGATCAACTACGCACGCCAGGTCACTGGTCGCATACATGAACGCACCGGTCTGCGACTTCGCAATCATTGGAAGTGGCGCGCCATCGCGATTTTTGAAGCCCGGAGGAAACACCACCATCGCGCCGGCGTCTTCGCGCAGCAGCCCCGCTGAGTCGAGTCGTGCGTACACGCCTTCCATTAGAGGTTGGTAACGACTCTCCCCCGCTAGGTCATCATCGGTGAGGAGAACGTCAAGCTTGGTGTACACCCGTTGAAAATAGGAATTGGACATCTCGACGAGGCGACGCCACAACACAAGGGTTGCTTCATCGCCCCCTTGTAACAGGACGACTCGGTCTCGGGCCCGGTCCTGAAATTCTTCGGAGTCTTTAAACTTCGTATTGGCTTGCTTGTAGAAGCCATCGAGATCGCCCTGCGACAACCCATCGCTAACGACGTCTTCGCCGAGATCGAGCAGGTGCTCGATCAGCATGCCGAACGGCCGGCCCCAGTCGCCGATGTGGTTCTCGCGGATCACTGTGTGACCGAGAAACTCGTGGAGCCGAACGAGCGAGTCGCCGATTACGGTCGAGCGCAGGTGACCGACATGCATCTCCTTCGCAACGTTCGGCGCTGAATAGTCCACGACCACGATCTTCGGTTCGGCGGCAATCGCGACGCCGAGCCGCTTATCTTTGACAACTGCTGCGAGCTGTGATTCGAGAAAGGACGACGAGAAAGTGACGTTGATGAAGCCAGGTCCTGCCACCTCGGCGTCAGCGGCGACATCAGTCAAGATGCCCGACTCGAGAACCTGCTGCGCCAAGTCACGCGGGTTCTCGCCCAGTCGCTTGGCCAACGCAAGGGCGCCGTTTATTTGGGCATCAGCTCGATCAGACGGTCGCACTGTGGGATCGGCGGGCACTCCGCCGTTGAAATTAGCGAACAAAGGTTCAAGCAGCGTCGAGAGTGAGGCGAGGGGATCGGACATGCGCCACCTATTGTGCCCGATGCAAGCCGCTCGCACCCTGACCATTCGAAAGGTGATGCCTAGTGGACGGATCCATTCGCTGGTTCGGTCTCACCCTGGGATCTCTGACTGGCACTAACCTCGTGATTGGTGAGTCGATGTCCACGATGAGGTTCGGTCGCCGGCCCACTCAGAATGCGGTCGACTTAATTCGACTGCCCTCATCACCGCGCGCACCGATCGCGGCCATCGGACGGCGGATCGGATTCGCCGTTGGGCTCCTGGTCTTTATTGCAGTTGTCGTCCTTATCGGCCGCAACGGCTATTCCGATTCCGCGGGCGGCAAGTTGGGCCTGATCGACGCGCTCTATTATGCGTCGGTCACCGTCACAACCACCGGCTACGGCGATATCAGCGCCGTTACCCCCTCAACTCGCCTGGCAGCGCTGCTCCTTATCACTCCTGCCCGCATCCTCTTCCTGATCCTCGTCGTCGGAACGACCGTCGAAGTTCTGACCGAGCGGTCACGCACGCTGCTGAAGACCCAACAATGGAGACGAACCGTGAACCATCACCACCTGATCTGCGGCTACGGATCGACGGGACGCGCCGCTGCCAGCGCGCTCGTCGCGCAGGGCGTACAGCGAAACGAAATTGCGGTGGTTGATATCGACGAACAAGCGCTTGCGTTGGCGAGCCAGGACGGCTTCATCGCCATTACCGGCAACGCCTCCAAGGTGTCAGTGCTCAATCAGGCTGCAATCGATCGCGTCGAGTCTGTAGTGATCACCCCGAATCGAGACGACACGGCGGTCTTGATCACCTTGACCGCTCGCGAGCTGAACCCGACTGCGCGGATCGTCGTCACGGTTCGGGATCGAGAGAACCTCCACCTGCTCCGTCAGAGCGGCGCCGACTCAGCCATCGACCAGGCTGCAGCCGTTGGGCGCCTGGTTGGTATCGCTTCACGGACTCCCCAAGCGCTTGATGTGATCGACGATCTACTGGAGGCTGGCGCCGATCTGGAAATCGTCGAGGTTGCTCCGACTGTGATCGACGGCGTCCATGTCGCTCCCGCCCATGTACGCGTGCTCGAAGTGGTTCGAGACGGACAACGGCTTGCATTCGACAATCCGAAGATCGGTGCGCTCCGCCCTGACGACCGGCTCATGGCGGTGAGTTCCGCCACGTCGCGACCGGTCGAAAAGGCAAGCGATTCCGCTGGAGCGACGGGCAATGCACGGTAGCTTGCCCGAGTAACGTGTTTACCCCGCCCTCGTAGCTCAGGGGATAGAGCACTGGTTTCCGGAACCAGGTGTCGTAGGTTCGAATCCTACCGAGGGCGCCATTTGCATCTTGTCGTTTCGACCATTGCCGTTCGGTTGAACTACGGCGTCTGGCCTCATCGGCAAGGCCTCTTAGTCGGGGTTTGAGACCTTAGCCAGCAGCGCGTCCAGCAGGCCCGATGCCCCGAAGCGAAACGTCGATCGGGTTGCCCAATCTGACCCCATGACCTCTTCGGCGAGGTCAAGATAATCGACAGCGTCGTTGAAGCTACGAATTCCGCCTGACGGCTTGATCCCGACGGTGTGATCGGTGGCGGCGATGACCTCAAGCATGATTCGGGCAGCACCAAGGGTCGCGCTGACATCAGTCTTGCCGGTCGAGGTCTTGATGAAGTCCGCACCGAGGCCCACCGCAAGCTCGGCTGCACTGCGGATCGCCTCGTTGTCGAGTTCGCCAGTCTCGAGAATGACCTTAAGTACGCCGGGCGGGGCGATAATGTCGCCGACCGCCTCGATCAGGCTTGCCGTCGGTTTAACGTCGCCATTCCGGAACATTTTGTACGGCAGCACGACGTCAATCTCGTTCGCCCCGTCTGACAGCGCCGTCAAGGTCTGATCAAGGACAACGCCGATTTGTTCATTGCCCATAGGAAAATTGACGACTGTCGCAACGGCCACGTCGGTGCCGGCAAGCAAGTCAACGCAGCGCGCGACGTATTCGGGCCACACGCACACTGCTGCCGTGCCATATTCCGCCGCGCGCTTACACAAGGCGTCTATGCCACTAGAGGTACGGTCGTCGGACAAGTCGGTCAGATCGATCAACGAGATCGCATGATGGGCAGTCCCAGCAGAAGTTTTCATGAGAACCTCATCGTCGCGCAGACTTGCCGTCCTCGTCATCTCAGCTTCTTCAGAACTTACGGTAAGCGAACCCAGGTCAGCGGCCCGCAGAGGCATTCTGTTCCCCAGCCGGAAGGCCAGAAAAAGAGTCCTTTCGACCCATTTCCCGTTACTCCTCCGGTGGGTAGGTTTGGTGCGTGACAACTCTGGTCGATTCTTCTGCTCGTTCGCTCGGTTCTCTTACCAACGTCGGACCGCTGTCTTTCGGACTCTGGAGATATACAAACACCGACATCGTTGCTGCTCAGCAGACCCTGGAAGCCGCATTAGACGCCGGAATGAACCTCGTCGACAACGCAGACGTCTATGGCTTCGATTGGGGTGGCACAGGATTTGGCCAAGTCGAAGAGATCCTCGGTTCTGTGCTGGCCGAGTCACCTGGACTGCGCGACCGCATAGTGCTCGCAACTAAGGGCGGGATCATGCCACCACTCCCCTACGACTCGTCGAAGTCGTATCTCCGGAGTGCCTGCGAAGCGTCATTGAGTCGGATGGGTGTCGACGTCATCGACTTATACCAGATCCATCGACCGGACCTATACGCCCACCCAGCAGATGTTGCGGCGACGCTCACGGAATTGCGCGTCGCCGGCAAAATCCGGGAGGTCGGCGTTTCCAACCACACCCTGGCCCAAGTCGCAGCTCTGCAAGAACACCTCGACTTTCCAATCGCCACCAACCAGCCCGAGTTCTCTGCTCATCGCCTGCACCCGATGCGCGATGGCACCTTCGACCAGTGCATGCAACTCGGCATCACCCCCATAGCGTGGAGTCCACTCGCTGGCGGATCGCTCGCCACTGGTGATGGTGTCAAGCCCGGACTGCTCGCAGAACTCGATCGACTCGCTCAGCGCGAAGGGGTCGACCGCAGCCATATCGCGTTGGCATTCGTGCTTGCTCACCCGTCACGGCCGATCGCCATCGTTGGATCCCAGAACATCGGTCGCATCACCGATGCTGTCCGTGCGCTCAACGTCCACCTTGACCGGGCCGACGTCTACACCATCGTCCAAGCGTCTGAGGGAGTTCAACTGCCATGAGTTCCATCGCCGATCCGACCATTCCCGAGATCTCCTGGTTTAGCGCTCTGTGCGACGACGACTACGAATTTCTCGGCCAGCCCAACCCAACACTCACGAGCTCGTGGAAGCACTGCTCGAATATCGTACAGACAGCCGATCGCAACGGCTTCGACAACGTGCTACTGCCCTCCGGCTACAAGTTGGGCATCGACTCGACCGCCTTTGCCGCCGGTATTGCCATCCAGACCGAGCACATCAATCTTTTGCTCGCCGTACGTATGGGGGAGATGCACCTGCCCCAGCTCGCTCGTCAGCTAGCCAGCATCGACCAGATGGCTGGTGGCCGGCTCTGCATCAACATCATCAGCTCCGATATCCCGGGTGAAGCGCTCGACTCCGCACCGCGCTATCAGCGCACTCGAGAATGGATGCAGGTCCTGCGCCAACTACTCAATGGCCAAGCAATCGACTTTCACGGAGAGTTTGTCGATCTTGAACTTGAGCCACCCCGGATCCTCGAGGGCGCAACCTCTCCGCCGTTCTACTTCGGCGGGTTCTCTCCGGCGGCTAAGGACGTCGCCGCTGCCGAATCAGACGTCTTCCTGACCTGGCCTGACACCGTTGCATCGGTGGGCGGCACGGTGGCTGAGATGACGACGCTGGCCGCCAAACACTACGATCGGGAGCTCATCTATGGTCTACGCGCCCACGTGATTGTACGCGAGACCGAGGCCATGGCGCGCAGAGCGGCCGAGCATCTCGTATCAAAGCTCGACGTCGATACCGGAGATGCAATTCGCAACAAGTCGCTTGATGCCGCCTCGTTTGGCGTAGCCCGCCAGGCAGCGCTCCGTGAAGTTGCTGCTGATGACGGCTTTGTCGAGGACAACTTGTGGACGGGCATCGGCCGGGCCCGGAGCGGCGCCGGCGCAGCAATTGTCGGCAATCCGGATCAGGTGGCTGCCAAGCTGCAGGCGTACCAAAATGTGGGAATCGGCGCCTTTATCTTGTCTGGGTACACCCATTCCGCAGAATGCGACTTGTTTGCAGAGCACGTGTTGCCGAGAATCGCCCACGCGCCAATCAAGCCACGATTTGCACGCTGATCACGCAGCGTCTTAGCGAAAACGGAAGCTCAACCCGCAGCGCGTTACCTGCTCATTTTCTAAATCGGCGAGATGTCCTTCAGGTCGATATGGCTTTGCGTGTAACAGCGTCAAAGAAGTGAACGTTCTCGATGGCCACGGCATTGTCGATGTTCTCTCCGATGCGAGCTCGAGTACGCGGACTGAACCGCCCAACTGCGTTGGCTGCGCTTCCACTCGTCGATTCCTCGACTACGTCAGGATCACTCGACCAGTGAGCTATTACGCACCCTTCCAAGGGTGGCTGCTTCTAAGCCAACCTCCTGAAATGTCTATCTGCCCTCGTAGAGGTTCATTGACGGCGAACCGATGAAAGCACCCACAAACACGTTGTCTGGGCGGTCGTAACGATTCTGCGGCGTATCGATCTGCTGGAGGTAGCCCGTCTTTGAGCACGGCAACCCGGTCTCCCATTGTCATCGCCTCAACCTGAACGTGCGTGACGTAAATGGTGGTTACGGCAAGGTCACGCTGGAGCGCTGCGATCTCTGCGCGCATCTGACCACGCAGCTTTGCATCAAGGTTCGACAGCGGCTCGTCCATCAAAAATGCCGCTGGCTGACGGACGATGGCGCGGCCCATTGCGACACGTTGGCGCTGGCCGCCCGACAGCAACCCGGGCTTGCGATCGAGGTACGAGTCGAGTTCGAGGATTGCCGACGCCTTGCGAACCCGGACGTCGATCTCTTCCTTCGGCACCTTGGCAAGCTTCAGCGCGAACCCGATGTTGTCATACACGCTCATGTGTGGGTACAAGGCGTAATTCTGGAAGACCATGGCGATGTCGCGATCCTTCGGCTCGACATCGTTGACAGCACGGTCGCCGATACGGAGTTCGCCGCCCGCGATCGACTCGAGGCCGGCAACCATTCGCAACGCAGTCGACTTGCCACAACCCAACGGACCGACGAGGACTAGGAATTCCTTGTCTTCAATCTCGAGGCTCAGGTCATGAATGGCGTGATACCCATTGTCACATATCTTCTCGACGCCGTTGAGCGACACTGTTGCCACGGTTCCTCCGATATCCCCGTCGTGACCGCCTCCAACGGTCGAACGGCACGAAGGTGTAGGCGCCGTGAGAATAGGCCGGATCGGGGTCGCACGTCCAGAAAGCTTCGAGACAAACCACCAGCAACGTCGGTGGCCTCGCTGAAGTTATACGGAGTCGTCGGCACCCTGCCTCGGATCCGGTACTGCTCAGCTGGTTTCCGCGGTAGCGTCGCAGCCCGTGAATCACGTGAAGAACCGTATGCAGGCCCTGGGTCTGCTGGACCGCTCAATCAAGGCCGCAACCGACGACGAAATCACGTCAGGTATCGAGGCATTGGACGATGATCACCGTGAGGGACTCGAGTCGTTTATTGAGGGCGAACTCAACGCAGACTCATTACGTGCCGGAGTGAAGTCCGGCCGTATTGACGGCAGCATGGAAGCAATCGCGGCCATCCTCTCTGACGCTTGTCTCGCCGATTGCATCGAGGGACTCGGTGAGAATGCCGACAACCCGTCGACTGATCAGCTCAAGGAAGTGCTGCCCGGACTCGTCGAACGACACGGGCTCGCCGTCACGCGGATCATGCTCGCTGCCACCATCGCGGGTGAGGCTCCGGCATCGGCGATCATCCGTGACCTGCTGAAGAACGACGAAGTGCTTGCCCTGCCTAAGACCGAGGAGCCGCAGCTCGCTCCGGTGCTCGACACCGCCAAGCGTTCCGACGATGAGCAAGCGAAGCTGCGCGAACAGCGCAAGGCCGCAAAGGCCGCAAAGAAAGAAGCTGACCGCTTGCGCAAAGCCCAGTCCACCGCCGCTCGCCGCAAGTAGTTCCGGTTGTTACTGCCGGTTCGCACTGCTGGCTCCTCGTGCTGAAGAGAGACTTAGATTACGTTATGCAAAGCCGACGATGGGATGTGGGACGTACGGATCTTCAAGCGCCTTGACTTCGTCGTCAGTCAGCTTCAGGTCCCCGGCTGCAACCGCGTCATCGATGTGATGAGGCTTGGTTGCTCCGATGATCGGCGACGTAACCGCCGGGTTCCGTAACACCCACGCGAGCGCAATCTGTGCTCGAGACACGCCGCGTCCCTCCGCAACCGCCGCGACCGCATCGGCGACAGCACGATCAGATTCCAGCATGCCGTAGAGGTACCGGCCGAACTCATCGCTCTCGGTGCGGTTTGTCGATTCGTCCCACGCCCGGGTCAACTTGCCACGAGCCATTGGGCTCCACGGGATCACGGCGATGTTCATGTCCACACAGAGCGGGAGCATCTCGCGTTCCTCTTCGCGGTTGATGAGGTTGTAGTGCGGCTGCATGCTGACGAACCGCGTCCAACCATGCGCATCGGCCACGTATTGCGCCTTGCTGAACTGCCAGGCATACATCGATGAGGCACCGATGTGCAGCACCTTGCCCATCTTGATTAGATCGTGCAGCGCCTCCATCGTTTCCTCAATCGGCGTGCGGTGGTCCCATCGATGGATCTGATACAGGTCGATGTAGTCCGTTCCGAGTCGCCGCAGGCTCTCATCGACCTCGTGCATGATCGCCTTGCGCGACAGTCCCTCTCCGAAACGTCCTTCCCGCATTCGTCCGCGGACCTTGGTGGCGATGATGACGTCCTCGCGGTTCGTCATGTCCGCCAACGCTCGACCAATGATCTCTTCGCTCGAGCCGAGAGAGTAAACGTTGGCCGTATCGAAGCAGTTAATGCCTGCCTCGAGCGCTTGCTCGATGAACGGTCGGCTGGTGGCCTCATCCATGCTCCAGGCATGTGTGCCCTTGCCCGATTCGCCGAAGCTCATACAGCCCAGCGTGATCGCGGAGATCGACAGTCCAGTGTTTCCGAAGGGGACGTACCTCATCTCGCCACCCTGCCACACCCCTCACCCGAAAAATGCAGGGAGGTGCCCGCTCAGCGACGCTGATGCCCCACAGAATGGAGACCCCACAGCACCCCAACCGAAATGTGCGGCAAGATCGTCGCTCAGCGCCGCTATGCCAACATTTTTCGGAGGGTGGCGGCTGGCTAGAGGTTGAGGGTGTGGCCGGCGACTCGGCGTTCGTGGATGAGGAGCCAGTCTTTGGTGTCGATGCCTCCGGCGAACCCAGTGAGTGATCCGTTCGAGCCGACAACGCGATGGCAGGGAACGATGATCGAAATGGGGTTGCGCCCGTTTGCAGCACCGACGGCACGCGCCTTGCGCTTGTCACCCATCTGTTCGGCCTGCTCGCCATAACTCACCGTCGTGCCAAACGGAATCGACCGCAACGCCGTCCACGCCGACAGCTGGAACTCAGTTCCGGTCGGATCAAGCGGGAGGTCGAAGTCTTGACGATGCCCCTCGAAATACTCGCCGAGCTGCGTCACGGCGCTCGATAGCACGGGATAATTTTCACGGGGTTCTACGTCGCCGAGCGGCACTCGCTTCGGGTTGTCGGTGGGCCAGAGCACAGCGCGGATTCCTATATCTGACGCGATGATCGTGAGCTGTCCAACAGGGCTGCTCATCGCGGTGGAGGCAAGGGTGGTCGCCGTCATGACACTTCCGTTCTCGTCGTTGCAGTTGATGGTTGGTCAAGTTTTGGGCTGGCGGCAGACCGTGCGGCCGCATCGAGTGTTCCGAGGCTTGCCCAGAGGTGATGCAGGGCATATGAGCGCCACGGCGCCCACCTCACGGCGTCGGTCGGTTCAAGGCCGAGTGCTCGCAGTGCATTCACTGCGACCAGGTCGGTGCCGAGGAACACGTCGGGATGACCGAGTCCGCGCATCACCACGTAGTCGGCAGTCCACGGGCCGATGCCCTTCAGTTCGCGCAGCCGGGCACGAGTCTCGACATGATCGACACCAGCGTCGAGGACGAGCACACCGTCCGCAGCCGCCGCAGCAACTCGCCGCACGGTGTCACGACGTGCCATCGGCATCGCAAAGAATTCATCAGGAGCATCGGCGAGTTGCTCGACGGTCGGAAAAGCATGCGTCAGCGCGGTTGCGCCAGCCAGATCCGCGTCGATTGGAGCTCCCAGTGCTGCCACCAGTCGGCCCGTCACGGTGCGCGCCCCAGCAAGCGACACCTGCTGCCCCACGATGGCCCGGAGAGTCGTCTGGAACGGATCAGCGCTCGCCGAGGCGCGCCGTCCAGGCATAGCTTGAACCAATCGTCCGAGCGCTGGTTCGACCCTCAGCGCTTCGTCGATCGCAATCGGATCGGCATCGAGATCGAGCAGACGCCGCAGTCTTTGCACGGCACTCGACAGATCAGCCCAGTCGACGAGCCGCGCTCTGGCCTCGATGTGATCATCATGTGCGCGCAGCAAAGCGGTGCCGTGACCGTGCGGAAGCGTGAGCACCAACGCGAAGCACTCGCCGTCCCACGACTCAAGGCCAGGAATCGCGTGCGCTCCGAGGAACGCCAGCAACTCAGCACCCGCGAACGGTTGCCGAGCGGGGAGCCGAAGGGTTACTTCTCCTGCTGGTCCAGCGCCCGCAACGCTTCCGCAGTTTGCTCGAAGATTTGTCGGCGATGACGCGAAGACTTCACGCACCGTGTCGTTGAACTGGCGCACGCTGCCGAATCCAGCGGCGAAGGCGATGTCGGTGAACGGCATCGATGTGGTCTCGATGAGCAACCGCGCCGTGTGCGCGCGATGAGCTCGGGCGATGGCGAGCGGTCCCGCTCCCAGCTCGTCGGTCATCACTCGATTGAGGTGCCGCTCGCTGTAGCCGAGTTGCCGGGCCAGCCCGGGAACGCCGTCACGTTCGATGGTGCCGTCGGCGATCATCCGCATTGCTCGGCCGACGACGTCCTGTCGCAGATTCCATTCCGGCGACCCAGGCGAAGCGTCAGGGCGGCATCGCTTGCATGCCCGAAAGCCCCGCTGCTGGGCTGCTGCAGGTGTGTGGTGGAACTCGACGTTGGTCTGCTTCGGGGTCATTGCGGGGCAGCTCGGCCTGCAGTAAATCCCCGTGGTCCTCACCGCCGTGACGAACACTCCGTCGAACCTGCGGTCACCGCTGCGAACGATGTCGTAGCAGTGGTCGTGGTCGAGCAGTGGCATGGCTCCATCATGCCGGAGCGTCGGCGGCTTCACCAGCGGAAATCAGCCATCGCGATAGGCGTCTGATTTCCGCTGACCTAGGCGGGCACGATCGCCGGCTTCGGTTCGGCTGGTGCGACCTTGACCCGCAACAGCCAGAGCCCAATCAGGCAGAACGCCACTCCGCCGAAGAAGCCGTACTGCTTACCGACAAGTTGCGCGAGGACGCCAATGGTGAGTCCTGCGCCGACCGAGCCGATCTCGAAGAACATCGTGAACGAACTGATCGCGGAGGCCCGCTCAGCATCGTTGGCCTTGTTGACGGTGAGCGCCATCAACGACGGATAGTTGAACGCAGCGCCAAGTCCGATCAGCACCGCTCCTGTCCAGAGGCCGGGCACGCTGGGGAAGAGCGCGAACACGGCCAGACCCGCCGCCATCGTACTGAGGGCAATTGACACCGAACGACGCGGCCCAAGACGCTCCGGCAGCTTTGCTCCGAACAGACGGATGACAAGTGAGACGAGCGCATAGGCAAGAAACAGGCCGCCCGAACTGGTGAATCCGTGATCTCGCGCATAGTCGGGGATGAAGAGGAAGAACGTGGTGAGCCCGCCGATGCCAAACGCAAGAACGGTCCCCGGCAGGATCGCCGCGGGGTGGATAAAACTCAAGACGCCACTCTCCGCAAGGGCCTTCATCGGCGGGGCGCCACCGCGCGTTGAGTCACCAGCTGTCCCTTTGTTGTCATCAGGTGACTCGACACGGGCGGGAGCGAAGACAGCAATCGCTGCTGCGATAATTGCGAAGGAACCGGCAGCGATGAAGGTGCGCTCGAAGTTGACGTCATCGAGGAGCCATTCGCTGAAGACTGGGCCCATTCCGAGACCGCTGAACACCGCCACAGAGAAGTAGCTCGCTCCCTCAGCCCGACGCTCACGCGGCGAAAGATCGGCGATGAGTGTGGCGGCGCCAACGAACACTGCCGCCTCGCCCACTCCAGTGAGCACTCGCAGGAACATGAGCACGCTCAGAGAGTCGATCTGGCTCATCAGCATGCCGCCAGTCGCCGCGGTCAACGCTCCTCCGATGATGATCGATCGCCGGCCGTAACGATCTGCCAGCCGACCGAGCACGGGCCGAGCGAAGATCGCTGCAGTCGCGAAGACCGCCGCATTCAAGCCGAGCGCAAACTCACCGCCCTTGAGAGGCCCTTCGATAAATAGCGGAACGAGCGGCACCAGGGTGCCGATGTACATGAAGAAGGCGAACGCACTGAGTGTCACGATGACAAATGGGCGCGTGACCAGTCGCTCTTCTTCAACCGGCCCAGCCGGGTCGAGATCGCAAGGGCCTCGCCCGGTCACTGTCATCTCCTAATCATGCCGACCGGGCGTTGGAACGTGCGGGCCCGCCCAGCTGCCTGGCCGGAAGTCACAAAGAACTGCCGATCTCAACGACGGCACGATCCACTTTCACTCCAAGGCGAAACAGGCGAGGCAAAACAGACGGGGTCAGACTTGCTCGCGCTCGCCGGAGACCGCCGAACGAATCGCAGCGTCGACCACCCGCTGCGCTGCCAACCCGTCGACTGAGGTGGGTCCGCGTACCTCACCAGCCCGAATGCCAGCAATCCAGTCCTCCGCCTCGAGTCGGTATGCCTCTCTGAAACGGCTGAACCAGTCATCTCCGACGTGCTGATGGGAGGCGCCTTCGGATCGCACGACGGGCTGTGCTGGTTGTGGCGCAGTTACCACGCCCCGCTCGCACGTGACTTCCACCTCGACGTCGTAGCCGTAGGCCGCCTCGACGAACTCGATCGTGACCGTGGACCCATCTGCCATCACGCCGAGCAACACCACGTGTTCAACCGGTCGCGGTCCACTCACCACCTGCGTTGTGATCGAAAAGAACTCTGTTCCCGTCAGCCACCGGGCAGTGTGCACGTCGTGGATCAGCGACTGCGACAAGACCAGATCGAGTGGGCGTTCCCACTGATGATTCGTGTTGCGATGCACCGCTCGAACGTGACGAACTAACCCGAGCTCATTTATTGCTGATCGAACCTGCAGGTGTGCCGGGTCGTACTGCCGCATGAAGGCCACCTGCACCAACGACCGGCCCGCGGCAGCTTCCGCAGCAACGACGCGTTCGGCATCGACGACGATGCTCGCCAAGGGTTTCTCGCATAGGACGAATCTGCCTCGCTCGACCGCCACGATCGTTAGATCGGCGTGCGTGTCATCAGGCGATGCGATCACCACACCGTCGAGCCTCGAATCTGCTGCGACGTCGGCCGAGTCGGTCGACGCCGCCGCGTCACAGAGTCCGGCCGCGTCGAGCGCAGCGGTGGCATCGATATCGGCAACCACCATGACCTCGACGCCGTCGATGGCGGCGAGATTCTTGATGTGCTCGCGGCCCATGCCACCCGCACCGATCACACCGATTTGGATTGTCATGATTGAGAAACTACGAGGCCGCTCAGTCGCCAGTCGGCGGTTTCGGCTCTTTCGGCAGACCGAGCACACGCTCGCCAACGATGTTGCGCTGAATCTGGCTCGTGCCACCCCAGATCGTCTCGGAGCGGGAGAAGAAGAACGATGACATCATCGGACTCACCGGATAGCCCTCACGTCGCTGGTCGCGACTCGCGCCAGGCCAGCCACCCGCTTCGGGGCCAGTGTCAATCAGCATGGAGTCGCTACCATAGATGTCGAGCGCGAGTTCCATGGAGCGTTGGTGCATCTCGGTCCAGAACATCTTGTTGGTTGCGCCGAGGGCCGCTGTTCCCATGTCCTTGCTCTTGTTGAGCGTGGCGGTGAGATTGCGGAGGCCGTTGAAGCGCAGAATCTCGATCTTTGAGTAGTACTGCATCAACCGCTGCCGGATGTGCGGATCGTCGATCGCACCGTTCTCGTTCGCCTTCTCGACGAGGAGTCGATACTCCTCCGCGAATCGACGGAAGCCGGTCGTCGCCGACTGCCCCCGCTCAAATCCGAGCGTGGAGTTCGCCACCTTCCAGCCGTTGTTGACTCCACCGACAACGGCGTCCTTCGCGCAGCGGGCATCGGAGAAGAAGACCTCGCAAAATTCGGCCGTGCCGTCGGGCTGCGTGATGCCGCGGACTTCGATGCCCGGTTGGTTCATCGGAACGAGCATGTAGGAGATGCCGGCGTGCTTCTTGACGTCAGGATCGGTTCGGGTGAGCAAGAAGCAGTAGTCGGCGTGGTGTCCCTGGGTCGTCCAGACCTTCTGACCGTTGATGACCCATTCGTCGCCATCGAGTTCAGCGGTCGTCTTGATCGACGCCAAGTCAGAACCAGAGTCGGGTTCGGAGAATCCCTGGCACCAGCGAGTCCGACCCTGCAGGATGCCCGGGAGGAACTCTTTCTTCTGCTCCTCGGTACCCCACTGCAGCAGCGTCGGGCCGACCAGGGTGTCGCCGAAGAAGTCGCCGCGCATCGGTGCCTTCGCGTTGGCGAATTCCTCTGAGAGGGCAACGCCCTGCATCGTGCTCAGGCCCTTGCCGCCGTACTCGGCTGGCCACGTCGCACAGATCCAACCACCCTCGAAGAGCTTCGATGGCCAGGTCGCGTTGAACTCCTTGCGTTCATCGGCCGTCATCTCGAAGCCGTCATCAAACCAGCCATCGGGCAGATTGTCGTGCAACCACGCTTTGATCTCGGCGCGGAACTCTTCGGCTTCGTTCGGGTACGTCAGGTCCATCTCGACATTCTTGTGCGCAATGGGTGGAGGCTTCGAATCACAGCGGTGTGCCACCCGTCCCGTCAGCGTCCCCGGTTGCAGAGTTGAGCATTCCGCCGCTGTTTAATTGAGTGGTCCAAGGCTGTTCACGGGTCGTTCACCCAATTTGCAAAGTTGCGCAACATTGCTCGCATAGCTTGCTCTTTAGGGTCGCCTCGCCCCTTCAGCCAGCAACTCACCCCCGAGTCAGCTGGATCCCCCTGGGGCGGGCGATCGTCCACACAGGTCGTTGCCCGAGGTGGTTGCATCCCGGCGAGATGACGTTCTCGCGCTCGGGAGAGGGCGGTCGTCTCCAGAACGCTCCGAGGCCAGCACGCTGTCGCCGTGATTCGGTTCGGTCACCCCTCCGACCAAATTCACGCACTGGAAACACTGCAGCGATGAGCCCGCAACTCAACGTCCGTAGCTTGCCTCTCGTAATCCGGGCGGCAACGGCGCCACTGGATTCTCCAAGCAAATCCCATTTCCCCTACCCCAATCCTTTGGAGGAACCCGTGCGCAAACGAGCGCTTCGAATCATCTCCGGCATCGGTGGCGTCACCGCCCTCGTTGCCCTCATGCCCGGCACTGTCATCGCTCAGGAAGCATCCGAGGTCCAAGCCGTCCTCGACAACATCTGGGTGTTTATCGCCGGCTGTTTGGTCTTCTTCATGCAGGCGGGCTTCGCGCTCGTCGAGGCAGGCCTCACCCGCGCCAAGAACGTCGTCAACATCTTCGCCAAAAACATGGCTGACGCGATCATCGGCATCCTCGCTTTCTTCTGCACCGGTTACGCCCTAGCGTTCAGCAGCGGCAACGACTTCTTCGGTACCGAGGGCGGCGCCTTCTTCATGAAGGATCTCGACATCAACGCCATCGGCGGAAGTGGCGTCATCAACCTGTCCCACGGAACGTTCTTCTTCTTCCAAGCCGTGTTCGCCGCAACTGCAGTCACCATCACCTCAGGAGCCATGGCAGAGCGGACGAAGTTCACGTCGTACCTCATCTTCGGTGTGTTCATGTGCGCCATCATCTATCCGGTCGTGGTCCACATGACCTGGGGCGGTGGCTTCATCGCTGGCATTTCGATCGGTGATGCGGTCTATTCTGACTTCGCTGGTTCCGGTGTCGTGCACATGACTGGCGGCGTCGCCGCTCTGGTCGGAGCCAAGCTCGTCGGTGCTCGCAAAGGCAAGTTCGTCGCAGACGGCTCCGCTAGAGCAATCCCGGGCCACAACATCCCATTCGCCATCCTTGGTGTGTTCATCCTCTGGCTCGGCTGGTTCGGCTTCAACCCTGGCTCCGAACTAGCTGCTGACAACCTCGTGACGGGCATTGCGCTCAACACAATCCTTGCAGCGGCTGCTGGCGGTCTCACGACTGCTGCGGTGATCTGGCTCAAGACCGGCAAGCCCGACGTTGCCTTCGTCGGCAATGGCGTGCTCGCAGGACTCGTTGCCATCACGGGCCCATGTGGCACTGCAACTCCGATCATGTCGATCGTGATCGGTGCCATCGGCGGTGTGATCGTCGTCTTCTCGGTGCTGTTCTTCGACAAGATCAAGATCGACGATCCGGTCGGCGCCATCAGCGTCCACGGTGTCGTCGGCATCTGGGGCGTCCTCTCGATCGGGCTCTTCGCCCGCTACGACGATGCGTTCCTCGGTCGTGACGATGCAGGCCTCTTCTACGGTGGCGGCTTCGAGCAGCTCGCCGTGCAAGGCCTGATGGTGCTCATCATCATCGCCTGGGTCGGCGTTGCCAGCCTGATTGTCTTCGGAGCACTCAAGGCCACGATCGGCCTGCGGGTCAACGAGGAAGAGGAAGTCGAAGGCCTCGACGTTCCCGAGCACGGCATGGCCGGCTACTCCAACGACCCCTCCTACGCCTGAACGACTGACGAAGAAAGAGAGAGATCAACATGAAACTCGTGACTGCAATCATTAAGCCGTTCAAGCTCGATGACGTCAAAGACGCCCTCAAAGCTGCCGGTTCTGCCGGCATCACGGTGAGCGAAGTCCGCGGCTTCGGCCGCCAGGGCGGACACACCGAGACCTACCGAGGAGCGGAGTACAAGATCGACTTCGTTCCAAAGGTCAGCATCCAAGTTGTTGTCGACGACGCCGACGTCGACTCGATCGTTGACGCCATCACGGCATCGGCTGCGACCGGCAAGATCGGTGACGGCAAGATCTGGATCACCGACGTCGATCGGATCGTTCGGATTCGCACAGGCGAGGAGGGCGGCGACGCCGTCTGACCGCTGCAATCTGAATTGCCGTGAGGATCGGCGATTCGCAACGTGGCGGAGCGCTGCGCTGATTTCCCGGGCTCACGCAGTCCGGGAAATCAGTCGTTTTCGGGCCACCCTCCCTCGTTTGCGTACCCCTTAGGCGGTGCCCGCGACATATGGCGGGCTCGCAAACATGGGTTGAGCGTGTTTCTACCTTGTGAACATCCCGTTTCGCCCTGCCGCGAGCCGGGCGGACGTGCATATGTTTCTTGGCCATGATTGCTCTCGACTCTGGTGACACCGCGTGGGTACTGACTTCCGCGGCCCTCGTGCTCTTCATGACTCCCGGCCTCGCCTTCTTCTACGGCGGCATGGTTCGGTCGAAGAATGTGCTCGGCATGCTCATGCAGAACGTCTTTGCGATGGGCCTCGTGTCGACAATCTGGGCGATCGTCGGTTTCTCCCTGGTTTTCGGTGACAGCGGCAACGGCTGGATCGGCAACTTCAACTTCCTGTTCCTCGCTGACGTCAAGGATCTCGACGGCGACATCCCGGGGATGGCCCTTGTTGCCTTTCAGATGATGTTCGCCGTCATCACGCCGGCCTTGATCACGGGTGCCACAGCGGATCGGCTGAAATTCGGCTCGTACGCAGTGTTGATCGGATTCTGGTCACTGCTCGTCTACGTCCCGGCAGCCAAGTGGGTCTTCAACGGTTGGTTGCTCAACATGGGCGCCCTCGACTTCGCTGGAGGCACCGCCATCCACATCAACGCCGGAGTCGCGGCGCTCGCCGTGGTCATCGTCATCGGCAACCGCAGGGGGCACGGAACCGTCGCGATGCCGCCGCACAACTTGCCGCTCACCATGCTCGGTACCGGCATCTTGTGGTTTGGCTGGATCGGCTTCAATGCGGGTTCTGGCCTGGCCGCCGATGGCGTCGCTGCTCAGGCGCTCGTCAATACTCATCTCGCAGCAGCGGCGGGCATGCTCGGCTGGCTTCTCGTCGAGCGACTCAAGTCAGGTCACGCGACCACGCTCGGCGCCGCCTCGGGCGCGGTTGCCGGATTAGTCGCGATCACTCCCTGCGCCGGTTTCGTTGGCGGTCCTGCGCCACTGATCATCGGCGCTGCGGCCGGCGTGCTGTGCTTCCTCGCACTCGGCATCAAGGAAAAGATGGACTGGGACGACAGCCTTGATGTCATTGCCGTCCACCTCATCGGTGGCATCGTCGGAACCCTGCTGCTCGGCTTCTTCGCTGACACCGCAATCAACGGCGAGTTCGACGGGCTCTTCTACGACGGCGGGCTTGAACTCCTGAAGGATCAGTTCGTTGCCGCCCTCGTCGTTGGTGTCTTCTCGTTTGTGGTCACCTTCGCCCTGGCCAAGATCATCGACGGCACGATGGGATTGCGCGTCGACGAAGACGCAGAACTGCAAGGCCTCGACCAAAGCCAGCACGCCGAGTCGGCCTACTCGAGCTGACGCTCCCCAACTACTGACCTTCGCCCCCAGTCCACTTCGACCAGCGCACTACGATCAGGACCGACATGAAACTCATCACCGCCGTCATCAAGCCCTTCAAGCTCGACGATGTGAAGGACGCCCTCAAAGCTATCGACGTCACCGGCATCACGGTGTCCGAGGTGCGCGGCTTCGGCCGGCAGGGCGGACACACCGAGACCTACCGAGGCGCCGAGTACAAGATCGACTTCGTACCGAAGGTCAGCCTGGCCACAGTCGTCGACGAGAGCCGCGTCGACGATGTGGTCGACGCGATCACAAAGTCAGCTGCCACCGGCAAGATCGGTGACGGCAAGATCTGGATCACCGACGTCGATCGCGTCGTGCGTATCCGCACCGGCGAAGAAGGCACCGACGCCATCTGACGATTCTGGCGACCGCTTGTTTGTGGCCACGGGCCTAGACCCACCGCGCTGATTGAGGTCAACACACACGCCGGGCAACAACGTTGTTCACCGGGATTGGCTTCGTTCTGATCGGCGCATTCGCCAATTCCGAAACTCACCTCGGAGCGCAACGAGGCCCGCGAGAATGATCAACCCACCGATGATCACGACCGGCCAGGCAGTGCCACCGCCGGATGTCGAGATCGCTTCCTCGGGTCGCATCTCCACATCTTGACGTGTTTGTATCTCAATTGCTGCGGACCGATGCGCAGAAATCCCGACACAAACGACTCAGGAGAGTTGCTGGAGTTCGCGCAGTTGGGCCAGGGTTTGGCCGGCGCCCGCTCCGACGCCTTCCAAGGCTTTAAGGATGGCGACGAGGTTCCGGTCACGTTCCTGCGCCAGGTCGCGGATCGACCGTTCCCCGGCCTGAGCATCGGACTGATCTGCGATGGTGTCGATCAAGTCATCGGTCAGCTCAGGTGTGTCCATCAACTTCGTCCACGGCCACTTGAGGGCTGGACCGAACTGCGCCATGAAGTGGCGCATGCCGCCCTCTCCCCCGGCGATGCGATACGTCTCAAACGTCCCCATCTGCGCCCAGCGGAGGCCGAAGCCGAAGCGGATCGCGTCATCGATTTCCTCGGTCGTCGCGATTCCATCGTTGACGAGCCACAGCGCCTCCCGCCACACCGCTTCGAGCAGGCGATCGGCAATGAACGCGTCGATTTCCTTGCGGACGTGAAGCGGGTGCATGCCGAGCGCCCGGTACATGTTCGTTGCCCGGTCGATCGTTCCGAGCGACGTCTGGTTACCGCCGACAACTTCGACGAGTGGCAGGAGGTACACCGGGTTGAAGGGGTGCGCCACGACGAATCGTTCGGGGTGATCCATCGCCGTCGCGAGGTCTGATGGCTGATAGCCCGACGTCGACGATGCAACGAGCGCGTCGAGCTGAGCGGCATCATCAATCTCGGCGAGCGTGCTGTGCTTGATGTCGATCCGCTCTGGTACCGACTCCTGAACGAGGCCTGCCCCGTCGACAGCCTCGGCAATCGAGTCGACGATGGCGAGTGAGCCCACCTGATCAGTCGCGAGGCCGAGCGCCACCCAGGCCGCGACCGCATCGCCCATAACCGCATCAAGAACCTCACTCGCAGTCTGAGACGGGTCGTACACAGCGACGTCGATGCCGCGCAAGCGCATCCGAGCCGCCCACGCTGCACCGATCACGCCACACCCGACGACGGCGGCCCGGGCGGGGAGCTCAGCCATGCCGGATCAGTTGCATCTTCTCGCGCACGTCATCAGCATTCATGATGTCGATGTTCATTCCGCCGAGGATGGCGGCCGCGCGCTCGACGAGGTCCTGGTTCGTGGCCAGCTGACCGCGATCGAGATACAGGTTGTCCTCTAGGCCGACGCGTACGTTGCCGCCAGCAATCGCGGCGAGGGCGACGTACTCCAGCTGCTTCCGGCCGATCGAGAACGCACTGAAGGTCCAGCTCTCGGGAATGTTGTTGACCATCGCCATGAACGTGTTGAGGTCGGCGGGCGCACCCCACGGAATGCCCATGCAGAGCTGCACCATCACCGGGTCGGCGATCAGACCCTGTTCGACCAGTGACTTGGCTTGCCAGAGGTGTCCGGTGTCGAACACTTCAATTTCCGGTCGCACTCCGAGCTCTTGAACCTGACGCGCCATCTCGGCGAGTACCGACGGCGTGTTGGTCATGACATAGTCCCCCTCGCCGAAGTTCATCGAGCCACAGTCGATCGTGCAGATCTCGGGCAGAATCTTGCGAACATGGTCCAGCCGTTCGGTTGCGCCGACCATGTCGGTACCTTCCTCCGACAATGGCAGAGGTCGCTCGACCGAACCGAATGTGACGTCGCCGCCCATCCCCGCCGTGAGGTTGATGACCGGATCGACGTTCGAGGATCGGACTCGGTCAACGACCTCTGCGTAGTACTCGACCTCACGCGACGGCGCACCCGTGATCGGGTCGCGGACGTGAATGTGCACTACCGCAGCGCCCGCCTTTGCCGCAGCAATGCAGTCGTTGGCGATGGCTTCGGGTGTGAACGGCACTTTGTCGGACTTTCCGACGGTGTCGCCGCTGCCAGTAACAGCGCAGGTGATGAAGGCAGAACTCATTGGGGTCTCGTTTCTTTGTCTCAAGCTGAGTGTGGAGATGGGAGAGCAGCTGGATGCGTCACGCCGCCGTTGCACCGTTGCGTCGGAGCACGCGTAAGCGCGACAGTACGTCGTCGCGGTCGATGTAGCAGCCGCGCAGGACTCGACGTCCGATGCCAGGATCGTATGCGTCCCGGCCGTGCAGGATGCGCCGGTTGTCGAAACCGACGAGGTCGCCCGCTTCGAATCGGTTCGACAGCATCAGTTCCGGATCGTGAGCGACCGCCGAGAACACGCGCATCGAGGCGTACGCCCGAGGGACGTCGACTGGCGCCATGTGCGGCGCGAGGCGAACGGGGTAAAAGGCGCGCATCGTGAGTGGACTGTGAACCGTGCCGTGATCGATCATTGGCCCGATCCACCGGTGATCACCGTCTTTCGCTCGGTTGACGAAGACCCACTCGAGGGTGGTGAGCGCCTCGTAGTGATCGCTATGTTCGGCACGCAACCGCTCGACGACGGCGAGCCCGTCGGTCATTCGCGACGCTCCACCCGCGACCGTGTTTTCGACGCAGTGGAGAAACTGAAAGCCAGGTGGTGTCTCTCGGGTCGGAAGATCTGCGTGTTGTCCGAGGTTGGCGCCGGTGTTGGCGAGCGAGTCGGCCTGGTCGAAGATTGCCTCGACGGTAAACACATCGCCGAAGTTGGAGCCTCGGATCGGTCCAATCCGTCGCCCAATCATCTCCATCGCCTCGCTATTGGCCGACGTGTTACGCAACCGAGCGAGTCCGTGTGTGACGAGTGCGGTCAGCCATGCCTCAAGTACCGAGTCATCGTCGAGGACCGCTGAGCCATCGAACGTCGGTGGCTCCTCCATTGTTGCGGTCCACACCGTCGGTGCGCCCGCAACGGCGTCAGGGAGATGCTCGGTGTCGGCAATCGATCGCAGCCATCCGGGGTGCACACGCGACTCGGTCCCGTCGATCCAGGCGACCACGAGTGCACCATCGGACCCGATGCGTGCGCCGGCAAGCACTCCCGGGCCGGGCAGGTCGAACGGGTCAACTGTGGACTCGCGGGTAATTGGGTCGATGGCAACGGTGTTCTCGAAGAGCCACAGCGAAAAACAATCGAGCTGGACCCCGTCGGCCCAGTGGACCCGCACCATCGGCAACTCACCCGTGACGCGTGCAATCGATACCCACCGATACGTGTCGAAGTCCGGCGTCACCACAACGGTCACGGTGCCAGACACTACTCATCGCGCATCCGTCAATGGTTCGTCAGAAGGGGTCAGAGGCAGTGGCGAGCGAAGCGCGCACGGTGTCGCTCATCTGAACCGCATCACGATCGGCCGGCAACGTTCGCGCCAGTCGGTCGCCAACGTCCACTGTGACACCGAGCCAGTATCGCTCGTTGCGGAAGTGGTGCAACCGATGATTGCGATCGAGATGGGCGTAGTACCGCGAGGCCGGCCGGTACTTGGAGTGAACGAGCAAGTGGACCCACTCATAGTGGGCCAATGCGAGGAGGCCAGCAGTCATCGTCGACGCCGCGGATGCGCGAGCAACTTCGGGCGAGATGAGCGGAAGTGACCCGAGTGCCAGGGCGATCGCTCCGGGCGGTAGGACAATTGCCAGGCACGAGCCGATCGCATTCGGACGTCGCAGCAGCAGCCAGTCGAGATCGTCTGGAACGCGGTGGTGACGTTCGTGCGAGTTACGGGTGCCGAGCAACTCGGCAACACGGTTGGTCGGCTGAGCATGCAAGAGCATTCGATGGATCACCCACTCGACCGGACCGAGCAACACGACGACCACAGCAACTGCGACCAGGTCGCCCCAGATCAAGCCACCTATCGCTGCGCGAAGTACCACTGCCAGCATCAGGAACGCCCCAATCACCCGTGCCGACGACGAGTCCACGAACGCGCGTGCAACCTCTCGTCGAGTGGCAAGGTCGCGCGCCGACGTCATCCAGATGACCGTATCGCACCGTCCGCAAGTACCAGCCTCGGCACATCGATCGTGTGTCTCGTGCAGTTGAGTGGCGGGAGCATGGCTGACGTACAGTCAGCGGCATGACGACCATCGAATCCGACCCGCCCGCTGCTGACGCGCCGGTCAAGAAAGAGCGCTGGACGGCGCAGTGGAAAGAGCTCTACCACGAGGTCATCACCAACAACCTGTGCACCGGTTGCGCCGGTTGCGTCGTCACCTGCCCGCATGACGTGATCGGGTACGAACACGAAGAGGGCAAGTACATCCCCTTCCATCTGGAAGAAGAACTCGGGCTCGACGACTGTGTCCACGGTTTCGGCTCCGGCGGCGGTTGCACTACGTGCACCCGTGCCTGCCCGCGATTTCGTGCTTGGGAGCCAGCAGCCGACATGCACCTGTTCGGTCGTGTCCGTGAGCCCGACGAGATGGCGGGCATCTGGCGCCAGCTTTATCTCACGCGGGCCAGTGACGAGATGGTGCACAAGATGGGCCAGGACGGCGGCCTCGTCTCCGCGATGCTTATCTGGCTACGCGAGCACGACTACATCGACGCGGCGCTCGTCTCCGGCGTCGAAGAAGACGACGCATGGAAGGCCAAGCCGGTCGTTGTGTCGACCCGCGAGGAGATTCTCGCCACCGCCGGTTCGCGCTACACATACTGCGCCAACCCGCTTGCGCTGCGCGAAGCCAAAGAGCAGGGCCACGAACGCCTCGCTCTGGTCGGCATGGGTTGCCAGACCTCCTCGCCGCCAGTCATGTGGGACCGCAAGGCCGGCAAGGTGTCCAAGCCCTTCCTGTTCAACATCGGTTTGCTCTGCTCCAAGACTTTTGACGACGCCATCTTCGAAGAGCTCTTCGAGGCCAAGTACGGCTTAAAGAAGCAGGACATGGTCAAGATGAACATCAAGGGCGCCTTTCAGATCTGGATGAAGGATGGCTCGTATCACGAGATCAATCTGAAGGAATGCCACGCCTGGACTCGCGAGGGCTGCAAGAGCTGCCCTGACTTTGCGGCCGAGCACTCCGACGTTGCAACCGGCGGCATCGGTGAAGACAATGACTGGACGCTGACCATTGTCCGCACCGAGTTGGGCGAAGAGGTCATCGAGCGGATGATCGCCGACGGCTCATTGATCGCGCGCCCGGCGCAGACCGACGAGACAGCGATGCGCCTGCTTCGTCTGCTCTCGATCGTCAGCCGTCGTCGCTGGCCAAAGGAAGCCGATGCTGCACCGGCCATCGGTGTCCCGCCACCCAAGAAGAAGAAGGCTGCCGCGGTCAAAACCGAGGAGGCCAAAACCGACGAGGTCAAGCCAAAGGAATAACCGACGACTTGGTGCCTGGCATCAAGTCGTCCTACTTGCAGGCGGCGAGGTTGGCTTCGAAGAGCTCGATCGCTGTGCCGGGGCCGGCGTCGCCAGCGGACTCGCTGATGGCGTCGAGCTCGTCTTGGCTGTACTGCTCGACTCGATCGAGCATGCAGTCACCTTGCGCCTCGGTGAGATCACCTTGGATCACCGCGGTCTTGATGATGTCCTCGGCCACCCGCTTTGAGCCGGGGTCCGAGTTACATGCACTCAGGCCGAGCACGGCGACGGCAAGCACCGCGAGGGTGCGGCCCAGCGGGCGCTTCGGTGTTGCGCTGGTGCTGATCTCGATGGTGGCGAGCTCTGAGTTCACAATGAACGGAGGCTACTGGCACGATGTCGGGATGCCGCTCAGCCGACCTCTGAACCAGTCACAGCATCGATCGCTCAACTGGGAGGCGCAGACGCTGCTTGAGCTGATGGAGCGAATCGGTGCGCCCGCGCTCGATTCCCAAGAACCGGCCATGGCTCGCGCAACGCAAGCCGAACTCGCTCCCGAGCCGACCGAAGACTGCCACGAGATTCGGTCTGTTGACGCAGGCGGCGTGCCGGCCCGCCTGTACCTACCAACGCCGACTGACACCCTGCCTGGTCTCCTCGTCTTCTTCCACGGCGGCGGCTGGGTCATCGGTGACCTCGACAGCCACGACAACATCTGCCGGTCGCTCACGAACCGCAGCGGTCAGGCGGTGTTGAGCATCGACTATCGATTGGCGCCTGAGGACCCGTTCCCAGCTGGCCTCGGCGATTGCATCCAGGCAACGCGCTGGGCCCATGCCAACGCTGCTGAACTTGGCATCGACCCTGATCGCCTCGCGGTTGGCGGCGATTCTGCTGGCGCGAATTTCGCCGCGGTCGTTGCGCACGTCGCTCCCGCTCCGATCATGTTCCAGCTGCTCGTCTACCCGGTGACCGACTGCCGGATGAATACCGAGTCATATGAGGAGAACGCCGAGGGCTACTTTCTGACGAAGTCCTCGATGCAGTGGTTCATCGACCACTACTTGGCCGGCGAACGAGGAACCGTCGAAGATCCGCGGGTCTCGCCCCTGCTCGTCGGCGACGACGTCCTTGCGCAAAGCCCACCGGCGCTTGTCGTCACCGCCGGATTCGATCCGCTTCGCGACGAAGGAGTCGCCTACGCCAATCGCATGGCGGCGCTCGGCGTCAAGGTTAGCCATGTTGAGTTCTCCGGACAGTTTCACGGCTTCTTCTCGCTCCCCCACATGCTCGGCGACGCCCGGGCCGCGCACGCACTCGCCGCAGAATCCCTCCGCCTCGCCCTCACCTCAGGCCGTCCCTGAGCTGCCAAATGGCCATCACTGGCCGTCACTGAGCGTTACTGACCGGCGAGTTCGACCGCACGACTGAACACGGCGTCGAGCATCGGTTCCGTGAGGCGCTTGGTGAACGTGTTCTGCTGACTGACGTGGTAGCTGCAGACAATGGTGAGTGATCGTCCATCGAGAGAGGTGATGGGCACTTCAAGTCCGTGACCAAACTTGGGGCGAGGTCGGACGCTGAAAAAGTGGCATGCGGCGTTGTAGCCGAACGTCCCGAGGCAGATCACGACGGCCGCGTCTGAGAGCGTCTCGAGCTCACGTTCAAGGAATGGGCGACACGCGTCACGTTCATCGGTGGTCGGCTTGTTCAGGGGCGGGGCGCACTTCACCGCTGATGTCACCCAGGCATTGACCAACTCGAGGCCATCGTCCGCGCCGACCGACTCGGCCTGATTCGCGAGTCCGGCTCGATGCATTGCTCGAAACAACCAGTCGCCGCTGCGATCGCCCGTGAACATGCGTCCAGTCCTGTTGGCCCCGTGGGCAGCCGGTGCAAGGCCCAGAATGACGATGCGGGCCGACGGATCACCGAAACCCGAGATCGCCTTGCCCCAATACTCCTCGTCGCGAAACGAGGCGCGCTTCTCCACAGCGACGTGTTCGCGCCACTCGACCAACCGCGGACACTCACGACATTCATGAATCTCGCGGGTGAGATCGCGCAGCGCCAACAGCGACTGCTTCTTGGCAACTTTCTTGGAGGAGTTCTTTGGGGGCACGGAAGGATTCGCTACAGACATCGACAGTAGGTTGGCCCTCGGTAGCGTGAAAGGCAATCATGGCAACAACGACACGCAAGAAATCAGCATCCTCAGCAGCCACGAAGCCTGGGCAGAAAGCTGCTGCGCGAACCACCACTGCTTCGAAGAAGCGGGCCGCCAGCCAGAGTCCGAAGCCGACCACGATCCTCATGGTCCGCCACGGCCAGACGCCCACCACAGGCAAGGTGCTACCCGGCCGGGCCAAGGGGCTGCATCTCGCCGACCTCGGCCACGAACAGGCCAAGATTGCCGCCTTGCGCATTGCTGAATTGAACATTGATGCCGTCTACAGCTCGCCTCTAGAGCGGGCTAAAGAGACGGCTGCTCCGATCTCTGCGGCATGCGGCCTCAAAACAAAGATAGATCGAGAGCTCTTTGAGTGCGATTTCGGTGACTGGACCGGCAGGCAGCTGAAAGACCTAATGAAGCTGCCTGAGTGGCAGACAGTGCAGCGCGCTCCGTCAACGTTTCGCTTTCCGAACGGCGAGAGTTTCACCGAGATGCAGACACGCATGGTCAATGCGCTCGACAAGCTTCGGAGGCTCCACCCTGGAGGCACCATTGTGTGTGTATCGCATGCCGACACAATCAAGGCAGCGGTCGCACATGCGATGGGCACGCACATTGATCTCTTCCAGCGGATCGTTATCAGCCCGGCTTCAATCAGCGCTGTGACATGGCACGCCGGTGGGGCCATCGTGCTCGCCGTCAACTCCACCGGCCGTCCTCTCACCGAGCTTAAGCCGGCCTAATGAGCGTCTTTTATGAGTTTGACGACGTTGACTCGTTTACGACGGGCACCGTCGGTGAGCCAGGCAACAGAACGTTCTACATGCAGGTCCGGGCCGACGGTCAACGGGTTAGCGTCAAGTGCGAGAAGCAACAGACAGCTGCCATCGTCGATTACCTCCGTAAGGTGCTGAGCGACCTCCCGCCACCCGAAGACCGTCCGATGCCAGGGGCGCTAGAACTCGCGCCACCGATCGACGCATCGTTCGTGCTCGGTCCGATCGGGCTTGGCTACGACCGGTCCAGCGACAAGGTGCTCATTCAGCTCGAAGAAGTCGGTGAGGTGAACGAAGAAGGTGAGTTCCTTGATGACGACCGCGGTCACGTCCGTCTCTTCGTCAGCCGTGGTCAGGCCGCAGCATTTTGCGACCACGCCGACCGAGTGGTCGAATCCGGACGGCCCGACTGCCAGTGGTGCAGCCACCCCATCGATCCCGATGGACATGCCTGCCCACGCATGAACTGACCGACGTGGCGCGCGACGATCTGAATAGCGACTTCGTCGACGACGACGAAAAGAACCCTGAGGTAAGTGATCAGCAGGGCGTCGAGTTGCGCATCGACGACGTCGAGGACCCGATGACGCACCTGCTCCTCGGCGAAATCGAGGTCGAGGGGCGAATGCCTTACAGCAGCAACGCCACGTTTCTCATCCACGTCACCCACGAGGGCAAGTCACACCCGGCCATCTACAAGCCAATGCGGGGCGAGCGACCACTCTGGGATTTCGAGCCCGGATTACACCGTCGCGAGGTTGCGACCTATCGAATGAGCGAATCCCTAGGCCTGCACGTCGTGCCGCCGACAGTGCTGCGCAACGGCCCCGTGGGTGAAGGCTCCGTGCAGTGGTTTATCGCTGGCGACTTCACCGAGCACTACTTCACGATGATGGAGTCACGTGTCGATCTCCATGATCGATTTCGTGCCCTGGCGCTTCTCGACATCATTTGTAATAACACCGATCGTAAGAGTGGCCACTGCATTCTGGTCCCTGAGCGAAATGCCAGCGACGGGACGCTGCTGCCAGCCGAAGTGTGGGGCATCGACCACGGCTTGTGTTTCGCGGCCGAGTACAAACTCCGCACCGTCATCTGGGAGTTTGCCGACGAACCAATTTCCGATCAACTACTTGATCGGGTCAACCGCCTAGTCGATCGAGTCCCGCTCGACATCGCCACCCTACTGAGCGACGACGAAGTCGAGGCAATCCAGGGCCGTGCCGCCTGGTCTGTCAAGCACCGCCGTTTTCCCACCGACCCGACCGGCCGCCGCTATCCCTGGCCACTGGTCTGACCTATCCGTCAGTACTCAGGTGTCACGCGCACTTGTTCCGTGCGAGGATGCTCATATGACTGATGACGCCCTCGATGATCTGATCCACACAGCAGATCTCGACGGTCTCGTCCGGATGATCGACGACCGATGCTCAACTGGCGACTGGGATGGACTACTGCGGGTCCGCGACCAAGCCCGGAGCGCAGTGAAGACAGGGCGCCAGCTCTGGCCGGCCGCAACTCTGGCCGAGTACCGTTTGGCGCTCCTCGCTCCACCTCGACATATCGCTGTCGTCCTTGATGAGACCGACGGACTGTCTGGCCAGTTCACCATCGGACCGCTGACCGAGGTGGCCGCTCAGCACCATACGTGGGCTGCGTTGCGCTCGGAGCTAACTCCATCACCGAGGGCAGCATTCGTTGCTCACGAGCGGGTGATTCGAGGCGAAGTCGTCGACGACGACATCGCCGACGTGCTCGACATTCCACTCGAACTTGAGGGTTGGGAACCGACATACCCCATCGCAACGTACCGCGACAACAATGCTGATTTTCCCGCTCCGAGGCTGCCCACAAATTGGGAGGAAATCGAGACAAGCAGCGAGGCCGAACGGCTTGATGACGATGTCGAACTTGCGGTTCAGCAACTGGTCGAACCCTGGCTTTCTGGTTCGAACGGGACCGTCGAGGTCGTGTGCGTGGAGGGTGACGTCGGCGACGCAATCGGCGCACTGGGGCCATCCCGGGCACGGGTCTGCGAACTCAACGCCCGCACAGCCATGGCTTGGATTGCTTGGGCGGGAGCAAGCGGCGGCGCCCACGGCCGGCGACGCGGTGCGGCCACCGGACGCTTCGGTGCATGGTGGATGCTTGCTGCGATCGGCGACTTTCTTGACAACTGGCCAGTTAACCCCGACGCGCTCGGTCAGTTCGCAAACGAACTCAATTGGTATCGCTGGGACGCTTTCGAACCCACAATCGGCTGGACGTTACAACTCGCTGTCGAGGACGGGTCTGAAGGTGTCGCTTGGGCGGTCAGCGCCCGCGACTCAACGTGACGACAGCAACGATTTGATATTCGCGATTTCTAGCTAACTCGAGCGACAGTGCAACCCGCTCAAACTCCGCGAGCCGAAATAGCGGCTTGATCAATTGGCTCAATCATGATGCATTCGCCCGGACATTCCTCGGCTGCGTCGACAGCGGTGTCGATCTGCGAGTCAGGGATGCGGGCGACGCCGTCGCCCATAGCGGGACCGTGGCCAGCGCCCTCACCACCATCGAAGAGGACAGTCGTGCCGAAGTGCGAGGACTCTTCCTTGACAATCCAGAGCCCATCATCGCGTGCCTGAAACACGTCAGGGCAAATCTCTGAACAAATTCCATCACCTGTGCACAGGTCTTGATCAATCCACACCATCAACTGAGCCATGACTGAAAGGTTACGAGAGGGTGAGCCAGAAAAAGCAAAGAGCCGGGCCTATCACTGAGGCCCGGCTCTTTGCTTTTTTAGTTGAGCGTGCGCAACTTCAGCGCCGCGCCTCCAAAGCTGCAATCAGGGCAGGCATCACCTTGTGAACATCTCCCACAATGCCGAGATCGGCAACACCGAAAATCGGCGCCTCTTTATCCTTGTTGATCGCAATGATGTTCTTCGCGCCTTTCATGCCGACCATATGCTGAGTGGCGCCAGAGATGCCCGCAGCGACGTAGACGGTGGGCTTGACGACCTTGCCGGTCTGTCCGACCTGATAGCTGTACGGCACCCAACCGGCGTCGACAATAGCTCGCGATGCCCCAGGCGCTCCCTTGAGCAACTTAGCGAGTGATTCGACCATGTCGAATTTGTCAGCCTCGCCAAGACCGCGCCCGCCCGAGACGACCACAGCGGCCTCATCGAGTTTTGGACCGCTGGTCTCTTCGACGTGCACCGAAGTAATGGTGGCTCCACCGGTTGAGCCAAGATCTGGGATCGGTGCCGAGGCGAGTTCGCCAGCAGCCCCAGCACCGCCAGCAGCCTCGAAGCTTTTCGGACGGAATGCTGCAAGGAATGGCGCTGCTCCAGTAAACGTCGAGTTCACTAGCTTGCTGCCACCGAATATCGGTGTTTGCACGGTCACCGAGTCGCCGTCGACGGTGACATCGGTGGAGTTGGTGAGCACAGTACGGTCGAGCTTGACCGATAGGCGGCTTAGTACGTCGCGCCCTTCGTAGTTTTGGGGGAACATGATCAGATCGGGGACGTCGCCACCGTCGATCACTGCCTGCATTGCAGCCGAGACAGCTGCGCCCGGGAGGGCTCCGGCAAGGTCTCCAGTTTCGTAGATCTTGGCGGCGCCATGATCGGCGAGCTGAGCAGCAGCACCACCGGCGATGCCTGCGACGAACGCCGTGACAGTACCGCCGAGCGAGCGAGCCTTAGTAAGCAGTTCGAGCGAGGCCGTGGTGGCCTCGTCGTCGTTGGCCTGCGAAAAGACCCAAATGTTGTTAACAGCCATGATTCAGACTCCTCAGATGACCTTCAGATTGTCAAGGAATTCGACAATCTTGTTGAACGTTTCGCCGTCGTCTTCGATAATTTCACCGGCTTCACGGGCAGGCGCATCTTCGACGGAGCTGATTGACTGTGCCCACGAGACCGACTCGACGCCGAGGTCGGCAGCAGTGACGGTCTCGACCGGTTTACTCTTAGCAGCCATGATGCCCTTAAAGCTCGGGTAACGCGGCTCGACGACTCCGGCAGTGACGGAGACCACGGCAGGGAGCGAGCAGCTGACCTCGTCATAACCAGCTTCGGTTTGGCGGTCGACTTTGACAGTACTGCCGTCGACTGCGATTGTCTTGGCGAAGCCAACCGACGGCAGTCCAAGAACCTCTGCCATCTGCTCTGGCACGGTTCCGGTGTAGCCATCTGAAGACTCGGTTCCAGCGATGATCAGGTCGTAGTTACCCGCCTTGCCGACTGCGCCGGCAAGCACCTTGGCCGTGGTGAGGGCATCCGCACCGGCCAGCACTGGATCAGAAACGAGCACGGCTTTCTCGGCGCCCATAGCGAGGGCGGTACGCAGACCGGAAACCTCGTCATTCGGGGCCATCGAGACCAAGGTGACAGAGCCTTCGCCAGCGGTGTTGACGAGCTGAAGCGCCATTTCGACGCCATAGCTGTCCGACTCATCGAGGATGAGTTTCCCGTCTCGCTTCAGCGTGTTGGTCGAGGGATCCAGCTCACCCGGCAGTGCCGGATCAGGGATCTGTTTCACACAGACGATCACGTTCATAAGTCTCATAAGTTACCGCCCGGTCAACTAGCTAACAAAGCGGGAACTCAAGTTCACTCGCAATGTGTCCCGGGTGAGACACAACTCCTCCTGTTTCTCCCGCATCACGACGGGGTACGGCAAGACCGGGTCAACCGACACGATGTCGCCTTCCACAAACGTAGGCCCGGTACCGTGAGCACCCTTGGTGGTGGTTGCGCGGTGAAAGTTCTCCTGATCGTAAATTCGTTCGCATCGTCGGTGACGGCGCGCAACACCGTCGTGGTCCACCGCCGATTGAGCCAAGGCCACGATGTCGAGATCGTCGAGACCAACCGACGCGGCCACGCAACACGTTTTGCCCACGACGCTGCCCGGCGTGGTGTTGATGTGGTGATCGGCTACGGCGGCGACGGCACTCTCAACGAGGTTGCCACTGGTATTGCGGGTACCGAAACTGCGCTCGGCGTGCTTCCGGGCGGGTCCACCAACGTCTTTGCACGCACGCTCGGTCTCCCGAACGATCCACTCGAGGCTGTCGAGTTCCTCGCACGCGGGATCGACGCGGCTGATTTTCGACCGATTGGTCTCGGTCAGGTGAATGGGCGGTACTTCTGCTTCCACACCGGCATCGGGTACGACGCAGCCGTGGTCCAACAGGTTGAGCGGCGCGGTTCCTTGAAACGCTGGCTCGGCCATCCCCTTTTCATCTACGCAGGCCTCTCCACCTGGCTCAGAGGCTACGACCGCAAGCATCCACATTTTAGTATCGACGGCGACGGCACATCGACAGCGGGCGGCAAGGTCGACGACGGCTATTTCACGATCGTCCTCAACACCAACCCCTATACCTACTTAGGCAACCGGCCGCTCGACCTTTCTCCTGCCGCCACGCTCGATCGGGGACTTGTAGTCGTCACCTTCCGCACGATGCGCGCAACTGCGATCCTCAGTTCACTGGCCGGCGCATTAAAGGGTGGCGGAGTCAGCCCCGCCGACCACCTCGACATCCGATCCGATGTGTCCTACTTCGTTGCCGAACATACGACACCGTTTCCTTATCAGGTCGACGGTGATGCGCTCGGCGAGACCTCACGGCTCGAGTTTGTGCACGTGCCCGACGCAGTCAAGCTGGTGTTTCCCACCGAGCCTCAGCCGGGCTAATCCGCCGCCCGAGGACAGCGAGGGCGATGTCCGGCTTATCAGTGCACACAGCGTCCACACCCCAGTCCGCCAACTCGACGAGTCGGACCGGGTCGTTGCAGGTCCACGTGTTGATCGCCAGTCCAGCGTCGTGGCAAGCCGCCACCGTTTCTGCCGTGACCGACTGCTCATCCGGATGCACAGCAATGTGACCGGCCGAAGCGGTCCGCGCGATGACTCCGGCAGTTGCCTCCATCACCAAATATGCCGTTGCGATGTCGGGGGCGGTTGCGCGACATCGTTCGATCGTATTCCAATCGAATGACGAGATGATCCAGCGATCAGTCGGTCCGTGTAATCGCATCTCCGCAATAGTCGGCTCAACGACCGCTCGAACCGCATCACGGCCCAGCTTGGGGGCAGAATTTTTGATCTCAACATTCACCAGCATCTCTCCGCAAACCGCCAGCACCTCTCGCAACTCGGGATACCCCGCAAGGTCATCGAGATCAGCCGGCAACGGATCGTGCTTAATCAGCAGACGCCCGTCTGGCGCCAGCCGAACGTCCAGCTCAACACCATCGGCACCCATGGCATCGGCCAGCACGAAGGCCTGCACAGTGTTCTCTGCAGCGGCCACAGATGCGCCTCGATGTCCAATCACGAGCATCCCTCAGTATGGCCTGGCTACGGAGCAGCACCTCCCCAGCACGTACTCGTACACGACGTCAAAGAGGCGCGCGTCACACAAATCACCTCTTGTGTCACCGACAGGTCGCGCCTACGGTAGCGACGCCGGTCGGGCGGCAATCCTCATACCCGTTTGTGCTGATTCAACCCGTCTTCGCAGCAACCTGACAATTTCCGTGGAGTACACCCGTGACGATCCTTGCGTCCAGCATCACTTTGGGAGCCGCTCCGGCAGATTGGCGCGACGACGCGCTCTGCCGTGACACCGACCCGGAACTTTTCTTCCCCATCGGAACCACCGGAAATGCACTGGTCCAGATTGACAATGCCAAGGAAGTATGCGGAGAGTGCACATCGTCGCAGGGATGTCTCGACTTTGCGCTCGACACGAACCAGGACTCAGGTATCTGGGGCGGCCTCACCGAAGAAGAGCGTCGGGATATCCGCCGCAAGCGAGTTGCTGCCGCCCGGGCTGCGCGCTCCGCTGCGAGCTGAACCTTTCGATCTGACCAGGGCCGACTGGCCTCGGATCAGCCCCCTTCAGTCAACCGTTGGGACGCTAAGTTCGACGACGGTGCCGTGCTGATGGTTGGAGCCGTCTCCCAACTGAACATCATCGAGATCCTGAATTCGAGCCGGGCGCATATCGATCGTCCCATTCAGTTCGGTCGTCACCAATGTCCGCACAATGGACAAGCCCAGGCCGGTGCTGGCGTCCAGGTCAAAGCCCGGAGCGACACCTCGGCCATTGTCAATGACACGGACGTCAAGCCGATGCTGATTCTGGGTCAGCGCCACCGACACCTGCCCACCTGTGCCTCCTTCAGGGAATCCGTGATCGACAGCGTTCTGCAACAGTTCGGTGAGCACGACAGAAAGGGGCGTAGCAGTGTGGGCCGGGATGCGTCCGCCGTCACCCGTAACCGTGAAACGCACGGGGCGGTCGGGGGATTGGAGGCCCTCCTCAGCCAGTCGGAGCAGTGGGCGAACAATCTCGATAAACGCAATATCTTCGCCGGGCTCGCGAGAAAGCGACTCGTGGACCAAAGCGATGGTGCGGATCCGTCGCACCGATTCTTGCACGGCCACCTTCGCTTCCGGGTTAGTCAGACGGCGCGCCTGCAGGCGCAGCAATGACGAGATGGTCTGCAGATTGTTCTTCACCCGATGATGGATTTCTCGAATGGTCGCGTCCTTCGACAGTAGGAGACGGTCGCGTTTACGCAGTTCGGTGACGTCGCGCATCAGCAAGAGACCGCCAACGACAACCGGACCAGATTCGGCGTCATGGACCAGCGGGACACAACGGCTGAGTAACGTGACATCGGAACCCTGCTCGAATTCCTCAACGACCGGCTCGAAGCGCTCAAATGCTTGGCGGACCGGGCCGTCATGAAATCCAAGTTCAGCGAGGCGCATCCCGACCGGGTTGGCTTGAATCCCAACGCGGTGCAGCGCCGAGTTGGCGTTCGGCGAAACATACGTCACCGTGCCATCAGCATCGAGACTGAGCACACCGTCGCCAACTCGCGGCGCCGCACTGGAGTCGGCCACGCGGCCGGCGAACGGAAACGTTCCCGTCTGGATCATGACCACGAATTTGTCGAAGATCTCCTTGTAAGCCCGTTCGAGCTCTCCGAGGCTACGCCCCGACCGGACTTCCCATTCCTTGCTCAGAATCGCAATCACTCGACCATTGCGAGTTACCGGGATCGCCATCAGACGCGTTCGGGCTGCGTCATCAGGCGTATCGAGGTCAGCTTCGATAACTGTGTTCTCATCGGCGGCCTGCGACAGGACAACGGCGCCTTGCTGCGCCCACGTGCCGATGTAGTCGGTGACATACATGGTTTGGTTCGTCGCTGGGCGGACTTGATCAACCACGACCCACTGTGCGTCGGACGAGCGAACATACAACAGCAGATCGGCAAAGCACAGGTCGGCCAGGAACGCCCATTCGGCACCGAGCCGATGCAGATGATCAATATCGCCTTGATCAAGTGACGAATGCTGCCGTGACAGGTCGGCCATAGAGGTCATCGCTGCTGATTCTGCCGCATCGGAGTCTGCAGGATGCGCCATACCCGAAGTTCGTTCTGAACAAGGTCGACCTTGGCGCTCTCAACAGCCAGCTTAGAGGCCCTCAAATCTCGGTCGAGTCGACGCGCAAGCGATCGGCGAGTCCCCCTAATCCGGCAATGTCATGGATTTCTCCGGAAAGCCACGGCACATCGAGCATCACAGGCGAAAGCGCGGCTAACCCTGCGCGTCGCTCTGTCTCGCGCGCAGCAACCAAAGCAACGTCATCGAAACGCTTGGCAAGTTGACTCAGCACTGTGTCGATCACGGCAACCGGTGCTTCATCGAGTTGCGCAGCGAGCGCTTCAGCGAGTTCGTATCCGGACCGAGAGCGCAGGGCCTCGGCGCTGCCAGCAGCAGCAGCACCCGCCAACTCGTTTGGGAGCACACGGTTGGCCACAATCGCACCAAGGGTCATGTTCCGCTTAAGAAGCTCTTGCGCCAGGAATCGCGCCTCGTGAGCGGGCGCCGTCTCAAGGGTCGTCACGACAACGAAGGCCGTGCGCGCATCTGCGAGGAGCGCTTCCACTGACCGTGCGCGTTTAACGAATCCACTCTCCATGGCCTGGAAGAGGATGAAGAATTCGGCGATGTCTTGGAGAAACCGTGAGCCAAGCACGCGGTCGGCCAGTTGATAAAAGGGCTTCGATGCCACCGTGAACAGGCGCGACCGGTAGGGAACTGTCAGCCATCGCAGTAGTCGGCTCTCAAAAAAGTCGACCATACGGCCGGGCGCATCGAGAATGGAAAGTGCATTGCGCGATGGTGGAGTGTCGACGATCACGAGGTCGAATTCGCCAGTTGCGTGAAGATCGTGCAGTTGTTCCATTGCGAGGTAGTCGTGGCTGTGAACAAATCGGCTAGTGATGTTCTGGTAGAGCGGGTTGGCCAGCACTGCATCGCGAACTTGTTCATCAGGAGCGTGGCAACGAATCAGTCCGTCCCACCCCGCTTTCGTGTCGAGCATTGCAACCCACAGTTGGCCTCGAACTTTCAGCCCTGCCTGTTTGAAGACCGCCGGCATGATTCGGACCGGCGTGTTGCCGACTTCTTCGAGCCCCAGCGCTGTCGCCAATCGGCGGGCCGGGTCGACAGTGAGGACGAGGATCTTGCCCCTTTGACGTTGTGCAGCAGCGATACCCATAGCTGCGGCAATTGTCGTCTTGCCCACACCGCCCGAACCAGCTACGAGCACCATCTCGCGACTGGCGAGAAGATTGTCAAGGTTGCTCATCGCACACCGGTCAGGCCAACCCGACGTCGAGTTCCTCGGCTAGACCGTCGGCAATAAGCGACACCACACGGCTGCCGGGAGCCCGGCAAAAAAGTTCCGGCACCGTGATGATCGGCAGGTCGGAATGCTGCGGGTCTCGTTGCAGCTCCGACTGCAGCCAACGGAGATGTTCCGCACCAGTTCGACGACGAGCATCAGTCAGGCGAGCGGCTTCAAGCACCATCGACGCGCCTGTGCCAATGTTAGCGGTCAGCGTCGGGAGAGTGGATCCGATTTGTTCGGCTATGACCTGCTCGCGACGATCGAAGAGCATCGGCAACACCCGGTTCGCGATGACCGCAGAGACATGCGCACCGGTCTCGCAGGTAAGTCGTCGCAATAGCTCAGCCGACTCGGTTACAGGCAACTCTTCGGGTGTGGTTACCACGGCAACACCTGTCTGCGTCGGATCATCGAGAATGTCAAGCATCCACTGCGTCTGATCCCGTACGAGACCAACTTGAACCAAATCCGCAATCACCCTCGGCGCACCGATTTGACTCACGACGTGGCCACTTGCTTCGGCATCGATGACCACGAGGTCGTAGTGCCGCTCGCGAACTTCGAAGCAGAGTTTCCCGATGCCGAGAATTTCCTTCACACCGGGTGCGGCATCCGCCACAAAATCGAACGTCTTTGCTAGCGGGCTGATCCGTCCAATGAGCGGGATCTTGACAAAGAGCCGCAAATACTCGCGCAGCGCATCTTCCGTACTCATCGTCATTGCGAACAGGTTGGGCGAGACCTCGGTGGGTTCGAACCCGAGGTCGTCTTCACCCAAAGCATTAGCGAGGGCACCTTTGGCGTCCATCTCGCAAACCAGCGTTCGGCGACCGCTTCGCGCTGCAACCTTGGCAAGCGCTGCCGCAATCGAGGTCTTGCCAACGCCCCCCTTTCCAGTGACCCAGAGCATTCTTAGGTCAAGAAGGGCGGTCATATCTTTTAGCGTCCTGTTACCTGGCTAACGGTGGAAGCGTGACACGGCGGCCACGTCTGCGCATAGTCAAGCCGTGGTTCAGTCGCCGAAGCCAATCTTTCGGGTGCTCTCAGCAGAGCCGAGCTCAACGTAGGCAATTTTGGCGGATGGCACCGCGACATCGTTCCCTCGCTTGTCGGTGATCCACAGCGTGTCAGTGGCGCCACCCAGGGCTGCCTCGATGCGTGCTTTCAGATCGTTGCGATCTGCGTCGTCGGCGAGTTCAAGATTGATCTCACGAGGGGCTTGGGTTACTCCGATGCGTACGTCCACGTGCTGGAGGCTACCGCCACGCCACCGGGACAAGCTGGGCCGTCGGCGATGGGCCGTGCTGTTGACACCTCGGAAAGCGCCGAACAGGATTGAAGCTGATGAGCATCCGGACCGTCATTCCACTCTTCCCGCAATTTACTGCACTCGACGCAATCGGCCCCTACGAAGTCCTCCAGCGCATTCCCGATATTGCCATCACTTTTATCGGCCACGAGCGTGGCGTCGTTCGTTCGGACAATGGCATGCTCGGCATCGAAATCGACAGCACCTTTGAGGACTACCCGAGACCGGACCTCATCGTCTTCCCTGGCGGCCACGGCACGCGTTCGCTGATGACAGACAAACGAATCCTCGACTGGGTGCGGTCAGCACATCAGTCGACCATCTTCACGACCTCGGTCTGTACCGGCTCGCTAGTGCTTGCTGCAGCAGGGCTGCTAGACGGATTGACCGCCACCACACACTGGGGCGCGCTCGATGTGCTTACAGCACATGGAGCAACACCGACGGCCACGCGGGTAGTTGAGCACCTCGAAGAGCGGCTCGTCACTGCAGCAGGGGTCTCGAGCGGCATCGACATGGCTCTCCGGCTCGTTGAGATCATGTTTGACCGAGTTGCTGCCGAAGCGGCTCAGTTGATGATCGAATACGACCCTGAGCCCCCGTTTGACGCCGGCTCAGTTTCCAAAGCGGGAAAAGACGTCGTCGCCCGCGTCGTCGAATACGCCCAACACCGCCTCTGACCTCACCCGCAGAGCGAGTCAGTCAGACGGCAGTGGTGCAGAAGGTGTCGCCTGCAGCAAGTGACGATTCGGTAGTGATCTCACCGAACTGACGGTCGGCGGCGTTGTAGAGCTCGCCGAGCATTCCGCGAACCATGCCGCGATCGACCGCACAAATCACCGGGTGTTCAGCAGCGACATCACCGAACGGGCAGTGGTTGTTAATAATCTTCAGTTGGTTGTTACGGCCTTCGGCGTGGGCAGCAAAGCCGTGTGCAGACAATGCGTCAGCAACCGCTTGGATTGCTGACCGCAGTGAACGCTGTCCAGCCTTCAGTGCATCGCCGTTTAGACCAGCAGCCATGGCTCGTCCGTACTCCGCACCCACTTCTTCGGCCATCTTCTCGGCCTCGTCCGGGGGGAGCTTGCTCAGCGTGCGCCCCAAGAGCGAAAGCAGCAGATCATCACTGCGTACCGGGAATGCTGCGGTGTCAAGAGAATCGCCGACGGCCAGGTAGTGCTTCGATGGGCGGCCTGCTGAGCGCTCGGCGTCGGCGCGGGCGCTGGCAACTTCGAGATATCCACCGGCCGCCAGCTTCTCAAGATGATGGCGCGCAACATTGGAATGAACTCCGATCTCAGCCGCCACCATCGAGGCAGTGACACCCAACGCCTCAACGTCGCCCGTTGCCTGCGAGTGCTCCCGTGCCATCAGGTAGATCGAACGCCGGGTGGGGTCACCGAATGCGTCTGTGATGGCCGACACGGTGGCGGTGAATGCGGTCCCAGAACTCACTTGAGTGATATTACCTACGCCCGTAGTGCAAATCCCGCGGGGCGTCGCCACACTGGACGCCATGAGCTCCCCCGTCGTCACGGAAGACCAGATCGTCGAGGCACTTCGCCCGGTCGAGGACCCCGAGTTGCACCGCTCGATCGTCGAACTCGGCATGCTGCGCGGCGTGTCGATTATGGACAACGGCGTCGTCGGCGTGCTGGTCGCCCTCACCGTCCCAGGGTGTCCACTGAAGGACGAAATCACTCGCCGCGTGTCCGAGGCAGCTACCCAACTCGACGGCGTCGAATCGATCGATCTCGAGTTCACGGTGATGAGCGACGAAGACCGTGAGAACCTCCGCAAGACGCTCCACGGCGATGCCGGCGCCACCGCTGGTCAGGGTCAAGCTCACGGGCATGCCGAAGGCCGTGTCGTCCCATTCGCAAAAAACGATTCGAAAACTCGCCCGCTGCTCATTTCTTCAGGAAAAGGTGGCGTTGGAAAATCCACCGTCACTACCAACCTTGCAGTCGCGCTGGCTGCGCAGGGCTATTCGGTGGGCATCATCGACGCCGATATCTACGGTTACTCGATTCCTCGAATGCTCGGTACCGACCGCGAGCCAGTGGTCATTGACGAGATGCTCATTCCGCCAGAAATGTACGGCGTTCGGGCAATCTCGATCGGCTACTTCGTGCCGCAAGGAGAAGCGGTCATTTGGCGTGGCCCGATGCTGCACAAGGCGCTCGAGCAGTTTCTCACAGACGTCTTCTGGGACGAACCTGACTTCCTACTGATTGACATGCCGCCCGGCACCGGTGACATTGCGCTTTCGCTGTCGCAGTATCTGCCTCGCGGTGAAGTCTTCGTCGTCACCACGCCGCAGCCGGCTGCCCAGAAGGTTGCAGCGATGTCTGCGGCGATGGCTGAGAAGGTCAATCTGCCCGTGCGCGGTGTCATCGAGAACATGTCGTGGTTCACGGGCGACGATGGCAAGAAGTACGAAATCTTTGGGTCCGGTGGCGGACAGGCGCTCGCCGACGACGTGGGTGTGCCGCTCATTGGTCAGCTCCCGCTCATTCCCGAGCTGCGCGAAGGCGGCGACGATGGCGAGCCCATCGCTGCGGTTGACCCCGAGTCCGAGTCAGCCAAGATCTTCCACGAGATGGCTCACCAAATCGCCGTGGACATGAAGCCAAAGAAGATCTACTCCCCCGAGTTGAAAATCCTCTAGTCCGATTCCTGTCATGGAGGTCGTGGCCAAGTACCGGTTTGAGCGCATGGTCGCTGAAGCTCTCGATGACCTTCCGGACGAACTCCAGCACGTGCTCGACAACGTCGTCGTGCAAATCCATGACCGCAACGCGGTCGAGCCGACGATTCTTGGGCTCTACGAGGGCGTCCCCCACACGGAACGCACCGGCCATGAAGGACCAGACGTCGTGTCGATCTATCGACTGCCACTGTGTGCGATGTGTGAAGACATCGACGACCTCGCCGACGAGGTCTACGTCACCGTGATCCACGAGGTGGCCCACGCTGCGGGCATCGACGACGATCGACTCCACGAACTCGGCTGGGGCTGACACACCATCGGTCCGACTCTCCAGCTGCGAAGATGAATGCTGTGAGCAGCAGCGGATCGAGCCTCGGTGATCTCGCCACCGGCGCGATCGTCAGCGTGGCAATCGGCGATCACGCCGTTGCGTTTGCGTCCGAGGGGCGGCCCGTCGTGCTGATCGACATTGGCGACGCACCTGATGTCTTTGCCGCAACGGAGGCAGCTGTCTCACCACGCTGGAGCTGGTGGTCAAATCGCACTGCGCTGAACATCATCAAGTGGGGGGTGCGTCCAGCAAAATGTTGGGATCTCTCGGCAGCACACCGGCTGCTCTTTGGTGGTTGGCGGTCCGAACCCGAACAGATCTGGGCGCGCCTCCATGACCTCGACGTGGCCAGCATTCCGCACCGTATGCCGGTCAACTTGTTCAACCAGGCGCTCGATGCCGGAGACCTTGACGAGCCCATCGGGCCAGACGGCTATCTTCGTCCCGAATGGGTCGAGGGCGACTGGTCGAAGTCTTCCGCCCAGGTGGCCTCGTGGGCCGAGACGGCACTCGCGATGCAGCAGTTGCAGTCGCGATACATGGATGATCTCGGCCACGGTCCTCAGCTGCGTGCCACGGTGCTGTCGGAATCCGCGGCCGAGCTACTCTGTGCCGAACTGGAGATCGACGGTCTGCCCGTTGACCTTGCCATCGCCGAGTCAATCATCGCCGGGTTCGTCGGTCCCCGCCCCCGCAATGCGGCCGAAGCGGCCGCTGAGCTGCAACGTCGAGATCACGACGTGATGCAGCATCTTGCGCCCGGTATCACCTTCGACCTGCGCAGCCCCGACCAAGTCAAGTCGCTGCTGCGCCGCGTTGGCATCGAGGTCCCCGACACGCGGGCCTGGCGACTTGAGGCGCTCCGCGATGCTCACCCGATCGTGGAACCACTGCTCGCTTGGCGTCGCGCTGAACGCGTCCTCACCACATTCGGATTCGCCTGGCTCGACGAACACTTAGGCCCAGACGGCCGACTGCGTGGATCGTGGTCGGGATCCGACGGAGCGGCCGGCCGCATGACCGCAAGCGCCGGATTACACAACATGCCTGCCGAGCTCCGACCGGCTGTAGCCGCCGAGTCGGGTCACGCGTTTGTCCGCGCCGATCTCGGCCAGATCGAGCCGCGTATCCTCGCCGCCGTGTCCGGCGACCCGAAACTTGCCGCCGCCACCCAGGCGGACGACATGTACGCACCAGTCGCCGATCAGCTGCGAGTCGAACGCGAGATCGCAAAGGTGGCCGTGCTCGGCGCGATGTACGGACAGACGACCGGCAAGGGCGCCGAGGCGCTCCTTGGGCTCGAGCGCGAGTACCCGGTGGCGATGGGATATCTCGCGGATGCAGATCGCGCAGCGCAGGGCAGCAACGACCTGCGCACCTACGGCGGCCGCCTCGTGCCGATGAGCACAACCAACACCAACGAGGTCAACGATCGCGACGCCCGGTCGCGCGCCGCGGCACGCGGTCGCTTCGGTCGCAATGCGATGGTCCAAGGTGCTGCCGCCGAATTCTTCAAGACTTGGGCAGTGCTGATGCGGGCGCGATCCAACGGCCTCAACGCGCGCATCGTGTTGTGCCTCCACGACGAATTGCTGATTCACGTCCCTGAAACCCGTGCTGCGGAAGCAGCCGAGTTGCTCGACCGCTGTCTACAGGAAGCTGCACACCGCTGGGCACCAGTGCGTTTAGGCGGAGTGCAACCGGTCCGTTTCGTGAGTGATACGAGCGTGATTCATGCATGGTCTGAAGCGAAAGGCTGACCGAGAGAACGTAGCAAGTGTCTTCGCCACAAACTTTGGGACCAACGGCAGCAGACAACGCCAGGCGACGGGGATAGCTTGACCCGCGTGAGCGACGTTCCTCCCCCACCTCCGGATCAAACCCCTCCCTCGCCCCCACCTCCCCCGTCGGGTCAGCTGGTTCCGCCGCCGCCTCCGGGCAACATGGCGCCACCGCCCAGCTATATGGCTTACGGGAGCGCACCGATGCCGACCCCGAGGGTCAGCCGGGTCAAGGGCCTGTCCACCGCCATCACCATCGTGGTTGCCATCGCCGGCATCGGCGGCCTCCTCAACGGAATCCTTCAATCGGGCCTTCGGTCCGATGCTGAAGATCTGCTTGCAGGTCGCATCTCCGAGAGCGCCTTCAACGATCAACTCGTGTCATCATCGGCTTTTTCTGCGCTCTCCGGCGTCGCCACCCTCGCCTCAATGGTGCTCGTGATGATTTGGATGTATCGCATCTCGGCGAACCTGCGGGCGTTCGGCATGACAACAACCTGGCATCCGCTCTTCGCCATCTTCGGCTGGTTCTTGCCGCCGGTGGTGCTCTACGTCATCCCGTTTCTCATGCTGCGCGAACAGTGGAACAAGTCAAACCCGAGCGCCGTAGCTGGCCAGCCCAGCGGCCAGGTCGACACCAAGTCCAACAACCCGGTGCTCTGGGTATGGTGGCTGGCATTCGGCATCTGGCCACTGCTTGCGCTCTTCTTGTCTGCGGGCAGCCTCACGGGCAGCTTCGGCGACACCGGCGCTGAGGCGGTCGCCGAGAATCTTCTCGACACGAACCAGACCGTCACGATCATTGGCTCCGTCATCGGCCTGATTGCAGCAATCGCCTGGATCCTCTTCGTGCGACAACTCACCGCACGGCACCGATCGCTCACCAGCGAGAGCTGACAGGTTGATCCTGTGGAGCGTGCCGCGGTCATCTATTTCGTGCGCCATGCAAAGGCCGGCGAACGTCGCTTGTGGGAAGGCGACGATGTCGACCGGCCCCTCAGCAAGACTGGGTGGAAACAGTCGACCGCCGTCGCCCGGCGACTCGTCAAGAAGGACATCACTGCGCTCTACGCAAGCCCGTACATCCGCTGCATGCAGACGCTTGAGCCACTCGGCGGTCTGACCGGGCTCAAGGTGCAGGCCGATAGACGACTCTTTGAGGGCGAACCGTTCGAGCCGGTCCTTGACCTCTTGAACGAGGTCGAAGACGGCGCTGTTCTGTGCAGCCACGGCGACATCATTCCAGAGGTGATCACGGCACTGGTTCGCCGAGGCATGCAAGTGGAAACCCCGGCCGACTGGTCCAAGGCCAGCGTCTGGGTGCTTCGCCGCAAAGGCAGCCGAATCACCAAGGGCAAGGTCTGGCCGGCGCCTAAGTTGGCGGCCAAGTCAACGAAGAAGTAGCGCCCAGGCCAACCGGTGATTCAGGTCAGTGGACGAGGCTGAGCACGTAGCTGTTGAAGTCATAGCTGAAGTCGCTGTTGCCCCCGACAAGAATCAGCACCACCAATACGCTTCCAACGAGGCCGCAGACGAGTCCAGCGATTGCCAGACCCTTACCGGTGTACGTCGGATCATCGTTGCATTGCTTGATCGCAATGGACTCAAAGATGATCGCCAGGATCCACGGGATGAACAGCACGCAGAGGATGATGCCGACGATGCCGAGTACCAGCGACGCGACGGCGAGCCCGTTGGTCCGCTGACCTCCGCCGGGTGAATCTTGGGCGAATGGAACCTAGCCAGGCGGTAGAGCAAGGGGACCGCCCGGGCCCTGCGGCGGATACCCAGGTGGCTGACCACCCGGGCCCTGCGGCGGACATCCAGGAGGTTGACCGCCGGTAGGCAGCGGCGGGTTCATAGCCATCGTGTCAAAGTAGCGACGCCGAGGTACAGCCACCGGTGACGTTCGACCCCGGTGTGATGCGGTGGCGAACCGATCAGCTCGCCGCCGCGCGGATGTCAGCGGCAAACCCGGCAATCAGGTTGGCAATATCAGCTGGCGGGTTGCCCGACTCGCAGGCGACGACATACGGTAGCGCCGCGTCGGCATCGTCGAGGAACGCGAACTCGATAATCGCGAGGAAGCATTGCGGATCCGCGTAGTCCGGGTCGATCACCGTCGCCTGTTGGAGGGCGATCTGGGCTGCGTCGAGGCGAGTATCGGTCGTCAAGTCGGCGGACTCCAACCGCGCTTGAAGGGCCAGAGTCCAGCCGAAGTATGCGATGGCTTCGACGTTGTCGATCTGGCGATCGCGCTCCATCTGGACCACCCGTGCAAACAATGCATTCGCCAGTGCGAACTCGCTCTCATTGAGTGCATCGCGTGCCGAGGCCAAGACGATACGCGCATCGTCGCCCGGATCGAAACCCGTGATTTCCTGATTGGCACCGCGTTCGCCGAAGGCGTTCGCCAGCGCAAACCCGATCGCCACGGCGAGCACAAGCACAGCTGACGTGATCAGGGCCAGCCGGCCCCAGCGACGCGTCGCCTTGGGGGCAAGCCGCGCCCGACCAGAATCTATCTGACGGAGTACCGCAGCGGCGCGCACGGTATACCCGTCCCGGAGCGTTACGTAGTCGGATTCGTCGACGTCACCGGCTTCAAATTCGCGTTCGAGGTCGTCGAGCGAACGGAGCAGGAACCGCCGTTCCTGTTCAAGTTCGGCAAGTCGATCGAGATGGGCGCCGCTGCGCAGGGGCGTGACCGCGTCTTGCGGCGATGCCGTCGCGTCCGCGCCAGAGCCGGGCATTTCGTCGGTCATGGACGGTCGGCCCGTCGAGCGGCCGCAACAATGTCGCGGTCAGCATCAGTCGGGTCTGCCATGCCGTCGGCCTCAACCCGCCACCGTCGGAACGCAACGGCGAGGCCCGCCACGCCAAACACGAAAGCCATCGTGGGCAGCACCCAAATCAACGCGTCGAATCCGGTCGCCCTGGGGACGAGCAGAATGTCGGTGCCGTAGCTGTCTTCCAGACCGGCAACGATCTGGTCGTCAGTCAAAGGGGTGCTTCGCACCAACGAGTCGATCTCATTCCGAATCGCGCGCGAGGCGTTGTTCCGTGATTCAGCCACGCTCTCACCGTTACAAACCGGGCACGCCACTCGCTTCGAAATGAGATCGATCCGCTCTTCTTGGCTCTGCGGCCCGGATGCGCGAGTCGAGCCGATTGCGAGGACCGACACGACGACGACCAGGAGCAGCACCCAACCCGGCCAGCCCTTCATCTTGTTGTTGATCTCGCTCAATCCCGAACTCATGCGGCGTCAGCCCTGTTGAAACTCATGCGGCGTAGGCCTCGCGCAGCTGCTGCATCGTCACGTTCAATCGTTCTTCGGACACTCGAGAAATGATCCGCACCTGCACGACACCACTGGGATCGATGATCCAGGTCTCCGGAACGAGCGCCACGCCGAAGGCCACGTCGATCTGCTCGTGTTCGAGCACGACCGGCCAATCGCCGCCGCGTTCGGCAAAGAACTCCTCGACGTCTTCCCGACTGTCATTGACCACGATCGAGTAGAACTCTGCACCCTCGGTTCCCAGCGCGTCTTGGTCATCAACAAAGGCGACCAGATCGGGATGTTCGGCAATGCACGGGGCGCAGTCGGCGCGGAAGAAGTTGATGACCACCCAACTCCCTTTGCGCTGCGACAGATCGAAATTGGTGCCGTCGAGCAACGTGCCGACCGCCTCGGGTGCCGGTCGGCCGAGCAGCGGAGATTCTGCGTCCTCACCACCGCCAGTGTCGGCGCCGACCAGCAAAACGAACAGTCCGACCATGACCACCGCAATACCAAGGGCGATCCAGGGCGCCACCGGGCGGGGGCGATCGCCGTCTGAGGACTCGTCACCACCGGCAGGTTCCACGGCATCGACAGCGTCGGTCATGCCGATGCCCCAGCGGATTCAGATTCCGGCTCGCCATCGGAGGCCGCTGCAACAGTGACTCCCGTTGGAATCGGTGCCGACACCGGATCGGTTGCCCGCCGACGTTTGGACCCAGGGAAGGCCGACAACAGCGTTCCGAGCGCCATCACCAACCCGCCAATCCACAGCCAGAGGATCATCGGTCGGATGAACGCCTGAATCGACACCGACGTGTCGCCAGGCTGGGCCCCTTGTTCAAGTGTCAGGTACACATCGTTGGTCAAGCCCGTCCGGACGCCTGGCGTCGGCACGTCGATACCCATATTCAGATACGTGGTGATCGCTGGAACGATGACCTTCGAGTCGTCGAGCAGCACTCGAGCTTCCAATGCACTTTCGCTTCCGGCGTCGTTGACGTTCTCGCGTACCGATTCCAAGCGGAAGGTGTGACCTTGCCACTCCTGTTCCACGCCCTGTTCGAGCTGGAGTCGGGTCGCATGCGTGAAGCTGTTCGACGAAGCAAGCGCAACGGCGATCATGATGACGCCGAGGTGGACGATCATCCCGCCATTTGCTCGACCCACGAACCCGCGCCAGCCTTGCCGACGAGTGGCGAGCGCGAGCTGTCGCAGCGCAGCTCCAGTCGCGAATCCGGCCATGCCAAACGCAACCAGTGGAGCCCAGCCCGTCGCACCGACCATGACCGCGAGAACGAGTGACGCCGCGCCGGTCCAGGCCGGCCAGAAGAGTCGTTTGCGCAGCAATTCTTGGCTTGCCTTGCGCCACGGCAGCACCGGTGCGACGCCCATCAGGAAGAGCAACACGAGCCCGATGGGCATCGTCAATCTGTCGAAGTAGGGCGCGCCAACGATGGTGCGTCGATCATCGAGGGCCTCGACAAGCAAGGGGAAGATCGTGCCCAACAGGACGACGAAGGCGAACACGGTGAACATGACGTTGTTGGCGAGGAACGCGCCTTCTCGAGACAACGGGGAATCGATTGCGCCCGGTGAGCGCAGGCGGTCGCCACGCCACGCAATGAGCCCGAGCGAAACCACCACGATCAGACCGAAGAAGGCAAGGAACCATGCTCCGACCGGCCCATCACCAAACGCATGCACCGACTCGATCACTCCTGAACGGGTGAGGAATGTGCCGAGGATGGTCAGCGAGAATGTTGCGACCAACAGGCTCAGATTCCAGACGCGCAGCATGCCCCGACGCTCCTGCACCAACACGGAGTGGATGTAGGCAGTTCCGGTCAGCCACGGGAGCAGCGAAGCGTTCTCGACGGGGTCCCACGCCCAGACGCCACCCCAGCCGAGCACCTCGTAGCTCCACCAGCCGCCAAGCAGAATACCGACCGTGAGGAACGCCCAGGAGAACAGCGCCCAGCGCCGCGTCTCGAGCAGCCATCCCTCGCCGAGGCGTCCAGTGACCAACGCCGCAATCGCAAAAGCGAAGGGCACGGTGAACCCGACGAAACCGAGATACAGGATCGGCGGGTGGAACAGCACGAGGATGTGGTTTTGCAGCAGCGGGTTTGGACCCGGCCCGCTCGTCACGCCGACCGCTCCGTTGGCAAACGGATCAGCTGGGCCGAGGCTGATCATGGCGAAGAACGCAGTGATCACGAACATCACGATGAGCGCCCATCCAACCAACGGGTCGTCGGTGTTCTTTCGGAACCGCCAGGCGACTGCGGCGGTGAAGCCCGCGAGCACGAGTGCCCACAGCAAGATCGAGCCTTCAAGCGCCGACCACATCGCCGCAAAGTTGTAGAGCGCCGGCGTATCGGCTGAGCCGACCTGCTGGACGTAAGCGAGCGAGAAGTCGCGGGTAATCAACGCACGCTGCATCATCACGCACGCAAGCAAGATGCCACCGAACGCGAGCCACGCGTACCGGGGGCTCTGTTTGAGCAGCTTCGTGTCACCCTTCCGGATGCCGTACAGCACGGCCAGTGCGCCGAACACCGATGCGCCGAACATCAACATCACTCCGGCGCGTCCGAACGCGCCGTTGAGCGACGCTGCGATCATGTCATCCGGTCACGTTGTGCCTGGCACAAGGTGACCACGCTCACGCCGAGCCGTCGCATCCAAGGTCCTGCGCATCGACCACTCGCTCATCGTTAACTGACACGTACTCGTCGGAGTGCTTCACTTCAACGCGATCGCCCTGTAATGCACCTTCTTCGATGACGCCGTGCACCACGACCGGGATGCACTCTTTGAAGATGCCTCCAGGCTCGCCCGCATACCGGACGGGCAACGAAGCTCCGTTGAACGAGATCGTAAAGACGGTGACGCCGTCGGAGCGCACGACCGAGCCTTCGTCGACGGTCCCTTGCAGCCGGATCCGTCGGTCATCGTCGCACCCGTCGCGCACGTTGATCTCGTCCACGTTGCAGTAGTAGTCAACGGCAGATGTGAGGAACTGGGTCACGATGACACCGCCAGCAACAACGACCAACGCGAGGACCAGGATCGGCAGCCAGTTGCGCTTGCGCCGGCTTGCGACCGCCGTGCCATCGACGTTGATGCGAGGTGTGAGATCAAGGTCGTTGGCGATGGAGTCGTCCGACGGGGGGAGATCGGCGTCAGTCATCAGAGCCAGTACTTCTCGTCGTCAGGAACCTGCTGGCCAAGCTTACGTCCCAACCGAACCGTGCGCCAAGCGAAAAGCGCTACCGTCGCAAAGGTCAAGAAGTAGCTCCCGAGGATGAATCCGGCGTCTTCCATCAGGAATCACTCCCTGTCGTCGTCGTTGATGTCGTCGTTGATGTTGGTGGCGGCGTTGTTGCAGCAGCCTCAGCCCGCCGAGCGACGAGCGCATCGTCAAGGCCGCGCTCTTCGAGCAGGTCTTCCATCGCCATCGCTCGTGTTCGGTGCAGCATCAGCCACACGTACAGCAGGGTGAAAGCCATGACGCCGACAAACAGGCTGAACAGCATCAGACCATCCATCTTCGCATCGCCATCGAGGTTTGCGACCGTCGCTTCCTGGTGAAGGCTGCGCCACATCTTGACGCTGAAGTGGACCAGCGGGATCTCCACAACCGCGATCATGCCGAGCACCGCGCAGCGTTTCGCGCGCTGCTCGTGGCTACCACCGAGACGACGGACCGCGAGGTACCCGATGTAGGTGACGAAGAGGAGCGCCGTTGTGGTGAGGCGTGCATCCCACTGCCAGAAAACTCCCCAGGTGAGGCGGCCCCACATAGCGCCGACCGCGAGGGTGACCGCGACGAAGGTGACGCCGATTTCTGCGCTGGCACCCGCCGCCCGATCCCAGCCCAAGGACTTCTTCTTTGAGAACAGATACATCGCAGAGGACACCGCTGTGACGATGAATGCGAGGTAGGCGAGCCAGATCGTCGGCACGTGCACGTACAGGATGCGCACAGATTCGAGTTGGTCACGATCAGCGGGCGAGAAACCGAGGCCGAATGCGATGAGCCAACCAAGCGCCACGATCGCCCCGATGCCGATGATTCGCGTGCCGCGAGTTGCCGTGGAGCGTCGCTGGGGTGGGCCGGGCTCCCGTTCGGTATCGTATTTGGTTTTCGCTGGATCGATCGTGGTCATCGTGCTTCCGTGGTCTTGGGGCCGTAGGAGTTGCGGTGGCCGGTGTGTGGCTCAGTTATGCGATTGGGTGATGCGGTTGGGTCGTCTAGTCGTCGATAAGGGGTCCGAATGCCAGCGCTCCGCCGACGACGGCGGCCACAGCGAACGCAGTCAGCAGGCCGACCCATTGCCAGCCTTCTGACACCACTGCACCCGACGTGCCAACCGCTGATTCGACTGCTTTGGTTGCTCCGATCAGGACCGGCGCCACCGCAGGAAGCGTGAGCAGCGGAAGGAGTGTTTCGCTGCCTTTGAACCCCGCGGCGAGGCCTCCGTACAGGGTACCCACCGCGGCGAGGCCGCACGTCGCGGAGAGCATGGTGGTGACGAGGAGCACAGCACTGGTAAACGCGTGCTCCGACGGGATCGACTCGCCGTAGAAGATGACTGCTGCGCCGAACAGCATCGCTTCGAGCACCAGGAGCTGGACGCCGAGCGCCATGGCCTTACCGATGAAGATCGCGCGCGGGTCGACACCGGCGACTCGCATCGCGTCAAGGGCACCATCATCGGTCTCGATGGCAAAGGTGCGCTGAACGATGATGAGCAGGCTGAACATGGTCGCCAACCACACCAGGCCCGGCGCCACCGTGTCGAGCACGTTCTGCTTGTCGAGCGCAAACGCAAAGCTGACCATGGTGATACCGGCGAACGGCAGCACCTGATTGGTGACGATCTTGCTCCGTCGTTCGACGCGCAAGTCTTTCGCTGCGATGAGGCGGGCGACGGCGACCGTGTTCATTCGGACCCCCGCGGTTCATTCGTGTCGGTGACGACCTGCCCGGCGACGACCTCGACTGAACGGGTGGCCAGTCCCCCGGCACGTTCGAGTTCGTGGCTGGCGACGAGGATCGTTGCACCTGAACGGGCAGCCTGCTCAAGCGTGGCATCGAGTTCGTCCCGACCTGCGGCGTCGAGCCCGGCATGGGGTTCGTCGAGGAGCCACACCTGCGCGCGACGAGCAACGAGACAAGCCAACGAAGTGCGGCGCTTCTGTCCCGCTGACAGTTTGCGGACCGAGACATCGGCCAACCGCTCCGCAACGCCCATACGAGACATCGCGCTGGCGATTTCTTGTGCAGACGCACCAACTGTGAGTCCCCAAAACTCGACGTTCTCCCGGACGCTGAGGTCAATGTAGAGGCCGTTCTGGTGACCGAGCAGACCGACGTACGGCCGAACGAGTTGCCGCTGCGTCACCAAGTCAAACCCGAGGATCGACGCAGTGCCGCGTTCGACGGGCAGCAACCCGGCACACAGCCGCAGGAGCGTTGTCTTGCCCGCTCCGTTGGGGCCTTTGAGCAACACAATCTCACCACGCTGCACCGTGAGCGACACTCCGGCGAGCGCCGGGAAGTTGCCGAGCACCGCCACCACGCCCTCGAGGGCAATGACCACGTCGGCCTCTGCATTGTCCGGCGCAGCCCCACCGGTCGAATCGTCGTTTGCGGTCGCCGACGCAGACGAGAATGGGTTCAAAGATGCGTTCATGAGTCATGACCACATTACGAGCGAGGGCCAGTGACTGCACCCTGGCGAGGGCAAAACACCGTCGCAAACACGTTCTCGACCAGCGCATTTCGACCGGTCCAACAAGTCGGACTAGGTCCGTAATCTGAGATTGACTTAACTTTGGGGGGTTCCGATGCCGATGCCGGCTTGACCTCCAATCGGTCCAAGTACCGCAATGCTATCGCAGTCTCCTCTGCACAGCCCTCCAGAATCGCCCTCAACGGAGACCCAAGCCGTCTCGGCCGGCGCGGCACTGCCGTCGTCGAAAGTGAGATCGTCAGAGTCCGCCGAAAGACTGGCGCAGGGCGGTCGGCAACGAAATCATCGATGCCACATCAAACGGTTGCTACATCTACCAGGTCACCCACCAGCCAATCCTTGCGTCGGGGATAAGACCGGATCGCGCGGACCTTGCGTGCGCACCGTCAACGGCGTGGCGTTCCGTTCGCGAACACATCGCGCATGACTGTTCGAGATTCGGCAAGGCTTAGCGAGATGCGACAACACCTTGACCGGCCACAGCAACCCAGCTAGAGGTCAACCTGCAACTGACCGTGGCTCAACGTAAACAGCCTGCGCTCTCTTTCAGAATGGGAACGGGCTGCTCCCAACGAACCCCGCAGCTGCGGCGGCTACAAGCTCACGGCTGAGCCGCTTGGGCCTCAGCCGTCGCCTGTGAACTGATCAACTAAATCTGTGAGGAGGCTAAATGCTTTGTCAGCATCGGCGGGGCGCGTGCGCTCGACCGCCGTTCGGGCCATGACGATGGCGGCACTCAGTCCGTTGAGAAGTTCGGGCCTGTCCCGCTCGATCTCTGGTCGAATACGCTCCCAAATTTGTTCGATTCGAACAAGTGTCGCGTTGTAGTCGCCGCCCTCGGCGACCTGTGATCCCAAGCGACTTATCTCAATTGACATTTCGGGAAGCAGGTCCATCACCGAGACGGTTAGCGCAATAGTTGTCGCTGATGCACCGCCATCAACGATGGCGGTATTATCGATCGGCTCTCCGCTGTCGAGTGCAGACGCGCCACTTTCTGGCATATCGTTCACTTCGGCTGATGGCGGCGTTTCCGCATTTGGTTCGTTCAGCGTCGTCGCACAAGCACCAAGCGGCAGCAAACATCCCGCCACCATCAGTTTGCGAAACATTAGGTGGTGACCAAAATCCGTTCGCTGGCGAACAAGCCGACTCCAACATGAAGTCCTTCAATTTCGACGGTCAAGGTGCCATCGGGTGACAGCGCAGTGACTGTCCCAACGTTGCCCGGCTGGATCGCTGATGCTTCAAGAAATTCGAGGAGGCCTGGTTTGAATTCGAGTTCTTCGGTTATGCGACGAACCGTAAAGGCATCGCCGACGGCAATTTTCGACAACGGACCTGAATTTGGCCGCGCCTTGTATCCAGACCCGGGGATGGGATTGCCGTGTGGGCAAGTGGTCGGGCCACCGAGCAACTCGACCATCGCTTGCTCGACCGAATCACTGATGACATGCTCCCAGCGGCCAGCCTCGTGGTGCGCCTCGGCCCACGACAGCTTTAACACGTCAGTGAGGAACCTTTCAGCAAGTCGATGGCGCCGCACGACCTGCTCAGCAAGTCGCTCACCAGCAGCGGTGAGCACAATTGCTTTTTCGCCGGTGATCAGGCCCTCGGCCTCGAGACGCCTCATCATTTCCGAGACGGCTGGCCGGCTTACCTGGAGCCGCTCAGCAATACGGGCCTGAATGACATCGACGTCGTCTTCTTGTAATTCGAAGATGCACTCGCAGTACTCCTCGAACGCTGGATGGTGTTCACCCGGGCTCGGCATTCTTTTACACTACCCGTCCCCCGCCGCCTGGTCGCCTCGTCCTCGCATCTCATTCTCAGTAGCGCGCCCTCCCCCTGCCATGAACGAGAACGAAAGGCGTCGCCAGAGGACATTCTCCCCACAATTTTGGTCTCGACTTGAGCGCTGCTGCGGGATTCGTAAAGGGCGTGGCGTGATGAGTGTCGAGCTTGTCAAGTGCGCTGGAGGCGGCGAAGCCAGCTCTCGGCATAACGCAAGCGCCGACTCAGTTGTTCGTTCGTGGCACCCGCCACCCGGTTCACGCCAGCCAGACGGTTCATTTTGCCCTGCACTTTGGAGTGGTCCCATCCGGTGATGTCGACGAGTCGCTTGGCGACATGGGCGTTACGGGTACGGAGATCGTTCTTGGTCTCGGCAACACTCATCGAACCAAGCGGAATCAGCCCGGCTGCTGTCGGAATCTCCGGCAAGTCGAGACCAAGTGCCGGATCATCGGAGAAGAACCGTTCGGGCGGGTCAGGTTCAGCATCGTAGGCGACCATCCCAAGGTCTTCGCGCGAGAAGTTCATCTCGAAGTCGATGCCATCAAGGTGCTTGCCGTCCTCGCCGACGGTGTGCATCGTGATGTCGGTCGCCGTTGAAGCAACAACGGAGAACAACGACATTTGCTCCATGTCGACCTCGACGACCCGATTTTCGGGACCATCGTCAAGCTGGAACTCGTCGGCGCCGGTACCGGGCGGCCGCAGCACATGGCGTCGCGCCTCGGCGATGGTAAACGCGTGAGCCCTCAGACGGGGATCGTCTGGAATATAGACGTAGGCCTTCTGGCTCGGCCGGCCCGCTTGCCAGCGAACAAAACGGCCAACTGCCTGACGAAAGAACAGTTCGGTAGACGTAGTGGTGGCAAACACACCCACCCGCAGTCGAGGGATGTCGACCCCCTCGGACACCATCCGTACCGAGACCAGCCACGGCCGGTCGTTCTCGCTGAACTCGGCAATCTTCTCTGATGCGCCGGGATCATCACTAACAACGACGTCGGCCGGCACGCAGAAACGGTCGCGCAACAATAGCGCTATCTGCTGTGCGTGATCCTGGTCGGTGGCGATGACCAGACCACCAGCGTCGCACTGCTCAGAGCGGATGTTGCGGAGCTGGTCGTTGGCTTTCTTCAAGACCGCAGGCATCCACTCGCCTTCCAGGCTGAGTGCCGTACGGAGTCGCATCGAGGACTGGTCCTTGGTCAGCTCGTCCTGGAAGTTGGCCGACACCATGTCGCCGGACGCCGACGTCCACTCCATTTCCCCATCGACGCGCGGAAAGTAAACCGGGCGCACCACGCCACCGTCGCGCAACGCCTCGGCGTAACCGTACGTGTAATCGGCATGGGCCAATTCACCTTCTGCGGTGTTGTCGTAGCGGACGAAAGGAATCTGGGCGGCGTCGCTGCGAAACGGCGTACCCGACAGCGAGAGCCGCTTGTGCGCGTGGCCGAACGATTTGCGGACGCCGTCACCCCAAGCCTTCTCGTAGCCAGCATGGTGGATTTCGTCGAGAATGACGAATCCTTCTGCTGAGAGCCCGGCCAGCTTTTTCGAAGCGTGACCAATGGCTAGCTGCTGGTAAGTCGTAACCAGGCCGTGCACGTCGCGGGCCAAACCGTCACCGGGCGACCAGTCCGGATCAAGCTGCAGGCCCATCCGGTGCGCGGCACGGGACCACTGGATCTTGAGGTGGCTGGTCGGAGCGACGACGATCAACGGTCGATTCTCGTCGGCTAGTTCAGCGCGGGCGCAGGCAAGCGCAAACGTTGTCTTGCCAGCGCCAGGCGTGGCCACCGCCAAATAGTCCGGGCCGGTGGTCTTGCGAAAGAGATCAAACGCGGAGCGCTGCCACGGGCGAAGGTTGACGGTTGACATGAGCGGTTTGGAGTCTGGCAACCGAGGCGGTGGGGCACAACGCGCAACCAGTCAGATTCAGAAACGATGCCTTGTTCCGTAACGCGTGCTCCCCACCTCGGCATCTCTTACTCTCCAGGCCTGACGTCGTCGGACTGCAATTTCGATAGATGACCAACATGAGCCGAGCCCGTCGTTCCTTTGCGCCCCCGACGGGGCGCGGTGATTCCTTCTGTTATCGCTCGATCTCTGTCACGCGCTACCCGTTCACCGTGCTCAACGAGCAACCGACTCGAAATCGCAGCAATCGAGCAGCTCAAGCAAGCACTCAACACGGTCCGTCCCTAGTCGACCGCTCTCGCCTGACCCGCACACTGGTCGTTTCCGGTAGACCGTTCATCGAGCGCTGACCGCAACGAAGCCCAACGAGGGCAGTGACCTCGGAATCTTCTGACGACGGATCGGTAGCGTGGTCTCATCGCTCACCATCCGGCTCTCGATGCGTTCTCGCCATCAGTCCGTGAGTGGTTCGCGGGATCATTTCCAGAGCCAACGGAGCCACAAGTCCAAGGCTGGCCCCACATTCGGAACGGCGAACACACCCTGATCTGTGCGCCAACTGGATCAGGCAAAACGCTCACGTCATTCCTTTCAGCGATCGATTCCCTTACCACTAATCCGCGACCAGAGGAGCGCTCACTTCGTACCCGCGTCCTCTACATCTCACCCCTGCGAGCCCTGGCGTTCGACATCGAGAAGAACTTGCGGGCACCGTTGAAGGGCATTGAGTTCGCCGCTGAACGTCTCGGCGAATCTTTCGTCGTACCCGAGGTCGGGATGCGCACCGGCGATACTCCAGCAAACGATCGCCAGAAGCTGATCCGTCGCCCGCCCGACCTGTTGATCACCACGCCTGAGTCGCTGTATCTGATGTGCACCTCTGCGGCACGCGAGACGCTGGTCGGAGTCGAGACGGTCATCATCGACGAGATTCACGCCATGGCCGCCACCAAGCGTGGTGCGCACCTGATGCTCACGCTTGAGCGTCTCGAAGAGATCACCGAGAAGCCGCCGCAACGGATCGGCCTGTCGGCCACGCAACGGCCGCTTGAAGAGGTTGCAGGGTTCCTCGGCGGTTTCAGTCAACCCGGTGTTAAGCGGCCGGTGCAGATCGTCGACGCCGGTATTCGCAAAACCCTCGAGGTCGAAGTCATCATCCCGGTCGAAGACATGTCGGGAATGGGCCGGCCGACCAACGAGACTCCTTCAAGCCTGGCGGGCTCCGGCATGGGCGACTCACGCAGCTCGATCTGGCCGTCGATTTATCCCGAGATCCTCAAGCGCATCCTGGCCAATCGCACCACGATCATCTTCTGCAATGCCCGCCGTGCTGCGGAACGGCTCGCGGCCAAACTGAACGAACTAGCCGTCGAAGAGGGGGTGCCCGGCATCGTTGATGCCGAGTCCGGGTTGATGGTCGAAGAGCTCGTCAAGGCGCACCACGGGTCACTTGCGCGTGAGCAACGCGTGGTCATCGAAGACCAATTGAAGCGCGGCGACCTACGCGCCATCGTGGCCACCTCATCGCTCGAACTCGGCATCGACATGGGCGCTGTCGACTTGGTCATCCAGGTCGAGTCCCCCGGCGCGGTGAGTCGTGGATTACAGCGCATTGGCCGCGCCGGGCACCATGTCGGCGAACCGTCACGTGGATCGATCTTTCCGAAGCACCGCGGTGACCTGCTCGAAGCCGCGGTGGTGACACGGCGCATGATCGACGGAGCGATCGAGACCACGCAGTACCTCCGCAACCCACTCGACGTGCTCGCACAGCAGATCGTGGCGCACCTCGCCGCGGTCGAGGAATGTTCGGTGCGCGAGGTCACTGATCTAGTTCGCCGATGCGCGAACTTCGCCGAGATCTCCGACGACCTGATGAGCAACGTTCTCGACCTGCTGTCAGGGCGGTATCCGAGTGAAGAGTTTTCCGAGCTGCGCCCGCGCATCGTCTGGGATCGCGTCAACAACTCACTGCGCGCGCGCGACGGTTCCAAACGCCTCGCGGTCACATCAGGCGGCACGATTCCCGACCGCGGGCTCTTCGGCGTGTTCCTCCCGGACGGAACACGGGTCGGCGAACTCGACGAGGAGATGGTCTATGAGTCGCGGCCCGGCGAGACCTTCGTGCTCGGGGCTTCCACGTGGCGAATCGAAGACATCACGTTTGAACGCGTTACCGTCACCCCTGCGCCGGGCCAGCCGGGCAAGATGCCGTTCTGGCACGGCGACCGTCCGGGACGGCCTGTCGAACTTGGCCGAGCACTCGGTGCCTTCGTCCGCGAGATTCACGAACTCGACGACAAATCCGCGCAACAACGGTTGATGGAGCACTATCAACTCAACGCGTTTGCTGCCAGCAACCTCACGCAGTACGTCGCCGAGCAGGTCGAGGCAACGGGTGCAGTCCCCGACGATCGCACCATCATCGTTGAGCGGTTCCGTGATGAGATCGGCGACTGGCGCATCTGCATCCTCAGTCCATTCGGCACACCGGTGCATGCGCCGTGGGCCGTGGCAATCGAACGTCGACTCATCGATCAGTACGACATTCCTGTCGAAACGATGTGGGGTGATGACGGGATGGTGCTGCGGCTGCCGGAGTCGGCTGACGAACTCCCCCTCGAAGCAATCCTCATCGACCCCGAAGACATCGACAAGCTTGTCGTCGAAACACTCCCCCAGACAGCGCTGTTCTCCGCACGCTTCCGCGAATGCGCGGGCCGAGCGTTACTGCTTCCGCGGCGCCGACCCGACAAGCGCACACCGTTGTGGCAACAACGTCAAAAGGCAGCCGACCTCCTGGCTGTTGCGTTCAAGTTCCCGACGTTCCCCATCCTGCTCGAGGCGACCCGGGAGTGTCTCCAAGACGTCTTTGACGTGCCGGCGCTGCGCGAAGTGCTCGGTGATTTGCGCTCACGCAAGGTGCGTGTCGTCAGCGTCGATACCGGCAAGGCCAGCCCGATGGCATCCAGCCTATTGTTCAGCTGGATCGCCGCGTACATGTACGAAGGCGATGCTCCGCTTGCCGAGCGACGCGCAGCGGCGTTGGCGCTCGACCGCGATCTGTTGCGGGACCTCCTCGGTGCCGAAGAGCTGCGCGATCTACTCGATCCCGAGGTGCTTGCCGATGTCGAGTTACAACTGCAGTGCCTGACAGCGGGCTGGCGCGCGCGTTCGGCCGATGAGTTGCACGACGTGCTGCGCAAGGTCGGCGACTTGTCCGCCGTTGACATCGATCTCCGCTGCCGGTCGGCCGTCGACGAGGCCGCAGCGCTGCGAGCCAGCGAGGCGGATCCTGCCCCCGACGGAGCCCAGCTCGACGCTCCCGGCGGGATGCCGGACCAACCGCAAGCAGACAATTCCGACCTCGATCGCTCACCAGCCGGCAACGAGCAGGCTGCGGAATGGTTGGCGCAGCTATTGGCCGAGAGACGTGCGATCGAAATTTCGGTCGGCGGGGAGACCCGGTACGCCGCAGCAGAAGATGCCGCGCGCTACCGCGACGGTTTGGGGTGTGCGATTCCGTTGGGTTTACCCATGGCCTTCACCGAGCCGGTCGCACGGCCGCTCGAAGATCTGGTCGGTAGATATGCCCGTACGCACGGCCCGTTTGTTGCAGTCGACGTGGCCCGCCGCTTCGGTGCGCCAGTCGAACGCGTCGCCGGCGCGCTCGCTGCGTTGGAAGGCGAGGAGCGCGTCGTCATCGGCGAGTTTTGCCCCGAGGGCGTGTCACGTGAGTTCTGCGAAGTCGACGTGCTGCGTCAGCTGCGGCGGCGGTCACTGGCCGCACTCCGCCGCGAAGTCGAGCCGGTCGAACAGGAGGCGTTTGCGCGCTTCTTGCCGGCGTGGCACAACATCCCCGCCGACCGTCGCGGCGCGGAGGCTTTGGTCGAGTCCTTGGGAATGTTGTCCGGCGCGGCCCTCGTTGCGTCCACCATTGAGGCGGACGTGTTGCCGGCACGGGTGCGGGCATTCCGTCCCACGATGTTGGACGAGTTGCTCACCGCCGGTGAGCTGGTCTGGATCGGTGCGGGCGCGGTGGGAGCGCGCGACGGACGGATCCGATTGTGTTTCGTCGATCAGCTCGCGCTGCTGTCACCAGGCTGGGAACCACGCGATCGACCCAAAGGCGTGCTGCACGACGCGCTCCGCGAGCTGCTTGCTCAGCGGGGCGCCAGCTTCTGGAGTCAGCTGCGCGGCGCCGCTCCCGGTTCACAGGACCCTGAGATTCTCGCCGCACTGTGGGATCTGGTCTGGGCCGGCGAAGTTACCAACGACTCGCTCGCTCCGCTGCGTGCCGTGCTCGGCGGCGCAAAGGTCGCGTCGAAGTCCTCTACGTCACGGCGCACGTCGCGCCCCCGGCCAGGCCGGTTGAATCGGATCGGGCCGCCCGCAGGGCAAGGCAGATGGAGCCTAGTTGCTCCGCTCCTCGCCCCTGCCGCGCACCCCACGGAGGCATCGCACGCACAAGCGTTGCAGATGGTCGAGCGATATGGCGTCATCACCCGCGAAGCAGTGTTGGCCGAAGGCATCGCCGGCGGCTTCACCAGCGTGTACGGCGTTCTAAAGGTGCTTGAAGAGCGCGGGCAAGTCCGACGCGGCTACTTCGTTGATGGTCTGGGTGCTGCTCAGTTTGCTGTGCCCGGTGCCGTCGACCGGCTGCGCGCTGCTCGCGAAACACCGGATCCACTGCTGCACCCAGAGGATGTGCCCGATCCAATTGTGTTGACCACCACCGACCCGGCACAGCCATATGGCGGCGCGCTCGATTGGCCCGACACGCCGGGTCGGCCAGCTCGGAATGTGTCCTCGCTGACCGTGCTTCGTGCCGGCGAGCCGCTGGTGTGGTTCGACAAGCGCGGGCACCATCTCGTCACCTTCCCCAACGCACTCATCGACACGAGTTGGACACAGGCGCTGCAACTGCTGGTGCAAGACGGACGACTGAAGTCGCTCGAGATTCGCAAGGTCAACGGCGACACCCTGACCGGTGACAACGCTCCCGAAGGATTCGTCGAGTTGCTCCGTGCTGCCGGGTTCGCTGATGGCTACCGCGGCATGACCTTCCGCGGCTAGCCAGCCGACAACCGGCAGAAACCCTTAGCTGGGCGCGACCGAGCTGTCGGGCACCCAGTTGCCGTGGAAGCCGAACGGGACCCGTTGGGGGAGGCTGATCCGTGCGACTTCGCCGCGTCCGAGGTCCGCCGCATCCAGCACGCAGAGTTCGCTGCCGTCGGTCGTCGCGTCATAGACAACAGTAAGGAGCCAGCCGTCGTCCTCGTTCGTGCCGTCAATCTTCGGAACGAAGACCGGTTCAGCCCCACCGCGGCCATGTCCGTAGTCGTGCTCGTCAACGGCACCGGTCGAGAAATCGGTCTTCAGAGTGGATCCGTGAAGGTTCGCGACTTGACCCGGCTTGATCTCGGAGGTGTACCCGTAACGGTGTTCCTTGAGTCCGAATCGCGGATTGTGCCGCGGGAATTCTTGCGGGCGGTCACTGATCCGAGTCTCAGAGACCCGACGCGTCGACGGGTCGATGACCCACCGGTCGAGTGTCGGGGGCGTCTCGGCAAAGGGACCCTGCCGATCATCGATCATGAGGTTGTCGTACCGGCAAAGATCAACAACAACCGTTCCGTCGGCCGCGTCGTAGGCGTTGAGAGGGTGGAACACATAACAGGGGTCAACGTCGCACCAGATGATGTCGTCGGCGGCGCCATTCCGGGGCAGCAAGCCAACGCGTGCGGCGCGATCGTTATTCCACTTAAACGGGAAGGCGTAGCCAGCAACCAGCACGTCCATGTTGACGGTGACGGGCAGGTCGTAGACGACGACGTACTTCTCCGTCAGCGACATGTCATGCATCATTGGCATGTCAGCAACAGGGATTGCGACGTTCTTCGTCACCCGTCCATCACCGCCAACAACGGTGTAGTTGACGTGGTCGATCAAGTCGGGCCAGTGATAGTTGACCGAATGAAGCTCGCCGGTCGAGACGTCGTACTTCGGGTGGGCGGTGAACGGACCGTCGAGCGTGTCATGGAATCGGTTGATGCCGAGCGAGTTGAGCTCGTAGTCAAGCTCGACGGGTGGTTGGCCAGCTTCGACCATCGCCCAGGTCGTGCCGGCGAAACCGCCGACGTTCGTGTTCGAGCCGAAGAGGCCAGCAGCGCGGTCGTCGGCGTTGAGTACGAAGCGGTTCTTGTACCACTCGGCCTTGCCGCCTCGCAGCCGCACGCCGTGCACCATGCCGGTCCCGAGGAACCAGTGGTGCAGAGCCGGGTCGTCGACGGACTCGGGGTTCGGCCCGTTGCGGAGCCAGCGGCCCTCGAGCTCGACAGGAATCTCGCCGACGACAGGCAGGTCATGGGCAGTAACTTCGGATTCGACTGCGGCGTAGTTGCCGGCGAGGTACTGGTTGTCATGTGGGCGGCGCAGGGGCAGCTCAGACGTTTCAGCGGTGTCGGTCATGGTGGCTCCTTAGGGCTCGTGCTCGGGCATACGAAGCCTGGATCGCTATCAAGCTACGCCTTGGGGGTGCCTCACACAAGACTTGCAAATTGCAAATTCGACATGAAGGCAGCGAAACCGCCAACTGCAGGATCGCGGTTCACGCCGGCTCGACCTGCCCGTTTGTGTCGGGATTCTTGAGGACCCCTCCGCACGTATCACGACGCAAACGTCGTAGGTGTGCGCTGGCAACCGGTCCGGAGACTCAGTCTTTGGGAGTGACGGCGCGCAGGCCAGCCCAGGCCAGCGCGCTGACTTCAGCGGCGATCGCGTCGGGATCGAAGTCTTGGCCAAGGCCGACCAAGCGACGGCTTGCGCCCTCGGCCAGACCGACGAGCGCGTGCGCCAACGTTTCACGATGCGACTCGTCGATGTCCACGGCGATCAACGGTGCAACCGCTCGTGCAGACTCCGCAATAATTTTACGGATTGCTTCATTGAACTCATCGTCACGTCGAGAGCCCGAGCCAAACAGCAGGCGGAAGCCGTCGTGGTCATCGGCGACCCAGCGGAAATAGGCACGAAAGCCCAGTTCGGTCTGGCTTTTTCCGTTCGTTGCCTCAGCAGTGGCCTTACCGATGTTCGTCCGCAGCCGATTACCGACCTCTTCAATCAACGCTTGATACAGATCGCGTTTTGAATCGAAGTGTTGATACAGCACAGGCTTCGTGACGCCAGCAGCTTCTGCTATGTCGTTCATCGACGCACCATGGAACCCGGAATTGGCGAATACCTCAAGTGCGACATGAAGAATCTGCTCGCGACGAGCAGTGGCAGAGAGACGTTGCGACATAACGAGCTACTGGATGGTAACCGGGTCAGCGTGCGACTGAAAAGGCAAACGCTGCAGCGCTGAACTCACAAACCGCGTTCACGGTCGTCACGGTCTGCTGCCTTCACGGCGTAACCAAGGATAATCGACGGCGCGAGCAACACACAGCCGATGACAAGGGACATGATGACGAGCGTCGCCATCACAGAAGTAAAACCGAACAGAAAGGCCATAAAAAATAGGGCCATAGCCAGCGCAACAAAGAGATATCCGACGCGATTAGCCAGCAAAGTCCACTTCGCAATCCTGGCTCGTTTGACCCGAACCGGATCGAGAGCCGGATCGTTCGGGCTGGTCGCTTGGGAGCCTGAGGGAGTGTTCGACATACTGTCCAACCATGCTACGAGCACCGACAACCGAGTCAGTCCAAACCACCACATCTGACGCATCGACGGGCGCCTCACAGTGACAGTTCGTGTCGAACGCGACGGTCGGGTCACGATGATCACGCTTGATCGACCGGAACGACGCAACGCTATCGACCATCCCACGTTGCTCAAGTTGCTCGATGTGCAAGCCGACATAGCGACACACTCCCCCACCGCGACGCGCGTAGTAATTCTGACAGGTACTACCCCAGCGTTCAGTGCAGGCGCCGACTTAAACGGCGTCGAGGCAGGACTGTTCGCGACAGACCTGCGCCGTGTCCTCGTTGGGTTCGGTCAACTCCCCGTCCCGGTAATCGCCGCAATCGACGGCCCAGCGCTCGGTGCGGGAACACAGTTGGCCATCGCGGCAGATCTGCGCATCGCCACCCCCGACAGCCCGCTCGGCATTCCGGCTGCACGCCTAGGCATCTCGGTCGACCATTGGACAATCCGACGCCTTCGCGACGAGTTCACGGCACCAGTTGCCCGGGCGATGCTCGTAGGCACCGAGAATTACACTGCCGAGCGCCTATACGCACTTGGCGGTATTCATCGGCTCGGCGACCTTAGCGATGCTCAAGAGTGGGCGCAGCGGCTTGCGCAGTTTGCGCCACTCACCGTTGCCGCTCACAAACTCGGCCTCGAGAACGCGGACTTCGAAGTACCAACAGTCGACGTTTTCGAGGCCGCACGGACAGCTGCGTGGGCCAGCAACGACGCTGATGAGGGCCGCACAGCATTTCTCGAGAAGCGAGTGGCGAACTTCACCGCATCCTGATCTGCGCGTCCCGGGCCGCCGGGCACCGCCAAGCCCACTAACACGGCCACTTTCAGCCGAAACAGAGTGTCAGCGCAACGGTGCGGGGAGTTCCTCGGCGTGAACGATTGTTAGGCGTTGGGTACTTCGCGTCAGAGCGACATACAGCGCCCGCATGCCGTGCTCAATGCTGTCGACGATGGCCGACGGCTCAACCACGACAACACCGTCGAGTTCGAGGCCCTTCACCACGCTCACCGGCACTAGCGTCACGAGGGCGTCGAGTCCGGTTCGCGTCGCGGTGCCGTGGTCGATACCTGCTTCGGTCAGCGAGATCGAAAGATCGCCAATCATCTGATCAGGGGCGACAACACCGAGGCTTGCACCAGGGATTGCGCCCGCAAGTACTAAGACCTCGTCGGCGACCGTCTTGCCGAGCATCTCAGTCGAGGGCGCCCGTGCAATTGTCGGCGACACAGCCCCGACGCGGACCGAGTCCGGTGCACGTAGCGAGGGAGTCGCTACCGCCATCACTTTGGCGGCGAGCTCCATGATCTGACCTGGGATCCGATACCCGACCGACAGTCCAATAACACGTGCTGGCTTTCGATCCGGCAAGTGGGCGAGCACGTCGTCCCATTCGTCTGGCGCCAGCGGGCCCGTCGCCTGGGCAAGGTCACCAACGATGGTCATCGCGCCGCTGAGTGAGCGGCGCGTGGCCATCTTCAGCTGCATTGGCGTCAAGTCTTGTACCTCATCGATGACGATGTGGCCGTAGGTGCGGATCTCGTCTTGCTCATCAATCTTGCCGCCCTTGCCGGGACGCGGGCCGAGCACATCGCGAACGTCGTCAAGCAACGCAACATCAGACAATGTCCAACGAACATCATCGACCGTTGCAGATCGCTTGCGATACAAGGCAAGCGCCTCGGCGTTCGACATCACACCGCGTGCTGCCAACTTGAGGAGTGCTCGCGATCCGAAGAGATCGTGCAACAGTTGCGCCGGGGTTAACAGCGGCCACATCGTGTCGAGTGCAGCGCGCGCTTCTGGTGTGTGCCGCAACGCATCTTTCACGTCACGCGGACCAATCTCAGGGTCGTGGTATGAGTCCGCAAGTGCCGACCAAAACTCACCTTCAACCACACGGCGACCAGAATTGTGACGCTTGAAGCGACGCTTGGCGTTCTTCACGATGCGCGCCGACTCTGCAGCTCGCAACCGCACATATCCAGCCCGGAACGGCATCTCAAAGTCGCTTCGCAGCGGACGCTTACGGTCGGCGATCGCGTTGTCGAACAGATCTGACATCCGATCCTCGCCCTTGATCTTGGTCGCTTCGGACGAGTCGCCCTGCTCATCAGGTCGACGGAATTGCACGCCCGGGATCAAGTCAGCCAGCACCACCTGCTTGACGCCGGCTTCGCCAAGTGACGGCAGCACGCGCTCGATGTAGCGGAGGAACACTCGGTTTGGGCCGATGACAAGCACACCTTGGTCTTCGAGCGGGAAGCGGTGCGTATAGAGAAGATAGGCCGCCCGGTGTAACGCCACCACGGTCTTGCCGGTCCCTGGGCCGCCCTGAACAACCAGCACGCCACTTTGTGGCGAGCGAATGATCTCGTCCTGTTCGCCCTGAATGGTGGCAACAATGTCACCGAGCGTTCCAGTACGACCACGCTCGAGCGCAGCGAGCAATGTCGAGTACCCGCGCAAGCCTGAGTCAGCGGTGACGACGCCCGGCTCCCCGCCGATCCCTTCGTCGTGTCCGAGACCGAGATGGCCTTCGCCAAAAAATTCGTCTTCAATACCAAGCAGGTTCCGACTTTCGACAATGAAATGACGACGTCGCGCCAGGCCCATCGAGTCGCGCCCCGTTGCCCGGTAGAACGGTTCGGCGACAGGCGCACGCCAGTCGACAACGACCGGTTCACGATCTTCGTCGGCAACGGCGAGACGACCTATGTGAAACGCCTCAAGCTGGTCAGGCGACTCCGCGTAGCGATCGATCCGACCAAAGACGAGTGACGCGTCACCAAGTTCAAGCTCTTCGAGACGCCGGACGAGCTGACTGTCGAAGGCGTTGCGCTCAAAACGGGCTTGGAACGTTCCTCCCAGACTCGCCTCGTTGAGTCCACGGACTCGGAACGCTGCCGTACGGCTGCTTTCGAGACAGTCGTAGGCGTGGTTGATATACGCCTGTTCGTCAGCGAGATCCGGGTGCTGCTGCGTCATAATGATGACGTCAAATGCTACCGACAACTGGCCCCAGATCAGGTCCGCTTTCTATGACATGAGTGTCACAGTGGGGTTCCGTAGGCGCCCAGCTAGATATCCTCGCCACCGCATGACTGACACGGCACCCTTCATTGCTGCGGCAAACGGCGAAGCGGCTCGACACACGCCGGTCTGGTTCATGCGCCAAGCCGGCCGTTCGCTCCCTGAGTATCATGCAGTACGCGGAGAGGGCTCGATCCTGCACGCCATCAAGCAGCCAGACATCTCAACCGAGATCACCCTGCAACCGGTGCGTCGATACGGCGTCGATGCCGCCGTGCTTTACAGCGACATTGTGGTGCCGCCCCATGCCATGGGGTTCGGCATCGATGTACAACCCGGCACCGGGCCGGTTGCCGAGCATCCGTTACGCAGTCGCGCCGACCTTGATCGCTTGCGAGAGCTGGACTGGGAGGACATCAGCTATGTCATCGATACCGTCGAAATGCTGGTCGGCGAACTCTCATCCGACGTGCCGCTACTTGCGTTCGCCGGCGCACCCTTCACGGTGGGCAGCTACCTAATCGAGGGACGGCCGTCCAAGGATTACCGCTACACCAAATCAATAATGCACACCGACCCGGTGCTGTTCGGCGACGTAATGGAACGTCTAGCTACTAGCGCTGTCACCTTCATTGATGCGCAACTCAAGCATGGTGCTCGGGCCTTTCAACTGTTCGATTCATGGGCGGGTTCATTGAGCCGGGCCGACTATGACCATTTCGTGCTTCCGCACTCAAGGCGAGTCTTCAACGAGTTGTCTGAACGGCATCCTGGCGTACCCGGCATTCACTTCGGCATTGGCTGCGACCATCTACTTGAGTCGATGAACACCGTCAACAACAGCGTGCTTGGGCTTGACTGGCGGACCACAATCAGCGACGCACGCCGCCGACTTGGCGATGATCTAATCGTGCAAGGGAATCTTGATCCGTCCCTCGTACTTGCAGGCACCAAGCCTGCAGTCGCCGGCGCTGAGGCTGTGCTCAAGGACAACGCCGGACATCCCGGCCACATCTTCAACCTCGGCCACGGCGTACACCAGCACAGCGATCCTGGTGTCCTCCAAGCCGTGGTTGATCTCATCCACGAATGCACTGCGCATTAGTCACAAACGGCGGGCATGCTGGTGTCGATGACTAACAACGCAGACCGCGTCGGTGTGGTGCTGATGGCGTATGGAACGCCTCGCTCCCCTGAAGAGATCGAGCCGTACTACACCGACATCCGCCGCGGTCGCCCTCCCACCTCTGAGGCGCTTGCTGACCTCGTGGCGCGTTACGACGCAATCGGCGGCATCTCACCCCTCGCCAAGCTGACCGAAGATCAGCGCGAAGGGCTGCAGGCAGCACTCGACGAAATCGAGCCCGACACCTACCACGTGACGCTCGGCCTGAAGCACGCTGACCCGAAGGTCGAGGTCGCCAGCGCAGAACTTGCTGCAGCGGGTTTTTCCAAGCTGATCGGCCTCGTGCTCGCCCCGCACTATTCGTCCTACTCAATCGGCCAATACCTCGACCGCACCCGCCAAGGCGTGCTCAACGCTGAGGCAACAACACCCGTCGCAGGCGTCGAAAGTTGGGCAATCGAGCCTGCCTTCGTTGACTTCATCGCCGACGACCTCGGCGAACGACTCACCACAATGCGCGCATCGACCAAAGATCCTGTCCGGGTCCTTTTCACCGCACACTCCCTCCCGCAGCGGATTATCGACGGCGGCGACCCGTATCCCGATGAACTCCGGTCAACTGCCGAGGCTGTGGCAGCAAAGCTCGGCCTTATCGAAGGCGAAGACTGGACAATTGCCTGGCAGTCAGCCGGCCGCACACCGGAGCCGTGGATTGGACCCGACATTCTCGAAGTGATCGAGGAACTTGGAGATGGTGGCCAACACGGGGGCGTCATCGTGAGCGCCGTCGGTTTCGTCGCCGATCACCTCGAGGTTTTGTTCGATCTCGACATCGAGGCATCCCAGCGGGCCAAGCAAGTCGGCCTTGCATTCGATCGCACTGCGTGCGTCAATGATGAGCCATCGATTATGGCCGCACTAGCACGTCGAGTTGCCGCTCTCGCCTGAGCTCTGACCGTCAGACGCGCAGCAGGGGGCGCGTCAGGCACGTGGGGCCACCTTCGCAGGGGATACAGAGTTCATCTGCAAGGAAAGTCGATACCGCACAGCCGGCATCGCGCATCAACTGCAACGTGTTCGGGAAACCTTCGATTGCGATCACCTCTCGCGGTCCTGTCGCCAGCACGTTGAGGTTCAGACCCAGACTGGCCTCGAACTCCTCCGCTGGCGCTTCGAGCAACTTGTAACCCATCTCGATCATCCGCTGGTATAGCGCTGTCGGCAGCAGCGGCAGATGGACCAGGGCCAGGTCAGCGTCAAGAACGCTCACCACCGACATCAGGTGGAGGCAAGCGTCTGGTCCGAGGTGATACGGCAGATCATAGACCTCTAGTGAGATTCCGAGCGGTTCGACAATCGCGGCCATTTGGTTGATGCCCAACTGATTGGTCCGAAAGCCGCGTCCGACAGCAAGCGTGGTGTTGTCAAGCCAGAAACAGTCACCGCCTTCGAAGGTTCCCGGCGCCTCAATCCGTCCCAAAATGGGAATTCCTTCGCCACCATAAAACGCAGCGTGGAGATCTGCCTCGCCAGCCCGCAGCGACTTGCCAGGCCGCAGGACAACGGCGCCGCCAGGCACGACGAAAGACGGGTCGTAGGTGAACACCGAGTCGGCAAGATCATCATCGGCCTCAGGAAGCCAAACAATCGTTGTTCCCGTTGCTTTAACCAACTCAACAAACCGGTCGTACTGCTTCGAGAGCGCTTCGGCATTGACAGGTTTGACGTAGTGCCAACGCTCATGATCAGCGCTCAGCAGCGCCCCCGGCCGACGCATCGCTACGCGCCGTAACGCCGCCGAGGTCGAACTCACTCCAACATTCATGTCTTCCACGTGCTTCACTCATTTCCTTGCACTCGATCGAGATGACGGGCATCCCCGACAAGCAGAGATGCAGCATCGGCACCCGTAATTGCCGTGCAGAACTCACCATGAAGATTAGCCACGCTCATCTCGTGGACGAGCTCGGCGTCGTGATCAACGGCATTAGGGCCGATCCGATTTGTCGCGGCACATCCGTCGTGGACGAGATAGGTGTCAAACCCGAGGTTCCCTGCCATTCGAGTCGTGGTCTCGACACAAAAGTTGGTGAAGAACCCGGCGACGACCAGCCGGTTGATGCCCCGCCGCCGGAGGCCAACTTCAAGCGAAGTCCCGACGAACGCACTATTAACATCCTTGCTCACAACAAGGTCGTCAGCCATCGTTTCAAATCCTGGTTTTTGGGCACCCGTCGGCAAGGCAAGCTTGAGTGGCGAAGCCGTTTCGCGTGAATCATGTCTAGTGAACGCAACCTGCCGACCGACTTCACGCCAGGCTGCAAGCACGTCGAGCATCACCGACTCCGCGTTGGGGTTATTTCGCCGTCCTGTCGGCCCACCCCAATGCTTGAGGACGTCGACACCAACTTGGACATCGATCAATAGCAGAGCAGTGTCAGCACCAAATGCAGGGATCATTGGCGTCAACGTATGCCACCGCCGCCCTGATTGGAACCTCAAGCAAGTCAGAGTCAGCTGATTCAGCTCTACCCTCGATACCGATGACTGACAGGATCGCCATCGTCGGCGGCGGCATCGCCGGATTGGCAGCAGCCCACCGACTCGCCACCGACGGGGTGGACGTGACGATCTTCGAGCGCAGCGACCAGGTCGGTGGACGGATTCGCAGCTCACCGTTCGCCGGGGTTCCTGGAGTCGACGAAGGTGCTGATGCATTCCTGGCTCGCGTGCCGGAAGCTGTTGCACTAGCCGCTGATGTGGGCCTCAGCAAAGCGCTCGTCCACCCAGAACCTGTGGGTGCTGCCGTATGGCACCAGGCTCTCCACCCGATTCCCGACGGTCTCTTACTCGGCGTGCCGGGCGAGGTCGGCCCGATAGCCAAAACCGGACTCCTCAGCTGGCGGGGCAAACTCCGTGCAGCTTTGGAACCACTCCTGCCTCGCACAGCACTCGACTCTGACTCTATTGGCGAGTTCATCAGGGCCCGTTTTGGCAATGAGGTTCACGAACGCCTCGTCGACGCACTCGTCGGCAGCATTTACGCCACTGACACCGACCGTTTCAGCTTGGCCGAGGTTCCGCAACTCAACGCACTGGCGGAGGCGAACCGCAGCCTGTTCCTGGGTGCCAGAACATCAAAACAGTCTGCTGGCATAGCCTCTGCTACAACCTCACCGATTTTTGCAGCACCACGCCGAGGCATCGCCGATCTAACCCGAGCAACTGCAGACGCCGTAGTCGCAGCTGGCGGCACGCTTCAGCTCAACCACACCGTTAGGTCGATCACCGCAGCCGGACCCGGCTGGGACATTGATGACCAATGCTTCGGTGCAGTGATCCTGGCCACACCTGCCCCGGTCGCATCCTCGCTATTGGCCGCAGTCGCTCCCGAGGCATCCGCAGCGCTGGGCACTGCCGAAACCGCCGACGTCATCATGGTCACCCTGCATGTCGAAGAAGGCGAATGGCCCGATCGGCTTTCAGGGCTAAGTGGGTACCTCGTCCCCAAGCCTGCGCAACGATCAGTAACCGCCGCTTCATTCGGCTCCCAGAAGTGGGGGCACTGGCAGCCGCCAGACGGAGGGCAGATCCTGCGCGTGTCCCTCGGCCGCGATGGCCAGCCTGCGCTCCAGTTCTCCGACGACGAAGTCCTCGAACGAGTTCTCGACGACCTCAGCTTTCACCTTGGCGTCCAATTTACGCCTCGAAATGCACGGATCAGCCGCTGGCCAGGCGCGTTTGCCCAGTACCGGCCACACCACGCACGCTGGGTTGATGCCGTCGAGGCAGCACTTCCATCCGGCCTGTTCGTGACAGGTGCTGCGTACCGAGGAATCGGGATTCCTGCATGCATCCGAGACGGCGCAGCAATTGGGCAACGAGCAGCAAAGAACCTCCGTTCTCTGCAAGACTGAGCAGCCAATGAACTTGACTTCAATAGCAGCGCTGCATGAAAAGATCTGGCGATGTTTACCGGGACGTCTGCCACGCTGGAAGCTCTGCCCGTGCTGAACGGCGAGACCATTTTTTTGATAGATCTCTGCGATGAATCCGACACGATCTCGATCGACAGAGGGCAGACCGCTGCGACTACGTCGCAGGCATTCATCGACCAAACCCCTCTAAATGCAATGGCATCGTTGATGACGCTCACCGCCGATACCCCGACGACATCTGTGCCGACGACCCCGTTGACCCCAGCGATGACTGTGCTCGAAGCGCTGCTCAAGCAGCCAATCGACCCGGGTCCCGATCCCTGCGGTTACCGGGACCCGGTTAGGTTCGGCGGCATCACCATTCCATGGCTTGTCGTTGACGCGCTGTTCGCCTGCCTCCCATCTAGGTCGACTCAACAACGCCCCGTCGACAACCTTGAGCTGAGTTGAGCAGCGACAGCGGTACCGCTGCCGGGCCTGACGTCGACACAGCTGTCGATCTGCGCCCGCACCGCCCGCTACACCAGCGCGTCGCACGTCCCGCCCTTGCGCTCGGCGCAGGAGCGCTTACTGCGCTGTCGCTTCCGCCCTGGGGCTTCTGGCCGCTGGCAATTCTCGGCGTCCTGCTGTTCGCAGTCTGTCTCAACACAGCGCATGCCAGATGGGAACGGGTTCGCGTCGGAGCACTTTTCGGTGCCGGATGGATGTTCCTCGGCATGGGCTGGATGGTGCAGTTGACGCCACCTGGCTATGTCACCGCTGGACTGATCTTCTCGTCGTATCACGCTGTTGCGGCAGGGATCGCTCCGACCGGTCGCTGGGGCGTGATCGGACGCCCAGTTGCACACACCCTGGTCGAAGCGATACGACTCTCATTCCCGTTCGGCGGCGTGCCTTTAGCCACGATGGGTATCTCCCAAGTCGGCGGCCCGCTCGCTCCGCTCGCGAGTGTCGGTGGCGTGATCCTGCTGACCTGGGTTGTATTCCAGATCGGTTTCGTCCTCGCAGACGCCAAGCCCGGTGTATGGGCGGCAGCCCACCAACTCCGCAACGGCGACCGCAACGTGCTCCCCAACTTCATTGGACGCATTACGGTGGTGGTGGTTGTTTTGTCGTCATTCGTCGCTCCATCCGGCGCGGCGTCGGGCGCCGCGCTGTCGATCGCCGTTGTGCAGGGCGGAGGCGAGCAAGGAACGAGCGCACTCGAGGTTCCCTCATTGTTGGTCACGGAACGCCACCTCGAAGCAACAGCAACGATCAATTCCGACCGTGACCTCGACTTCGTGCTGTGGCCCGAGAACACGATCGACGTCAACAACCTCCGAAGCACTTCCAAATTTGAGGATTTCTCAAACTCGCCCATCCGCGATCTCGTCACTGCAGAAGCAAACAGGCTGAGCGCTCCCATTGTCGTTGGGGTCACCGAAGATGCCCGCGCGACCGACCCGGCGGCCCGTCGATACACCAACGCCCAGGTCGTCGTAATGCCCGATGGCGAGGTCGCCGACCGGTACGACAAAGTCCGTCGAGTTCCCTTCGGCGAGTACGTACCGCTTCGCGATCTGCTCGAACAAATCACGAGTGCAGTCGACCAAGTGGGCGAAGCAGTACCAGGGACCAAACGAGCCACCCTCACGTTCGAGGTCCAGAGCCAAGCGGACCCGGTGCAGCTTGCCGTCGTAATTTCGTGGGAAGTGTTTTTTGGCGGCAGAGCCCGCGAGGGTGTTGTTGACGGCGCGACGATCATCATCAACCCGACCAACGGCGCGAGCTACACAGGCACCATCGTGCAAAGCCAGCAGGTGGCGTCGAGCAGACTCCGTGCCATCGAGACGGGCCGGTGGGTCGGCCAGGCAGCACCGACTGGGTTCAGCGCAGTCATCGACAATGACGGCAACGTACTGCAGCGAACATCAGTGAGCGAACAGCGCGTCCTGTATGCCGACGTCGAGCTGCGCACCGGCAACACCTGGTACACCCAACTCGGCGATGGCCCTTTCATCTGGTTACTGGTCGTCGTGCTCACTGCATCTATCGCGCTGGCGCGCCGCGACCGAGCCATCAGCGTCGACGGCAAGCCACACGCCACCAAGACCTGACTACGGATCTTCGAGCTCCACGCAAGAAGAAATTCAAGACCAGACCGCACCCGTCGGACACGCCTTCTGGCTTCATCCGGTTAGCAATTACCAGGCGACGGTGCGCTGATCGACGAAGTCGAAGGTGATCTCACCATCGACAAGTTGGTTTCCGTCTTAGCCGACGCAAAGGACGCGCCCGCGAGCGTAAATGCCGCAAGGGGCTGTCAACGGCGCAAATATGGTGACTGGCGACAGGTTCGCAAGCCTGCCGTCGTCGATGGAGAGCGCAACTCGAATCAGCGAGCGACTCGTTAGCCGACGACGCGGCAGCACTCCACGGCTGAATAGAACCGCGCACAGAGGAACGATTTACGGAGAACGAAGCCTTGGCTGACAGGTCCGCTGCACGCCTCGGCGCACAGCGGACTGACTTCGTACGGTGAGGCGATGACCGAACGCCCCACAACATCTCGCATCACCCCCGTCGATCTCGCCGCAGATCGGTCCCCCGACTCGGTCGATCCCGAACTCGCAGAGATCCTGTCTCATGCACTCACTCACAACGGCGCGCCGCTCAATATTTTCGCCGTCCTCGCTCGGCATCCCAAGCTGCTCAAGCGCTTTAACCTGCTCGGCGGGTTCCTCCTCAACAAAGGGCTGCTACCGGCGCGCGAACGCGAATTAGTGATTCTACGGATCGGATGGAACGCCGAGGCCGAATACGAGTTTGGGCAGCACACCATCATCGGCCGACAAGTCGGCGTGACCGACGAGGAAATTTCCGCACTCACCAGAACACCCGCCAGTCACCCCTGGTCCACCGGTGACGCAGCGCTCATTGCGATGTCCGACGAGCTCAGCGACGATGACTGCGTCAGCGATGCGACATGGGAGCTCCTTGCCACCCGGTGGTCGGAGGCCGAGCTCGTCGAACTGCTCGTCGTCGCTGGCTTCTATCGGCTGGTATCCGGCTTTCTGAACAGCGCGGGCGTGCAGCTCGACGAGGGCATCGCCGGGTTTCCGGACTGATACCCGGCTCGGTCCGCGATGTTCGGCACTAGTAGCCATTACTTGACATTTCTGATCGAATAGACATATGACCGAGTACGCCCCGCCACTGCGGGACATCAGATTTGCTTTCGACGAAGTCTGCGACTTGCCCGACCTGCTTGAACTTGACGAGTTTGACCATGTCGAGACCGACATGGTGTTTGCGGTGCTTGACGAAGTTGGCCGTTTCGCCGCCGAGGTCATCGCACCCACCAACGTCGACGGTGACCAGATCGGCGCACGATGGATCGCTGCATCTGACACCGATGACGGCTGGGCAGCGGTTAGCACCCCCGAATCATTTCGTAACGCCTACGCCAAGCTCGTCGATTCAGGCTTCAATGCCATTCCGTTTGAGCCTGATTTCGGTGGCGGCGGCTTCCCCTGGCTGGTGGCACTCGCCGTGCAGGAGATGTTCACTTCCGCCAACATGTCGCTGTCGTTGTGCAACCTGCTGACCCAGGGCGCCATCGATGCCCTACAACATCACGGCTCAAATGAACAGCAGGCGGCGTACCTCCCAAAGATGCTCACGGGCGAATGGTCTGGGACAATGAACCTTTCGGAGCCGCAGGCCGGTTCCGACGTCGGCGCTGTCGCAACCAAAGCCGTACCTACCGAAAGCGGTGATGGCTCGTACGCCATCACTGGCACGAAGATCTGGATCACCCACGGCGAGCAAGACCTCACCGAAAACATCATCCATCTCGTGCTGGCACGCACACCTGATGCCAAGCCAGGCACTCGTGGCATCTCGATGTTCCTTGTTCCTAAATTCATACCGAACGAAGATGGGTCCCTCGGAAAGCGCAACGACGTTGAGGTTGTCTCCATCGAGCACAAGCTCGGTATCCATGGCTCACCCACCTGCGTTCTGAGCTTCGGTGAAAAACAGCACGGCGCAATCGGTTGGCTCATCGGGGACGAGTTCACCGGCATGGCCAACATGTTCACGATGATGAACAACGCCCGTCTCTCCGTCGGACTGCAAGGTCTCTCACTCGCCGAAATGGCCTACCAGCACAGCCTGGCGTACGCCCGAGAACGGTTACAGGGCACGGCCCCCGGTGCTGCGCGTGGCGTCCAGAGTCCAATTATCGAACACCCGGATGTCCGCCGTATGCTGATGACGCAACGGGCATGGATTGATGCCATGCGCTACCTCATGTATTTCAACGGCGCCACGCTCGACAGGTCGCGATCGTCGGATCCTGCGGTGGCTGAGTGGTCGACGCGCCTCGCTGCCTTGCTGATCCCGATGTCGAAATCAATCGGCGCCGACATAGGTAATGAACTCACCTCCACCGCACTCCAAATCTTTGGTGGTATGGGCTACGTCGAAGAGACTGGAGCGGCCCAGTACCTGCGCGACATTCGTATCGCTGCCATCTACGAGGGCACCAACGGGATTCAAGGACAGGACCTCGTGATGCGTAAGCTCGGCGGCGACGAGGGCAATACGGTCAATGAATTCCTCTCGAGCTTTGACGACACGATCGCTGCTCTCGCAAACGACACGACAATGGAGAAGTTTGCACGACAACTCGCTTCAAGCTTCGATGACGCGCGACGATCCAGTGATTGGCTCAACGCCAACAATGATGTCCTCGACAAGCTCGGCGGCGCCAGTCCATACACTCGTCTCCTCGGCACCGCTCTTTGCGGTGCGTTGACAGGCAAGGCAGCACTGGCAGCCCAAACGCAACTCGACAGCGGCGACGTGACTGACGCCGATCGATCCTTCTACACCAGCAAAATTGTCAGCGCCCGATTCTTTGGCGAACAGATTCTCCCCACCACCTCAGGACTCGCTTCCATGGTCACAGCCGGAGCAAACGACCTCTTCGCGATGACCGCCGATCAGTTTTAACGCTTGAGCGGAACCCCACCGCGGCGAAAACCGTCTGAGCAAACCACCCTGAGACTGTTACATAAACAGACCCTCACCCCTCTATCATCAGGGTGACAGGCCCATCGTTGATCAGATCAACGTTCATCTCTGTGCGGAAGACACCGGTGGCAACGGTGGCGCCGAGTGATCGCAACTGCTCGACAACGCAGTCGATCATCGGCTCTGCGTGGTCTGGTCGGGCGGCGTCGGCCCAACTCGGTCGACGGCCCTTTCGTGTGTCGCCGTAGAGGGTGAACTGACTGACAACGAGTACCGCAGCCCGGCCACCCGTCTTGCGGACGTCGCTCAGCGAGAGATTCATGACGCTCTTGCTGTCGTCAAAAATCCGAAGCCCCCAGATCTTGTTCGCCAACTTGTCAGCCTGCGCCGCCGTGTCATCGTGCGTAACACCGACGAAGACACACAGCCCGGGTCCGATTGCACCCGCAACAAACCACTCACTGTTGCTTGCCTCTCGGCTCTTCACCTCGGCTCGAATCACCCGTTGCACCAAACCTCGCATCCTCACAGCCTGCCACGCCGTAGATTCGAGACCATGAGTTCAACGGTGCGACTCGTGACCACTTCTTCGCCTGACCCAACGGAACCAATAGTGGCGGTTGACGTCGACCTAGCGCACAGCGGCCGCCTTGCTCAGATCACGGTCAGTGATCTGCCGTTGCTGACTGATGTGCCCGACTCGTTAAATCCCGACGTCGACACCTTCGGTTGGGGTTCGTACCCCATGGCGCCGTGGGCGGGTCGGTTGCGGGGTGGCAGCTTTCGCTGGTTCAACGCTGACCACCACTTGCGACTCAACCATGACGATAGCGGCGTTGGCACTGCTGACCATCGGCATGCAATGCACGGCACGGTTCTCGATGCGGCGTGGATAATCGACGAACAGACCGAGTCAACGGTGACAATCAGTTGTCCACTCGACCAGCCAGACAGCGGCTGGACACTAGGCGGCGTCGCACATCAACGGATTGAGGTGTTCCACCGTCAGCTTCAGTGTGACCTCTCCGTCACTGTCTCCACCCACAGCGATCATGCTCTTCCATTTCCCGCCGAGATCGGCTGGCACCCATAGTGGCGTAAGCCCGACTCGCTCAGCTTCCATCCTGATGCGATGTACGAGCGCGACACCGTCAGGCTCCCCACTGGCCGACTCGTCGCCCCGTAAGCCCCGCCTTGGGACGATTGCTTTGTCAATACCGCACCAGTCACGCTGCACTACGACCGTCCATTGGTGCCCAACGTGACGCTCAGTTCGGAGTGTGACCACTGGGTCGTTTATGACCATCCGCTACGCGCCACCTGTGTCGAACCCCAGTCAGGACCTCCGAACGCGTTCAATGTGCGACCGCAAATCGTCACCGCAACGCGACCTCTCCGACGGACCATGACCGTCGGCTGGTGACGTTGGGAGCACCTATTAAGAGCCTCTGCTACTGGAACCTCGAAAACGTTGGACGCTTGTCACTCCGCACCGCTCCGTTACCAGACGGTAACAAGGCGACGGTATCGTACTCCGAATGTCATTGGCGGGAAGACACAGGCTCCTGGACCCCAGCGAGCCCTTGAAACTCGCATATCTGACCTATCGTGGCAAGCCCCATGTCGGCGGGCAGGGCGTCTACACCCGCCACTTAACAAAGGCATTAGCGGACCTCGGACACACGATCGAAGTCCTCGGCGGACAACCGTACCCCGTGCTGGACGAACGAGTTCCCTTAACCAAGCTACCCAGCCTCGACACCTTCAACGACCACTACCCCGGTCGTGTTCCTGGCTTCTGGGAGATCAAAAACCGTGACGACCTGCTTGAGATGGCGCAGTATCTCACCGGCGTCTTTCCTGAACCAATGGCATTCAGTTCGCGTGCCAAACGAAATTTGCTCTCTCGCACCTCGGACTTCGACCTTGTCCATGACAACCAGTGTCTCGGTTACGGGATCTTGAAAATCGAAGAGCAAATTCCCACCATTGTCACGCTCCATCACCCAATCACCAAGGACCGCCAGCTCGAAATGGAGCATGCAAAGAACTGGTATAAGCGATGGTCGGTGGGACGCTGGTATTCGTTCGTCAAAATGCAGGGCAAAGTTGCGTCGAAGTTGCCTCGCATCGTCGTCGTCAGTCAAAACTCAATCGACGACATCCACTCGGACATGGGCGTCTCAAAAAATCGGATGCGTCTAGTGCCGGTAGGCGTCGACCCCGACCTCTTCAAACCAATCGACCGTGTGCAGCGCCGTTCAGAACACCTCATTACCACGGCATCGGCTGACGTGGCTCTGAAGGGCCTGTCATACCTGCTCGAAGCGATAGCCAAGTTGCGCACGGAACGCGATGTCACATTGACGATCATCGGTAAACCACGACCAGGCCACTCGATGGATCTCATCGATTCTCTTGGTCTGGAACAGCACATCGAGTTCGTTTCCGGCGTGACCGACGAACGCATCGCCGAGCTGTATTCTGAGGCCGAGTTGGCTGTTGTCCCCTCTCTCTACGAGGGCTTCTCGCTGCCGGCCGTTGAAGCAATGTGCTCTGGCACCCCCCTCGTCGCCACCGACGGCGGCGCACTTCCCGAAGTCACAGGGGCTGACGGCGACACCGTGTTCAGTTGCAAAGCGGGCGACGTTGACAGCCTTGTCGATGCACTCAAGCGCGGCCTCGACAACCCAGAAGCCCGGGCTCGGATCGGTGCGGCCGGTCGCCAGCGTGTTCTCGACCGATGGACCTGGCGACTGTGCGCCGAGCAAACCGTCGATCAGTACCGCGAGGTACTCGCTATGCCTGACAACATCGCCAAGCTAAAACGCAACGGCCGAATCAAATAAGGCGCACTGCCACATGCTGACAATCAAGTTCGACAAACTCGGCGTCGCGCCAGGTGATCAGGTCCTCGACGTCGGGGCTGGCTTCGGCCGCCACGTCTTTGAGTGTGCTCGTCGACGCGCTGACGTTGTTGCGCTGGACTACGCCGAAGACGAGGTCGTCCAAACACGGGCAACACTTGGGGCCATGGTTGCTTCCGGCGACGTCAACGTCGAGCGATTCAAGGGTGTCCTTCGTGGAGACGCAACCAGGTTGCCGTTCAACAACGGAGCGTTCGACGTTGTCATCACCTCAGAAGTTCTCGAACACATCCAAGATGATGTTGCCGCCATTTCCGAAATGGTGCGCGTCCTCAAGCCTGGCGGCATGTTCGCAGCCACCGTGCCTGCTTGGCTACCGGAGAAGATCAACTGGATGCTTAGCGATGAGTACCACGCACCGATCAGTGTCGGAGGGCACGTGCGCATTTACTCTGCAACCGAGTTGAAAGCCAAGCTCGTCTCTGCGGGCCTCGTCCCTCGGGGCCAGCACCGTGCACACGCACTGCATTCTCCATACTGGTGGTTGAAGTGCGCAGTCGGCCCGGCAAACGAAGACCATCCGCTCGTGACTAGGTATCGCAAATTTCTCGAGTGGGATATTACGACCCGGCCAAGGTCGACCAAGCTCGCCGAGCAACTCCTCGCACCAGCACTCGGCAAGAGCCTCGTTCTCTACGGATACAAGCCTCCGGTATCACGCACCGGGACAGACCTTGAGCTCGATCCGGCGCGAGTAGCGAAATGAGTGCGATTCCCTTCCTCGACGGTGTCGCAACGGCCAGCGAGATTCGGACGACGGCCAAACACCTGGCATCGCTTCAAATGCCGTCTGGCATGATCCAGTGGTTTCCTGGCGGTCACAGCGATCCATGGAACCATATCGAATCAGCGATGGCACTCGACGTAGCCGGTCTGCATAAAGAGGCGGAACGTGCCTACGAGTGGCTCGCTGAAATCCAACGCGATGACGGCAGCTGGCATGCTTACTACCGGCCCGATGGGTCGGTTGAAGATGCCAAACTCGACTCGAACGTATGCGCGTACATCGCCACCGGCGTTTGGCACCACTGGCGCAGCACGTGGGACCGCGGATTCGCAGAGAACATTTGGCCCACCGTTGCTCGCGCACTGGACTTTGTCATGTCGCTGCGCCGCAATGACGGTGTCCCGCTGTGGGCCGTCGAACCCGACGGACAGCCGTGGGACTACGCCCTGCTGACTGGAACGGCCAGCATCCAGCATGCGCTGCGCTGCGGCTCACATCTCGGCGAGGCGCTCGGTGAGCCGCGGCCTGATTGGAGTCGAGCCGCCGCAGCGATGTGCGAGGTCATCCGCACTCGGCCCGAGGCCTTCCAGCCGAAGGATCGGTGGGCAATGGACTGGTACTACCCCGTGCTGACCAGCGCCCTTACGGGTGCGCCTGCCAAGGCCCGGATGGCCGAAGGATGGGACCGCTTCGTGATGGACGGACTAGGCGTTCGGTGCGTCGACGACGAGCCTTGGATAACAGCATCTGAAACCGCTGAGTGTGCAATCGCCTACGCCACCATCGGCGATATGAGGACGGCAACCGATCTACTTCGATGGACGCAGCCTCATCGCAACATGTCATTGTCGGGTGCGCCGCTGACCGCAACGCCGGATGCTGCAACCACTGGTGCGTATTGGACCGGCATCGTCCATGGCGGCGTTCAGGGCCGCATTCTTTTCCCATTTGACGAGCACACGAGCTACACCGCTGCTGCAGTGATCCTTGCCGTCGACGCAATCACACAAACTACGCAGGCTGCCAACCTCTTTGTCGAACGAACACCCTTTCTTGCGTAGGCCCCCAATTCGCCCCAGCGCAACAGTTCGCAGGCCAACCTGAGTTACGGCGAGCTCAAACTCCGGCGTAACTGAGTGGCTTCCCACCCAGAACCATTCACAACAGCCTGCCTATGATCGTTGAGCATGGAAACCAAAGTGGTCCGATCGGTGCTCAGCATCTGGAGCTGGGTGGTACTCGGAACGTTGGTGCTGGTGTTCACTCCGATCGTCGCCGTCGTCCGGCTGGTAACAATGCCATTTGACAAGGGCGCGTACGCTGCGGGCTACGTATTCCGCAAGCTCACACCAATCCACTCCGCGTTGAGTCCGCTCTGGACATTCTCCACGTCCGGCTCGCTTCCTGACGACATGCGACGGCCCTACATCGCGGTCGCTAACCATGAGAGTTTCGTCGACATTCTCCTCATCTCCCACCTCCCAACAGAGTTCAAATGGCTGTCCAAGGCTGAGATCATGAAGATCCCAGCGGTCGGCTGGATGATGCGGCTCGCGCGAGACATCCCACTCGAACGCGGCGACACGACGTCAGGGCGAGCAGCTCTTGACCAAGCACGTGAGCGCCTCGACGCAAAAGTATCGGTCATGATCTTTCCAGAGGGCACCCGCTCGAGGACAGGCGAAATGCGTACGTTTCGGGCTGGAGCATTCAAGCTCGCGATCGAAGGGCAACACCCAATTCTTCCGATGGCGATACATGGCACGCGCGCCTGCCTACGCAAGAGCGACTGGCGCTTCGGACGCGCTCGAGCTGAGGTACGCGTACTCGAACCGATCTCGACGGAGGGACTGACCGAAAACGATCTTCCTGAGCTGCGCGAAAGGGTCCGAGCCGCCATTGAGCAAGGTCGTCAGGAACTGCGCGACCAACACGGCTACGTTCCTCCCATCATTGACGAGGCCGAGGCGGCGGCCGCTGAAGCAGCCGACGCAGCAGCAAGCGGAGCCACGTGCAACACCAACTGAGCCTGCTCTCCATGAGCGTTTAATCCGGCTCATCCGGGCAACCAATCACCTGAACCGTTCGCCAGTCGGCCACAATAGTGTTCATGTTGATCGAGCAGATCCGAACTGACCTTAACGTTGCCACGAAGGCTCGCGATTCGGTCCGCCAGCGGACCTTGCGATCAATCATCGCTGCGGTGCAGGAAGCGCAGGTCTCCGGAGACACCGCAAAGGAACTCGACGACGATGGTGTGATGGTGGTTCTCAAGGCCCAGGTGAAGCGGCGTATCGATGCTGCTCAAGCCTTCGATGCCGGAGGTGCTGGCGATCGCGCTGCTGCCGAACGCGAGGAGCAGGAAATTATCGAGGGATACCTGCCTGAAGCGATGACCGACGAACAACTCGAATCAATCGTCGCCACTGTCATGGAGGCAAACGGGTTCGTTGAAAGGTCTGACATGGGTCGGGCCATGAAAGCAATCAACGCCGAGGTCGCCGGGCGCGCCGATGGTCGCCGAGTCGCAGACCTCGTCAAGTCACGTCTCACGTGAAATCGCTCTACGCTTGTTTACCGGAGATCAGGTAAGTGCAGGTCCCTGTCAGGCTGCTCTCGGCGCTGCGACCTGCGGTTGCACCGGCGCTCCTGGTGGCCATCGCCTCGAGCACCGTCGTTTTCGTCTCGACACCGTTTTTGCTCGCCGGGGTCGCAGAACAACGCGACCTATCAATAGGAACGGTTGGCTGGATCTCGACGACGCAGCTGTTTGGGTTCGTCCTCGCTTCCTTCCTGGGCGGCCGATATCTGACACCAGTCCGAGCGGTTTTCATCGGCGGCGCACTCCTCGGTTGCGCGGCAAACCTCATGTCGGCAATCGCGCCAACACTGCTGGCACTTTCGGGCGCACGATTACTCAGCGGCCTGTCGCTGGGGTTGGCTGCATGGTTCGGGTGGCAGGCCGCGTTCGGTGATGCGGAAAAGACCGGCGATGTTGCCGTGATCGGTCCGCTCGTCGGTGTCATCACCGCTCCTGCGGTATCGGCACTGATCGAGTCCATAGGGATCGACTGGCTCTTCGTTGTACTCGCGGCGGTGACGGCAACTCCTCTGCTACTTGCGCACAAAGTCCCAAACACCGTCCCTTGCTCCGAGCGCCGCGGCCGCAGTGAGCGACATGCCCCAACTCGCGCCGCACGGACCATTTTGATTGCCCTGACCTTCATAACGTTCGGCGGATCATCAGTGTTCATCTTTGCCGCAGCGATCGGCACTGAGCTGAACGGCCTTGACCCATTCACCGTGTCAGTCCTATTTAGCTGCAACTCTCTCGTGGCGATACCGGCGGCCCGATGGCGCGGCAACCGGGGGCCGGCGGGTTTCTGGTACTTCTGTACAGCACTGATGGCCATTCTGATCGCAAGCGTTCGCAACCAGTGGCTGTTCGGCTTTGGGCTGGTGGCGTGGGGGTTCGTCTTTTTTATGGCAACACCGGCAGTGTTCGGACTCCTCGCATCTCGATCGGCGTATCCTGCTGAGCGAGCAGGCGATGCGCAGGCCGTGATGGCATTGGGCCGGGTGTTTGGTCCTCTGCTCGGTGGCGCCCTGATTTCGCACGGGTCGAGCGTCGCTCTTGGTTTCTGTGCCGCCGGAATCATGGGAACAGCGTCACTGGCATTGCTGTATGTCGATCGACGGAGCCTGCCGGTCATCGGAGTGCGTCCCGCATGACTGACGTCGATCGCGTCAGCGCAGCAAATCAGTTGTTTTACGTCGCGCATGAGGGGCGTGATATCGAGGCTATGACAGCAATCTGGGAGCACAGCGATCGCGTCGTCTGTGTGCATCCCGGCTGGCCGATCCTGCGCGGCTGGGATGATGTGTTGCAGTCATGGGTCGGTATCTTCCGGGGTCCCGGCCAGAGCCAGTTCATCTTGACCAACGAGTCGATTTCGACCAAGGGCGACATCGCTTGGGTGACGCTCGACGAAAATCTTGTCGACGGCAACGGCGCGACAACCATCGCTGCCACGAATCTATTCGTTCGCGACCACGAGGGCGAGTGGAAGCTCGTCACCCACCACGGGTCTCCTGTGATGAATCGATGATCAGACAACACTGCACTTTCTTGCCTATCCGCTACTCAGCACGCACTCCGTGCGGTATCAGCTGGACGACACTTGCCGGTCCATACTGAGCGGATGAGCGACGCCACCGAACTTGCGGCCTGGTCGACGCCCGCAGTCAACCTGCCCGAACATGCCAACAACGCCATCCACACAAATGCCGGAGCTCGTGCCGCCGGGTTTCCGTCAGCGCTCGTTGCAGGCGTGACCGTCTACGCCTACATAACGCACGTGCCCGCAGCTACATGGGGATTGGACTGGCTGCGTGGGGGCGGTGCTCACGTTCGATTCCGTTCTCCCGTCTTCAACCACGACCTGGTCGATTACGTCCCGATTGACGCTGGGCTGAGAAGCGGGACAGTCGAAGCGCAGGTCGGCGGAGTAACTCGCGCATCGTGCTCTGTGACTCGCGCTGGCCGCTCACCCGACCGCTGCTCCGGCGTGGGTGAGCAGCTCCTTCCGATCGAGTTAATTGCTGACGAGTCATGGACGACGTACGCGACACGAGCCGGTGATGATCTCCCGATCTACACCGAGTATCAGATTCTTCATCCCGTAACGTGGATGCGCATCGCTAACCAGTTCTTCCATGAGCAGATCGTGACCGGTCCGTGGATCCACGTCCGAAGCCACCTCAAGCATCACGGGGTCGCCCGCATTGGTGCAGCACTTGAGGCAAACGCAGTCGTCGTCGATCGTTTCGACTCTCGTGCCGGTCAGCGTGCAATTCTTGATGTTCGTATTAGTGCTGACGGGCAGCCCGTCGCAACGTATGAGCACGAAGCCATCGTGCAGCTTGCCAGGAGCGTCGAGAACTAACGCTCAGCGCATCGCACGCCACACGCGTTCCGCAGTGACCGGAATGTCGATGTGCTTCACTCCAAAATGTGCAAGCGCGTCAATCACAGCGTTCTGCACTGCGGGTGTTGCACCGATCGTGCCGGATTCACCGATGCCCTTGGCTCCAAGTGGATTTCGCTGGGTCGGTGTCTCTTGCGGGATCCGTTCGAACGTCGGGAGTTCGGCAGCCGAGACCAGCGCGTACTCGGCCAGGTTGGCAGTCTGCGGGTTTCCGTCCTCGTCGTAGACAAACTCTTCCATCAACGCTTGTGCGATCCCTGCCGCAACGCCACCATGCACCTGTCCCTCAACGAGCAGCGGGTTGACCATGGTGCCAGCATCGTCGCACGCTATGTGTCGGCTGATCGTGACATTCCCGGTGTCGGTGTCGACCTCAACCACCGACAGATGAACACCGAACGGGAAAGTCGCACCGGGCGGCTGAAAATCAATCTCGGCACGCAACATAACGTCAGTTGTTTCGGATTCGTGACCGGCGACGTCGCTCCATGATTTACTGATAGCCGGTGTACCGGCTACCGAGAACAGCCCAGTTTCAGTGTCGAGAACGATATCGGCGGCGTCAGCTTCGAGTAGGTGCGCAGCGACTACCTTGGCGCTCTCAACCAGGGCTTCCGTTGCTTGCCACACTGCGCTCCCGCCGGCCTGGAGCGACTTCGAACCGCCGGTGCCGCCGCCGCGTGGCACCTCGGCAGTGTCACCGTGACGGACCTGGATTCGGTCGATGTCAATACCGGTCAACTCCGCGGCCAGCTGCGCGAATGCAGTGTGATGACCTTGCCCGTGTGACGACGATCCGGTCAGTACGACCGCTGATCCGTCCGCTTGAAGTTCAATGCTGCCATATTCAGAGTTAGCCATCGGATTGGCAATCTCCACATACGCGGCCCAGCCGAGACCGAGGAGTGGTGCCGACGGGTCGGTCCGCCGACGCTGTTGTTCTGAGCGAAGGGCTTCATAGTCGGCAGCGTTGAGGACTGCGTCGAGCGCCGTTGCGTATGCACCCGAATCCATTGAGGCACCCATCGGGGTGGTGAACGGAAAGTCGCTGGCGGCAATAAAGTTTTTGCGGCGCACTTCAGCGGGATCCATGTCGATTTCGGTGGCGAAGCGGTCAACCATCCGCTCGATTGCGTGCGCTGCTTCCGGGCGACCGGCGCCACGATAGGCACCCATCGGAACGGTGTTGGTGACCGCAGACTGGAATGAATAGTCAACGTTGGCGATGTCGTAGACACCGGTCGCCATTTGCCGCGTGATAAACGGGAGCACGGCGCCAACGAGCGGATACGCCCCACTGTCTTGAGTCTCGTGGACGCGATAGTGAGTGATCCGCCCATCTCGGGTACCGCCGATTGATGCGTCAAACTCGCAGCCTCGGCCGTGGACGAGGCCGAGCATGCTTTCCCACCGTGTCTCAGCCCAGCGCACCGGTCGATCAAGAATTCGTGCAACGAGCGACACGATGATGTCTTCTGGGTATCCACCGTTCTTCGCCCCAAAGCCACCGCCGACATCGGGACAGATCACGCGGACCTGATCAACATCCAGGCCGGTTGCGGCGGCAAGCGTGTCACGGGTGCCGTGAGCCCCCTGCGTGGTCGCCCACTGGGTGAGGAACGGACGACCATCGTCGCCCGTCGACCACACCGCAACGGCGGCGCGCGGTTCAAGCGGACAGGGCGCCAACCGTTGGTTGCGAAACGAGAGATCCACAGTGACATCGCACCCCTCGAAGAAGTCGCTACCCGACGAAGATGGTTGCTCAAAAGCGACATTCGTGCCAACCTCAGGAAAGAGCAGTGTTTCGTCACGCACCGCGTCTCGCGCTGTCACTACGACGGGGAGTAGTTCATCCTCAACCACGACAAGGTCCGCAGCATCGGCGCTGACCGATGCCGAGGTTGCGAGGATGACTGCAAGGGGTTCGCCGACGTATCTCATCCGGTCAGACGCAAGCCAGGTGCGAGTCATTGCCTGATTGAGCATTGGCATACTCGGCGCCTGCGGCTCGAGGCCGAGATCTGCAGCAGTGAATACAGCGACAACACCGTCAAGCTCGACTGCGTCGCTGACGTCGATGTTGATGATCTCGGCATGCGCGACTGATGCCCGAACAAAGGTCGCGTGGAGCGCAATACCCGGTGCGAGGTCGTCGACGTACTCGCCACCGATCGTCAGGAGATCAGGATCTTCTTTGCGAACAACACGCGTTCCAAGGATGCTCATAAGGACCGAATGTAGTTATCGCCGCGATACCTCTCTTCACGCAAGGCTGAGCAGCTCTTCCGCTCACTTCTCGACTAGCGCTGCGAGCCGTTCGAGTGTTGCTTCCATTGAGACCGGGTGCTTCTCGGCGTAACCCGCTAGTTCGATTGCTTTCGGGAACACTGCGGTCGACCAGTCGAACGTCTCGGTTACCCTGGTGGCAGCCTTATTGTCGATGGGTTCAAGTTCGTAGCGCCAGCGGTGCTTGCCCATGTGCGCCCATGCGATCAGCGTGCCCTCGTCGAACTCGACGACCTTGCTTGAGATGCGGTACGGCAACGGGCCCATTTTCATATCCATCCTGAACCTTGAATCAATCCTCAGTCTTCCTGGGTTGCCGCGAACCTGCTGCAGCATGCCTGAGCCATCAAAGTCTGCGTGGCGGGCCGGATCAGCAAGCAGTTCGAAGATCACCTCCGGAGATGCCTTAATTTCCCGCGTCACAGACACCATTTGTTCAGCCATGTTGGCGAGGGTAGTCGGCGTCTCTCAAGCCTCGAAACCCTCGAATCGCCCAGCGCGCCAAATACCGAGCAGACTCGTCATATGACGCAGTCCCTCGACTTTGAAACACTCGTCGCGACGCGACGGAGCATTCGCGGCTATCGGCCTGACCCGATTCCACAGCATCTCATGGCGGAAATCATTGAAATTGCTAAGCGCGCACCGTCATCGATGAATACCCAGCCTTGGAACTTTCATGCGATCACCGGTGCGCCTCTGGAGCTCATTCGGGAAGGCAATACCGAACGCATGATGGCCGGCGCTGCAGTGGACCGCGAGATCAAGACAGCTGATCACGGATACCAAGGAGTACATCGCGATCGCCAGGTCGAGATCGCTATTCAGCTCTTCGAAGCAATGGGCATCGAACGCGACGACAAGGTTCGCCGCCAAGACTGGGTGATGCGCGGCTTTCGTCAGTTCGACGCTCCGGTTTCAGTCGTCGTTACGATCGATCGAGAACTGGCCGGTGACACGGTCGCTCACTTTGACTGCGGCGCCGCAACCTATGGGCTCGTGCTGGCCGCAACGTCGAAGGGTCTCGGTTGTGTCATCAACGGGCAGGGCATCATGCAGTCAAGCGTCGTCCGAGAGCATGCCAATATCCCGGAGGATGAGGTGATCATGACGTGCGTTGCGATGGGTTACCCCGACACTGACTTTGTTGCGAACGACGTGATATCTCGCCGCGCCGCAAATGACGACGTCGTCAACTTCGTCGGTTTCGACGACTGAGCCAGGCCCGCCCTCGGCAGCGACCCAATGGCCAGTCGGTAGTTTCCGTTTGTGGCTGATCAGGACATATCGCAGTCACCCTGACTTCTTCGGGTAGCAGACCGGCTTCGCGCAGAGAGCCGCAGGCATCCGCTGTTCTCTTCTGCGCCTTACTAATAACAATGAAGTTGACTTCGCAAGAATCTTCCTCCGAGGCATCCCTTCGCGAACTGAATCACGTGAGCGGGCACACTGCGCGCCATACTCCCTCGATGCCCACCACCACCGTGAACGACATCGACATCTGTTACGAGAGCTTCGGCCCCGATGACGCCCCACCGCTGTTGCTGGTGATGGGCCTTGGAGCACAGATGACCTTGTGGGGTCCGGGTTTTATTTCCGAGCTGCTCGGGCGTGGTTTCCGCGTTATCCGGTTTGACAACCGCGATGTCGGCCTGTCGACCAAAACTGCAGGGGACCCCCCAGATGTGATGGCGCTTTACCTCCAGGCGATGGCTGGCGAGCCGGTCGAAGCGCCGTACACCCTTGCGACAATGGCCGCCGACGCAGCCGGCCTGCTCGAAGCACTCGGCATCCCAGCGGCGCACGTCGTCGGAGCGTCGATGGGCGGGATGATCGTGCAGATGATGGCGATCGAGCATCCAGAGCGAGTGCTGTC
>CALKNK010000014.1 GCA_938091165.1 uncultured Ilumatobacter sp. | reverse complement strand
TCGGGACGTGACGAACGCCGACCGGTGCGCTGGCGGGCCTTGGCGACTTGACGAACAACGGCCACCTCAAACTCGACTTCAGGGACGGGAAGGTTGCCGTCAAGCACTTGTCGCATCATCGCAAGATGCTTCGGTGAGCTGCCGCAGCAGGCACCAATGATCTGAATTCCGGCCTCGCGTTGACGCACAGCGTGGGCTGCCATCACTTCAGGTTCACCGCTGTAATGGAGTTCGGTTCCGTGCCATTCAGGCATACCTGCGTTGGCCTTACTGATCAGGGGAACGTCCGGATTGGCAGCCCGCATTTCGCGGAGTGCGGCCTCAGTGTCAGCGAGGTTATTGCCACAGTTTGCGCCGATGGCATCAACGCCAAGTTCAGTAAGTCGGTTGACTGCGGCTTCACCCGACACGCCCATCATTGTGCGACCGGCGGTGTCGAAGCTCAGCGTGGCGCATACCGGGAGGTCGCTCACTGAACGAGCACCTTCGACCGCAGCGGCGACTTCGTCGAGATGACTCATCGTTTCGATCCACAAGACGTCAGCGCCGCCTTCATCGAGACCGATCGCCTGTTCGCGGAATGCGTCAGCGCACGTCTCCGGCGTCATTGATCCCATCGGCTCAAGTAGCTCACCGGTGGGGCCCATCGAGCCGGCGACGAGGACGCGTCGCCCGGTCTCTGCGAAGTGAGCGTCCACTGCGGTTCGTGCCACCTGTGCCGCTGCACGGTTGAGCTCGATACAGCGGTCGTCAAGCTTGTGCAGCTTCAGCCGAAAACCTGTTCCCCCAAAGGAGTTGGTCAACACGATGTCGGAGCCGGCATTGATGTAGTCGGCGTGCACTGCGGTGACTCGATCAGGATGGTCAACGTTCCACATCTCGGGCGGGTCGCCAGACCCGAGTCCCCGAGCGAAAAGCTCAGTCCCCACAGCGCCGTCGATCAGTAGGGTGCCCCGCGCACTGAGCAGATCGTGGAGAACATTCATCGCTGCAGTCTGCCAAAAATGCGAGCGCTGGCGGTGCCGGGCCAGGGGTGCAGCGTCAGGTAGTGACGGGCTCGCAATCGAAGCGTTCAAGCTTGCCGTCAGCGTGATGAGCGAAGCGACCTTCATCGATCCCGTGGGTTGGGTCGTCCGACGGCCACGGCCAGCCGCCAAAACCAGTTTGCTGATAGTCCTGGAAAGCCTGACGGATCTCGGCCTCGGTGTTCATCACGAACGGGCCATAGCGCGCCACCGGTTCACCAATTGGGCGCCCCTGAAGCAGCATTACTTCCACACCACCGTCGCCAGCGACGATTTTTTTCATTTGCGTCGGGTCGTTGAGCAGCACGCCATTGCCTACCTCAACGCACTCACCGCTGATTGTCAGCGACGATCCACCAAACACGTACAGCACTCGTTCGGTATCGGCGTGAGCTGCTGCCGGCAGTGTCCAGGTCGCGCCAGGATCAAAGCTGAGATGCCAAATCGCAACGTCAGCTTCGGCGCGCGAGGCCCACGAGTTTGGCGGTGGAGTCTGGGCAGTCACTGAGATACCGCTGTCACGCAGCGTGCCAGCGATCACCGTAACGTTGACGAGTTCACCATTTAGGCCTGCATTAACGACGGTCGGTGTGTCGTGGCTCCAAAGCATGGTGAAGTACGGATCAACCATCTTGTCCTCGGCAGGCAGGTTTAACCAGATCTGGAAAAGCTCAAGAGGATTTGGTTCATCACGCTTCAGTAAGGGGAACATCTCACAGTGCACGATGCCTTTGCCCGCAGTCATCCATTGCGTGTCGCCGCGGCCGAAGCGCGCCGTAGCACCCATCGAATCGCTGTGGTCGCAGAAACCAGTCCGTACGTAGGTGATGGTTTCGAAGCCCCGATGAGGGTGCTGCGGGAAACCCGGCACGTTTTTACCGTGGTACATGTTCCAACCGTCGATGCTGTCGAAGTCCTGGCCGATAGTGCGGCCCTCCAGGGAAGCGTCGGGTTCGAGGTGGGCAGTGCCATTTGGAAAGCCGTCGAGATGGTGAGCGACGAAAAGAAACGGGTCAATTGTTGGCCACTGTGAGTTCAAAGGGAACGACTGACGGATTGCGCTCATGCTGAACACGATACCAATAGTAGTTGCGACCACAACTAATATGTGGGGACGTCACGGCATGAGTCTCAGAAAAGTTTGGGACAGCGTCGCTCGACGGTGATTTTCGTCAAACGCTCAGCGAGCGTTACGGCTCAGGACGTGCGGGTGAACAGGAGGTCGATGGGTGCGCGACCTGCGTCCAGTCCGCGCTGCTCGAATCGAGTTACCGGCCGCCAGCTGGGCCGTTTGATTTTGCCACCATTGAGACGGTCGGCAGCGGCACAGGTTGCCAACATTTGGTCTGCGTAGTGACCAATGTCGGTGGCGAGATGCAAGGTGCCGCCGAGCCGCAATCGGTCGACTAAGACGTCGACGACGTCAGGACGAATGAGTCGGCGATCGTGATGTCGCTTCTTTGGCCAAGGGTCAGGAAAGTACACGCGCACAGCATCGAGTGAATTGTTAGGTACACGAGTCAAGAATCGCAGCGCGTCGCCATGCACCACACGTACGTGGGGAAGTGGATCATTTTCGACGGCATCGAGCACGGCGACCACGCCTGGCGTGTGCACGTCGATGCCGATAATCGCCGTTTCATGGTCAGCGCGAGCCATGTCGATGGTGCCCTCGCCACGTCCGAATCCGATATCAACGACGATAGGACGGTCTCCAAACAGCTCAGGCCAGTCCAACGCCGGCCCGTTCTCGTTGAGCCCCCAGCGCGTGATCCAGACATCAAATTCGGCCTGACGTTTGTCGCTCAGCGATCGGCGACGCGGCTTGAACGTCGTGTTCGGCCGCTCAACGACGCGCTCCACTCGCTTTCGTCGATCGACTCCGCTCATGTCTTTGAACCTACCTATTTTTTGTGTCTTGGAACTGCGAGTACCTGGCCGTGCTTTGCTCGCGACGCTGATGTTGCTACTGCCTCCCTTCTGCCAAAATTTCGAAGCGCATTTGCGGCCTGTTCCGAGCACTCGCCGAAAGTACGCCCCTTCCGGAGTTTTATTTAAGGCATGGGTCAGGTGTCATTCGAACAACCTGAATGTTTTTCGGTTTCGCAGTCAGCAGCATCGGCCCGCAATGAGTTGACCGACTCAACCTGTGCTTAATCCGACGAGCTTGAGGGCCGACTTGTATCGGCTGCTCAGACCCACGTTGGGGACTAGACAATCGTGATCTTTTCAGGCAACTGAACCAAACTCATTTTGACTGATCCACTCCTGGCATTTTGGTGAGCTTGAACAGCGACGTCGGTTTCCAACGAGTGCAGGCCTTGGCCGCTTCGTGCGAGCGGGTTTGTCAACTCGTGATCAAAACGCGGCCGGACCCTCACCGCTGCGCAGCAGTGGAAGCACCGAGGCGTAAAGGTCTTCTTTGAGAATGCCGAGGACCGGGTGCGCCGTTGGCGCAAGTGATTGTGCGAGTTCGATTGCTCGTGGAAGCAATGTTTCTTGGTCGTGAAGTGCGTCAGCGATGCCTGCTTCTAGTGCGGCGGGGCCCGTGAAGCGATGCGCAGTCAGGATGGCCCGACGCGCCGTTGGCGCTGTCAGCCGCCCGGAGAGGATTGCTTGCATTCCGGGGGTGAGCCGCATCCGGAGCAGCACCTCGTTCACACTCCAGTAGCCGCGATCGGCGCGCATCAGCACATGGTCGTGGGCGAGGGAGAACATGGCGCCGCCAGCGAATGAATGACCGTTGACCGCAGCTACGGTTGGGATCGGCAGCGACATCACTCTTGCCCACATCCGTGACATATCGCCAATGAACGCCGTCGGATCATCGACGTCACCGCCGAGCATCCAGTCGAGGTCGATGCCGTTTGAGAAGAACTTGCCCGTTCCGGTGGTCACCAGTGCGCATGGTGAGTCGTCGCTGGTACGCGACGACATGACCTCGTCAAGTGCGGTTTCGATCTCTTTCACCGAGGTCGAGTTGAAACGATTTTCGCCGTTGTCCATGCGCAGGACGAAGACGTCGCCGTGTCGTGTCAGTTCCATTTAGACGACGCTAGTGGCGACAAGAACCATTGCCGGAAGCCAGCTCAGATGGGTGCGGGCTGGGCCCCACGCACCAATCGCCCAGGCAGCGCACCTGTTGCCTCTCCATCGTTGTAGGTCTCGATGCCCGCCACAATGGTGTGCGTCCATCCGTCGGCACGTTGGAGCAGTCGCTTGCCGCCGGCTGGTAGATCGGGGACGATTTCTGGCTTACGAAGACGAAGCCCGTCGTAGTCGACAACGTTGATATCGGCGCGATACCCCGGAGCGAGTACACCACGGTCAAACAGCCCAACCGTGCGGGCCGTGTCGCGGCAGTGCTGCTGGACCAGGTAGGGGAGTGGAAGGGTGCCTCTTCTGCGGTCGCGACCCCAGTAAGCGAGAAGTGTTGTCGGAAAACTGCCGTCACAAATCGTGCCGACGTGGGCGCCACCGTCGCCTAGACCGGGAACGGTGTGCGGGTGCTCCAGCATTTCGTGTACGCCGTCGAGATTGCCGTCGACGTAGTTGAGGAATGGCAGATACAGCAGCCCCTTTCCGTCGTGGCGTCCACCGTTATTGACCATTGCGTCGAGGGCGTACTTCTCAGGGGTCACCCCGGCACGTGCGGCGTGTGCAGCAATTGAGTCATTGAGTGATGGCTCATAATCAGGTTCATCAGTCATCTCAAACAGCAGGTCAAATCGTGTGATTAGGTTGCCGCCGAGCTTCGACCGTGACCCTTCGCCTGATGCGGCGAGCAGCCGGTCGCTGAATTCGGCTTCACGCAAAAGAGCCACCTTGTTGGCATGAGGCAAGTCGGCGATCTCTGAATAGACCGGATTAGTAAAGAACGGGTTCAGGGTGCATTCGAGCCCAAGAATTAGCCCGACGGCACGGGCTGCGACCTGTCCCGTCATTTTGAGACCGTCCGCGTTAGCCATCGTGATGTGCTCGAGCCAGCCGCGAAAAGCGTCGGGGGTTTGTGGGTTGCGCGCTACTGAGATCGACATCGGCCGCCCAGACCGTTCGACCATAGAGCGCAGGGTGGCAAACTCGGCATCGACGTCGAAGAAGTCAGACACGACTTGTAATACGCCGGTTCCGGCTGCGCCGACACCCTCGGCGATGCCGATGAGTTCGGCGGGCGTCGCAGTGAGCGTTGGCGTGTATGCCCCGGTCGAGGTTTTGTGGTTGCGCGTACGACTCGTGCTGAATCCAAGTGCGCCTGCCTCTATTCCTTTGCGTGCGAGATCGGCCATAGCGGCGATGTCAGCGGGTGTTGCGTCCTCGTGGTTGGCCCCACGCTCGCCCATCACGTGCAGCCGGAGCGCTCCGTGGGGAACTTGTGCTGCGATGTCAATGTCGTGGGGTCGGGCTTCGACAGCGTTGAGGAATTCGCTGAATGAGTTCCACTTCCAACTCAGTCCTTCGTGGAGGGCTACGCCAGGGATGTCCTCGACGCCCTCCATTAACTCAATGAGCTTGTCATGTGCGTCGTCGTGCACGGGTGCAAATCCGACACCGCAGTTGCCCATTACCGCCGTGGTTACGCCGTGCCAGGACGACGGTTGCAGTCGCGAATCCCAGGTCGCTTGACCGTCGTAGTGTGCGTGGATGTCGACGATGCCGGGAATAACGAGTGCCCCACTGGCGTCGATCGTGCGCGTCGCAGAACCTGATAGGTCACCGACTTCGACGATTAGTCCGTTGCGCACAGCAATGTCGGCGTAGCGCGCTTCGCTGCCTGTGCCGTCGAGGACGGAGCCACCTTGTACGACAAGATCGAAATCGGCCATTTCCCAGTCTTGCAAGCGTGTGGCAGGGGACTGGAGTCAGGCGGTTGTTCATTGCAAGGTCCGTCGCGCCTGGAGTCAGAGAAGGGTGGGCATGGTGGCTGCGGCAGCTAGGTCGGCGGGCCTACTCTGGCCGCGTGATTGAGGTTCGGAACATCACCAAGAAATTCGGCAACGTTGCTGCAGTCAACGACCTGAGCTTTGATGCAGTGCCTGGTCGCGTCACTGGCTTTCTAGGCCCGAATGGGTCGGGCAAGAGCACGACGATGCGGTGCATGCTTGGACTCGATATCACCAACGGAGGTACGGCTACGTTTGCCGGTCGGACGTACCGGTCGATCAGGAATCCGCTGTTTGAGGTCGGTGCGCTTCTCGACGCGGGCTACGTCCATCCGGGCCGGAGCGGTCGTAACCACCTCCGTTGGATGGCCTCATCGAATGGGATTGAGATGACGCGCGTTGACGAAGCGTTGGAACTCGTTGGGCTGACCGACGTAGCGAATCGCCGCGTAAAGGGGTACTCGCTTGGTATGAAGCAACGACTGGGTCTGGCCGGCGTCATGCTCGGTGACCCTGGCACAGTAATTCTTGACGAGCCGGCTAACGGGCTCGACCCCGAAGGCATCCGTTGGATTCGCGACATCCTCACCTACTTCGCTCGCGGTGGTAAGACCGTGCTGGTCAGCAGTCACTTACTCGCAGAGATTGCCCTGATGGCCGACGATCTCGTCGTGATCGGCAAGGGTCAACTCATTGAGCAGTGCTCAGTTGATCAGTTTGTTGATCGGCACTCGAGCAAGTGGACCCGAGTTGGTAGCCCCGACCTCGAGGGCTTGGTTGCAGCGGTCGGGTCAGCAGCCACGTCCGTTAGTCGGCTCGACGCCCATCACGCAGACCTGTTCGGCGTGACAGCACCCCAGGTTGGTGAGCTTGCTGCCCGCAGCGGTGTCGTTCTCCACGAACTCTCGACGCAGCGCGATTCGCTTGAAGAGGCCTTCCTTCGCGCAACCGCTGATGTACAAGAGTACGCCTCTAGCGCACCGACATCGCTGCCGCTTCCACCACCACCTGCAGGGTCGACGCCAAGTCAGCATGGTGCGTCATGATCAACCTGTTGCGATCCGAGTTTTTTAAGCTGCGCACCGTACGCCTCACCGTTTGGCTGCCGCTCGGTGCTGTGCTGGCGCTGATCGTGATCTCTGCGGCTGTCAGCCTGCTTTCACCGGAGCCGGAGCTCATCAATAACGCTGACGTGATGGCATTGATTGGCGCGTTTTCGATTCTCGTGGCGATGATGACCGGTGTCGCAACATCGCTCGGGATCACGTCCGAGTTCGCACATAACACCATCAGACCGACCCTGGCGTCGACGCCTAATCGCTCCACAGTGTTCATCGCCAAGGCGATAGTCTCGGCGCTCCTCGGCCTGGCGATTGGCGCCGTGGCGGTGACCACCGCCTTCCTCACAGGCAGTTTGTTGCTGAGCGTACGCGGCGGCGACGTGACACTTTCTGATGACGACGGGTCACTGGCTGCGTTCTTCGGCGTGATCATACTCACCGGTCTGCTCGCGCTGTTCGGCTACGGCCTTGGGTTGCTCTTGCGTAATGGACCGGGAGCGGTGTCGATCATCATCCTGTGGCCGCTCCTGATTGAAGGGATCTTGAGTGGGGTGTTGTCCGTCGCTGGAGTTGAGGATCCAGAGAGGTTTATGCCCTACGGCTCGGCGTTCGCACTTGTGATTCCAGATTCGAGTGACGTTTCGGGCGGTCGGGTCTGGGGCGGCCTGTTCTTTGGATTCGTTGCGCTGGCCCTAGTTGTTGCCGGCATTGTGATGAATAACCGTCGAGACGTTTAAGTAATACGTCTTGTTCAGGAAAAGGATTCGCAGAAGTCGTCGACGGCGCCGAGGACATGGGCAATGTCTGCGTCGGTGACTTCGATGGACAGCGCGATGAAGCCGCGTCGAGCGATGTAAATGCCCGCAGCGAGCAAGTGGAAGAAGAACAGTTCCTTCCATCGGTCGTCTGCATCGACAAGGTCGGAAGCGGAATGAACAGGGCCGGCGGTGCCGTGCACGGTCATCAGCGACTGCGCACCGGTGGCCGTCAGCGGCAGGCCGTGCTTGCTAAATCGCTCGTTCAAGCTGACTCGAAGATGTTCACCGCGAGTATTGGTTGCGTTAAGCCGTTCGTCAGTTAACACTTCGGTGAGCGCGGCAACGCCAGCGGCCATCGACGTGACGTTGTTATTGAACGTTCCTGGGTGACTCAATGCACCACCAACGGTCGGGTCGAATGCCGCCATCACGTCGCGGCGCCCGCCAAAGGCTCCAAAGGTAAGCCCCCCGGCGAGGTACTTCCCTAACGTGGTGAGATCCGGTGTGATGCCGAGCAACTGCTGAGCGCCGCCTCGTGCGAACCGTGACGTCATCACCTCGTCAAAGATGAGAAGAGCGCCGGACTCGGTACAGAGCGCGCGAAGAGCGGTGAGGAATGTTGGATCCCCCGGGATACATCCACCTGATCCCTGCATTGGTTCGACGAGGACGGCAGCAATGTCTTTGGCGTGCGTTGCGAATGCCGAGCGTGCTGCATCCACATCGTTGTAAGGAATCACGATCCAGTCGTACGGAACGTTGATTGAGTCCGCGTGCGCTCCGAACGTGAGCACACTGCCGTGGTACCCGTTTTCGAAAGCGATAATTTTTGATCGCCCAGTGTGGTGTGTCGCCAACGCCAGTGCCATCAGGTTTGCCTCAGTGCCAGAGTTGGTGAACCGCAGTTGATCGAGCGAAGCAAAGCGCCGAACAAGCAACTCGGCGAGTGCGACTTCATTGGCATGCACCGAGCCAAGTGACCAACCGGATTCGAGCGCGTTGCGCGCTGCGATGAGGACAGGTTGCGGTGAATGGCCGAGCAGACCGGCGGTGTAGTTACCGAGTAGGTCGAGGTAACGGTGTCCATCGACGTCCCAAAGGTACTGCTGCTCGGCGCGCTCAACCCTGAAAGGGAACGGAGAGAACTGCAGGACCGAGCGCGTATTGCCGCCTGGCATCACCGAGTTCGCCCGGTCAGTCCATTCAGAACTGACCGGACGAGCAGCTGCATATGTTTGGCGAGCTTGCAGCACAGCGCGATCGAGATCCATCCTGACATCGTTCCACCTTCACGGCTGCCGGCTTGGACTCGGCGGGCAACGGGACTTTCAGGTGGCGACGACCAAGGTGTGGTCCACGCGCTCGCGGGCTGCCGCAAGGGCGACTTCTGGGTCGACGTTGAGCTGATCGGCTGCGATCACAGTGACGTCGTAGAGACCGAGGAAGCCGAGGAAGGTGGTCAGCCAGGTTGAGGAGAGGTCCATAGGTGAACCGATGGGAACGCCGCCCGATGTAACGATCACGTACACCGGCTTGTTCCCGACAAGCCCCTCGGGGCCGGTCGAGGTGTACTGGAAGGTCGTTCCGGCCCGAGCGACGAGATCAGCCCACGCCTTCATGGCCGCTGGTGGACCGAAGTTGTAGATCGGGAGGCCAATTACGACGACGTCAGCGTCCATCAGCTCAGCGATGAAGGCGTCGGCGACCGATAGTTGTGCCTGCTGGTCAGGGGTGCGTTCGGCTTCAGGGGTCCACATCGCGTCGAGCGTTGACTCGCTGAGTAGCGGAACGCCAGCGGCGAGGTCGCGGACCTTGACGTCGGTGTCGGATCCAAGACGCTCGATGAGGCGGGTTCCGAGTTCGCGACTCACCGACCCATCGTGGCGAGCGGAGGAATCAATATGGAGAATTTTTAACATGAGATGATTATAAACGCAATAGTTGCGAACACAACTAAATAGCGGTCACATGTCAGCTGGGAATATTTGTCTTAACTCCGGGCGTCAGATCAAGGTGAGTGGTTCGTGCACGATCATTGTGGGATCAGCCTCAAAGTCAGGTTGCAGGTCGACCAGAAGTTGCTCTGCCGCACTTCGCTCATCGTCAGTGAACTCTCGCGTAGTCAAGCAGAACTCGACCATGTTTCCAGATGGGTCTTCGAGGTAAATGCTTGTGCAGAAGCCGTGGTCAACCTCGAGAACGCGGTGGCCGTGCTGCTGCCACCGGACCCGATGCCGGTCGAGTGCTTCGCGTGTTGGTGCATCGAAGGCAATGTGGTTGACCCAACTAGGAAGGCCAGCAGCCTTGTTGATGTTCACCTCGTAGTTGTCACCAATGTCGTCGCACTTGAGCTCCCAGAATGCAATGAGGTCCTTGGCCGTGCCACGGTCACCTGCAGCGTCGTCGTCGACGTCGGTATTAGTCGCGTAGAAAAAATGCTTGCTGAAGCCGTCGCCCGGGTTGGGTGTCGGACCGACATGGACCTTGACCAGTTCGAAGCCCATCACCTGGGTGTAGAAGGCGTGCGTTGCAGCAGCATCGCGAGTGGCCAAGGCAACGTGGTGGAACCCCATCTCCAGAGTCTCGCGCAGTAGCGACGGTCCCTGTGGACCCGGCATGCTGTTCGCATGTTTCTCGGCGAAGACCTGCTGCCGTATCTCGTTCTTGCCTTCGGCGGTGCGCTGTGCGTGGGCAACTTCCTCGCCGTGGTCAAGCCACCCGATAGGCAACTCGACCAGGACAACCTCCAACGAGCACCGGTTGGCCGAAGCCTGCTGTACGCAGGTATCGGGCTCGTTGCTGCGATCTGGGCACTAGCGTCCCTGATTAGTGGTTAAAGCTCAGGTTGCACCTGCTCAGCGCTTACGTGTGCGAGCGTGCCGGACCGTCGTTGCGTCGGCAATCCGCACTTTTCTCAGTCGAAAGCCTGCACACTTGCGGAGTGAGTCAGAACAGCCCGCTGCGGATCTCGTTTATCGAGTCGGCGTCGCGTACCCACACCTTGCCCGAAGCAACGGTTGAGGTTGCTTTTGTTGGACGTTCAAACGTGGGCAAATCATCGTTGATCAATGCCATCGCGAATCAGAAGCAGTTGGCCCGAGTCTCGAACACCCCAGGGCGAACGCAGTTGATCAACCTATTTTCTCTCGACGAAGGTGATGGCAAGGGCACGCTCGTCGATTTGCCCGGCTACGGCTATGCCAAAGCCGCAAAGTCGGTGCGCAACGACTGGCCTGCGATGATCGAGGGCTACCTGCTTGAACGCGACTACTTGGTGATGGTGTTCATTCTGGTCGACGGTGAGATCGGCCCAACCAAGCTTGATCAGCAGATGCTCGACTGGCTCCGCTACAACGACGTCCCACACACCGTGGTAGCGACGAAGCACGACAAGGTACGGTCGTCTAAGCGTGCGACACGCAAGAAGGATCTCGCAGCCGGCTGCCAACTCCACAAGGGCGACATTGTGTGGGTCAGCTCAACAAAGGGCGTTGGCGTTGATGTGCTGCGCAGCCTCGTTCGCTCGCATTTACTTTCCTAGGGACCCGGACCATTTGAGACCCGTGACGGTTATCAAATGAAAGGTGCGTAACTTCAGCGGAATGAGTTTCACATTTCCATCTGTGTCGATCACTGGCACGGGTCTCTTCACACCATCTGAGTCGATTAGCAACGCGGAGTTGTGCGCCTCTCTGGCTGCATCCGTCGAGAAGTGGAACGCTGAGCACGCTGATGAGGTTGCCGCTGGAACCTTGATGAAGCGGTCGGTGCCCGACGAGGAGTTCATCGTGAAGGCATCTGGTATCGAATCGCGGTATGTGATGGAAAAAACTGGCGTGCTTGATCCTGACCGGATGCGGCCGCGGCTTGAAACGCGCTCCGAAGACCAACTTGGTATCCAGGCCGAGATGGCGCTGCCCGCCATCCGCGACGCTTTGGCTCAGGCTGGACGCGTCGACACTGATGTCGATGCAGTCATCGTCGGGTGTTCCAACTTGCAGCGTGCCTACCCGGCGGTCGCAGTCGAGATTCAAGATGCTCTCGGTGCCAAAGGTTGGGGCTATGACATGAATGTTGCCTGCTCGTCGGCAACGTTCTCGATGCAAGCCGCAGTCGACGCCCTTCGCAATGGCTCGGCGAACTGTGTTGTCGTGGTCAATCCCGAAATCACGTCCGGCCACAACAATTTCGAGCTTCGTGACTTCCACTTCATCTTTGGCGACGCGTGCACCGCACTTGTGCTCGAACGAACTGATGACGCAGAAGCCGACGGCTTCGGCGACCGATCACACCGCTGGGAGGTGCTTGGGACGAAGCTCGCCACTCAGTTCTCCAACAACATCCGCAACGACTTTGGCTTTTTGAACTCCTCGGAGGTCGATGACCGAGAGCCGCACGAAGTGATCTTCCGTCAAAACGGTCAGATGGTGTTCCGCGAAGTTTGCCCGCTAGTGGTGGCGCACATCACAGACCACTTGGAACTACTCGAGCTCGACGCTGCAGGTGTTCGCCGATTCTGGTTGCATCAAGCAAACCTCAAGATGAACCAACTCATCGCCAAGGGAGTGCTCGAGCGGGTGCCCAACGATGACGAGGCACCAGTGATTTTGAATGAGTACGCCAACACCAGCTCCGCCGGCTCGGTCATTGCGTTCCACAAGCACCGCGCCGATCTCGACGCGGGTGATCTTGGGGTGATCTGTTCCTTCGGGGCCGGATACTCGGTCGGCAGCGTGATTGTGCGCAAAGCCTGATTGGCGGAGTGCCGATGATGTTGGTTGTTCAGTTCACGCTCAGGTTCGCATACCCGACGAACTGGGGCGTTCCCACCCAAGTCGAACAGTTTGAGAAACCGTCGCGAAACGGATCGTGATCATCAGCCGAGTTCGATTGGACAATCAGCTGCGGTGACTACGGTGCCGACACGATTCGAGACGCCCTTGATTGGGTTCGCAACAACCTGAAGATTGCACGGCCCGTTGCGGTCGTCCTTGCCCGACTGGTCGCCTTTGTGGCGTTCGGCGTCTTCGGCATTCACGCGAAGTTCATCGATGACGAGGTGCGTGAGAGTGGCCCGGTGTTCTCGTCGGGCGCTGCCGCCGAGTTGCCGCCTGAGTTGGTCGACGAAGCCGCCACTGACGAGGTGGTCGACGTCGTGGACGACGAGGACACGCCGGTCGAGGTCGCGGTCGAAGCACCGATGCCGGAGACGGTGGACATAACGCCGGAAGTCGGTGCCGTCGTCACGTTGATCGAAGGGTCATTCGTCGATCGCAGCCACCCCGGGTCAGGTCTGGCCAAGGTGCTCAACGACGGGACCGAACAACGATTCCTACACTTCGAGGACTTCGAGACCGACAACGGGCCCGACTTGTTCGTGTACCTGACGCGGGCAGACGCGGGAGCCGATGCTGGTGCCTTTGGTATCGAGGGTGACTTCGTTGACCTGGGCCGCCTCAAGGGCAACGTCGGCGAGCAGAACTACGAGATTCCGATCGACGTGGATCTCAGCGAGTTCGACACCGTGGTGGTGTGGCGCAAGCGGCTCTCCGTAGCGTTCACCGCGGCTGACTTGGCCTGATCAGGTGCTCATGAAGCCTTGGGACGTGGTGACCTTGTCGTCGCGGAGGGCCTGGAGAGGATCGCGGATGTCATCGATGTAGCCCAGTGCGTAGGCCCCAATGCGGTAGCCCATCAGCTTAAGGAGATCGTCGTCGAGGGTCTCAGCAATCTCGCGAGGCACCGAGAGGTATTGGTTCTCCTCCTGGCGAAGCCAGCCGACGTTGTACGTGACATTGAGTCCAACCCGCACGTCGTCCGATTGATTGGCGCCACCACCGTGGTACACCTTTCCGGTGTACAGCAGGCATGAACCCTTCCTCATTTCGGCGGGCACGCTCTCGTCGATCGATCGGCCTAGGTCAACTGGGTCGGCCTGACTTCCCGGGATCAACCGCGTTGCACCGTTCTCCTCGGTGAAGTCGGTCATCGCCCAGATCGTGTTGCATTGCACATGATGATCGCTCGGGAATTCGAAGAAGTCGAACGCCCACTCATCGCGGTGGATCGCCTGAGCTGGCGAACCCGGGCCGATCGCTATGGTTTGGGTGAGGTGCAGTTGATAACTCTGCGCCTTGTGCAGGAGCTTGCCGGTCACGTCGAGAATTGTGGGGTGCTGCACCAAGGGGCGACTTGCTGGTGAGCGTGCGATCAACGCGCCGGAGCGACGCGTCTGCTTGCCCGTGAATCTGTCACCGCCGACCGGCGTCGCATCGATGTAGGGCTGCATCTCACGCCAGATCATGTCCAACTGCGCGGCGCCATCAGGAAGCGTCGAGGCGAGGTCGTCGATGATCAGCGCGCCATCGCTGAGCAACGTCTGGTGCAGAAGCTCGGCGTCGGTGTCGGGTGAAAAGTGGGTGACTCCCATGGACGACATCGTGTCATGCGCGTCGTCGTGGCGCAGCCCCGGAGGACGCGCCGGTGGGCGGCGGCCCGACCAGCATGCCCTGCGACGCTGTGCAGACCGTGATCAGGCGGCGGCGCGAGTCTTACGCAGGATGGGGTCGACGAGGCCGAGGCCCTTGTCGGCCATCCACATCACTTTGCCAGCGACGCCGGGCGTGGTGTTGTCGACGAGGTTGCCCATGACCGCCAGCGTGATCTTGGCGATCGACTCGGTGCTGACCGACATGGCCAAACCGGGCTTAAGAATCCACGGGTGGCCGATGAGGAACGAGAAGCGACGACCGGTGCGCAAGAACGCGTCGAACTTCTCGCCGACCATCTCGTCGTAGCAGTCCGGCGCAGTGCCAGGGTTCTCGATGAAGAGGTCAACGGCGAGCATGCCGCTCTCGAGGCCGTAGTCGATGCCTTCGCCGTTCATTGGATTGACGAGTCCTGCTGCGTCACCGACAGCGACCCAGCCTGCCCCGTGCCGCTTCTGGGTGCTCATTGGAAGCCGCCAGGCCCGAGGCCGTTCCAGGTTGGGGCCGAGTTCCCAGTCGTCCATCACTTGCTTGCGGTAGTTCTCGAGCATGGTGTTGAGGTTCAACTTCTTGAACCCCTTCATCGTCGACAGCGCCCCGCAGCCGATGTTGACCGTGCCATCTCCTGCAGGGAACATCCAGCCGTAACCGGGCACGGCCTTGCCGTCGTCGCCTTTGAGTGACAGCAATGCCTCAAGGTGCTCGCTGTCATGGCGCGGCGTCTCTGCGTAGGTCCGAATCGCCAGCCCGAACGTCTCGTTGGGCACACGATCGGCGCCGAGCATCTTGGCAACCGCGCCCGGCGCGCCGGTCGCGACGATCGTGAGGTCGGCGGCAATCGCCCGGCGGGTGGAACCTTCACCAGCTTCGACACCGGTGACCCGATCGCCATCAAGCACGGGCAGCGCAACGGTCTCGTACACCATCTCGGCGCCTGCGTCCTCGGCAGCATCCATCAATGCGGTGTCGAGGCGACGACGTGGCCACACCGCTCCATAGTTCGGGAAGCGATCAGTCGTTGGCCAGTCGAGTTCGCGCACACGGTTGCCGGCGATCATGCGCAGCCCTTTGATGCGGTGCGCATCGTCGAGCGGGATCTCGAGTTCGTTGAGTGCGCCGATCGCCCGTGGGGTCAGGCCATCGCCGCAGACCTTGTCGCGACCGTGCTTGCTCTTCTCGAAGACGATCACCCGCAGGCCCGCTCGGGCGGCTCGAATGGCCGCAGCAGTCCCTGCCGGACCTCCGCCGATGATGGCAATGTCGTACTGCTCAGCTGCCACGTCTCTACGGTGCCCCGGATTTGACTGAAAAGCACTGTTCAGAGGTGTGATGCTCGCCGCACCTCGTCCCGAAAAATGTGCTGCGAAATCGTCGCTCAGCGACGATGGTCCGACATTTTTCACGTTTGGGTACCGGTTGAGGTGGGGGGTTCGGGGTGGTTGATGTCGCGGCTTGCCGAGCTTGATGGAGCGACGGTGCTCGATCGAGATGGCCGGCTCTTGACCTACGGGGTAATTATCGTAAGTTCAGACAGCCAGCATGAATGGGCTCGCACCGCAGCGGCGAAGTCGCTGTCCAATTAGGCGCTGGTGGTGCTTAAGGTGTCCGAGGATGGCGACATCACCGTTTTCAGTGACGGCGCGGTTGTCGCTACGTTGTTGCCGTCTGGTCTTGGCCGCTGAACAGCGTCAGTCACGCTGCAGCGAGCTGGCTACGCGTCGCGGAGCGCGGTGAGTAACTCGTCAACGCCCGGACGTGCGTCGGGCGTCGCCGGGAGGATGAGCTTGGCAATCGTGCCATCTGGCGCAACGACGACGTCGGCGCCGAGCTGTTGGGTGTCTTCGTGAGTGCGACGAAGCCTTCGCCCCGAGCGCAGCAGTGATCCGTACATTCTGAGTGTGCCGAGCGACCACACCTGACGACGGGTGCCTCGCTCGACGCCGAGCGCCTGATACAGCAGCCGATCAATATCGGACACGACCGGGAACGGCACACCAAGGTGTTCGACGTACGAGGGCAGTCGTGCTGGATCGGTGAAGGTCACGACCGCGATCTCAGCGTCTCCGAATTCATCGAGTCGCTCGCGCACGGCGAGGACGTGTTCCTGACATGGCAGTCAATTCAGGTGGCGGTGCAGGATCAGCACGAGGGGAACGCCTCGCACGCGATGATCGCTGCTGTTCCAGGATCCCGATGCAGACACGAGGTCGAGACTCGGGAGGAGATCGCCTTCGCACAGGGTCATACGTTGACCGTAGATGTTGGGGAGCGTTGATGCTGGTGGTCAGACTTCGAGCTGACGCGCCAAGGATTCGACTGACTCGATGAACTCTTCGATCATCTCAATGACCACCTGTCCGGAGGTCTTCGACTGGTTCATCGTCCCGACGATCTGGCCGACGAAGTAGTTCGCCAGCTTCTCGGCACCCGAGCCCTTGGTGTGCGCGGCCCGGGCGATGCGCTTTTGGGCCTCGGTGGTCAGAATCGGTTGCAGCGGCATACCGAGCGGGTCAGGGCGGTCGTCGCGGTCCCATTCTTCGGTCCAGGCGGACTTGAGCATTCGAGCGTGCTTGCCGGTGAGCGAGCGAGAACGGATGGTGTCAGCCGAGGTTGCCGCAAGGAACTTTTCCTTCACGACCGGATGTGTTTCGGCTTCTTCTGTCGTCAACCAAACCGAACCGCACCACACGCCCTGCGCGCCGAGCGCCATTGCGGCGGCCATTTGACGTCCACGCCCGATGCCGCCAGCTCCGAGCACGGGGATGTTGACCGCGTCGACGATCTCGGGGATGAGGACCATCGAGCCGATTTCACCGGTGTGGCCACCGGCCTCGGAACCCTGGGCGATGATGATGTCGACGCCTGCTGCTTGATGTCGCTCCGCGTGTTGGGGTCGTCCGGCGAGGGCTCCGATCAGCTTGCCTTCCTCCTTGCAACGGTCGATCAAGAATCCGGGCGGCGGTCCGAGCGCGTTGGCGATGAAGGACGCGTTGCTGGCGAGGGCGACTTCGAGCTGTGGCAGAGCGGCATTCGCACTGAAGGGAGCGTTGCCGTCGTGGCCTCCGACGGCGTTGTTGGATCGGGTCGTCGTGTCGTCGGCGGGGAGTTCCGGTACGTCGTAACGCTCGAGAATCTCGTCGATGAACGCACGATGCGTGTCGGGAATCAGCTGGGCGATGTCGTCGAGGGTGTAACCGCCGTCTTCGTCGCCCGCGTACTTCGCGGGGACGATCAGATCGACACCGTAGGGTCGGCCGCCGACCTCGTTCTCGATCCAGGCGAGGTCGGTCTCGAGGGCCTGCGGCGAGTGCGCCACGGCTCCGAGTACTCCGAGCCCTCCAGCCTTCGTCACGGCTGCGACCACGTCGCGGCAATGACTGAAGGCAAAGATCGGGAACTCGATGTTGAGCATGTCGGTGGCAGCTGTCTGCATCGCGCCATCTTGTCGCGTAGGGCCACGTCGCCGAGAAGCAGAGTCAGGCTGTGTCGCCGCGCCGCTTGGCTTTCTGTCAGCATCAGCAGATGCCACGACTGCACCAGGTGTCCCGCGAGGAGAACGATTCGCCGCTCGTCGAGACGATGTACGGCTTGTTGTTCGGCGATCGGGACCCGGTCGCCGAACCGGGAACGGCGACGGGCACACCGGGCGATTGGTGGAGCGTTTTCGCCAATGACCATGCAGTGTTCGAGCACGCGGTGCAGGGATTCGGCGTGTATCGAGGCGCCAAGCTCGATCCGGTCCTGCGCGAACTCGGTCAGACCCGGGCTGGGTGGTTGGTCGGCAGTCAATTCGTCTACTCCCAGCACTGCAAATCGCTTCGGGGCCTTGGTGTGTCGGAGAACAGGATTGCCGCCGTCGCCGTGGGTGCAGCGGCGCCGGTCTGGAATGACCTCGAACGGTTGGTGCTCGGATACGCCGACTGCCTGATCACCGGGATGGGCCGAGTTCCCGACGAGATTTTCGATGGGCTTCGAGCAGCGTTGCCGGACGATGAACTGCTCGAGCTGACCTACATCACCACGCTCTATGCGCAGCATGCCGTGATGTCCAAGGCCCTGCGAACCGAGTTCGACGATGTCGACGAACGCATCGTGGAGGTCGACGCACCACTGGACTTTGATGCTCGTGACATCGTCCGCGACATCAGCCTGCCGTCTGCCGGCAACGACCAAAGAGGCGCCCGATGAGCGAGGTGCTGTTCTGTACCGACACGTTCTGGGCTGATTTCGGTGATCGGGTCCGGGAGATTGCTCCCGACATCGAGACGGTTCTGCTTGAGGGTGATGCGCCCGTCACCGACGCTGACATCGAGCGCATCACGATTGCCCAGTTCTCTCACGATGCATGGCCCGAACGTGCGGGTCACTGGTTCGGCGTCGCGATGCGAGCGCCCAACCTGCGTTGGCTCCACTCGATGTCAGCCGGCATTGACAGTCCGGTGTTTGCGACGTTTCTGGAGCGCGGGGTTCGACTGTCGAATTCGTCCGGCGCGAGCTCGGCACCGATTGCGCGTACGGTCATGATGTACCTGCTGGCGTTGGCCCGCGATCTGCCCCGCATGATGCGGGCGCAGTCCCGCGCCGAGTGGGAATGGGCGCGTTGGAATGAACTTGAGGGGCAGCACGTGGCCGTGCTCGGTTGGGGTCCGATTGGTCAGGAAGTCGCCCGGCTAGCCAATGAGTTCGGGATGCGTCCAACGATCGTGCGACGCGCGGCGCAGGGCGACGAGCCGTACCCGACACGCCCGCTGTCAGAACTGGTCGATGTCGTGGCGGGAGTCGACGTCGTCGTCGTTGCGCTACCGCTCACTAACGACACCCGCGGTTTGATTTCGGCGGACGTCCTCAGATCGATGCAGCCGCACGCGTTCTTCGTCAACGTGGGCCGTGGCGAGCTTGTCGATCAGGCCGCGCTCATTGCAGCACTGACGGCTGGAGACATTGGCGGCGCAGGTCTCGATGTGACCGACCCGGAGCCACTGCCGTCTGACAATCCGCTGTGGGGCCTTCCCAATGTGATTCTCACGCCACACAATTCGGGCAGCACCGACGGAACTGGGCGTCGCGTGAACGAACGATTCGTCGCCAATCTCACGGCATGGGTGGCCGACGAATCGCTGGTCTCAGAGATTTAGAGCTGTCGATCGCCAACGGTGCTCGTGCCCGCAGACGGCTCATGCTGTTTTGGTCCGATCAGTCGGGCTGCAAGGTGTTCGGCGACGGTAACGGGTGAGTAGCGCGTCTCGGCGTGTCGGAACGCCCGAAGCGGTTCAACGCTGACGTCGAGGTCCGGATAGTGGAAGTACGCGACCGATCGACGCAGCGCTGGGTCGGTGCCGTCGCCGCGCAGTGGCACGCGATGGACTGTTGACGGCCAGGCATCGTCGGTCCAGATCGCGAGGAGGTCACCGACGTTGAGGAGCAGCGTGCCCGGGTCGGGGATGACCGATTTCCAGCGCTCGCCGGGTGCGGCTCCGCTGGTGTGGATCTCGAGGCCAGGCACCGGATCGGCGCGCAGAATGGTGAACGTGGTGTAGTCGCTGTGTGCGCCCATCCGCTTCTGGCCGGGCACCGGCGCAACTTCGTCCGAGCGGCGCTCATAACGGATGCACGCCATCGTGTCGGGTCCAGCCATTGATCGTTGAGCAAGGTCAGGAATGGCGATGATCTCTCCGAAGATCGCGTCGAGTCGTGCCGACAGTGCAGCCATCTCCAACAGGTAGCGCTGTGCGGCAGCGACAAATTCGGGGGCCTCGGTGGGCCATGGAGTGTCTTGGATCAGGCGATCGGTTCCAGCGCGATAGTCGTGGCCGGAGTTGAACGACTCGAAGAGGTCGGGTGGACTCGCTTCACCGAGCGAGTACGACAGTGCTTCACTCCCACGCTGCCGGTATCCGCGGTTGGCGGCGGCGTCGTCAACGACGTATCGCGCCTTGACGTTGGTGGAGAGTGCAAAGAACTCGTCCATTCCGGACCACAGCCCGTCGGCGATCTCGTCGGACAACCCATGTCCGACGAGTTGGACGAAGCCATCTTTACGGAGTGCAGTATCGAGTCGTGTCGGCGCGTCCGCGCTGCTGAGGTCTACCGTGTCGATTGTTCCCACCGACCCAGCCTGCCCGGCGCGCACATCAAAGTCGCGGGAAATGCGGGGGATTGGTGATCGTGGGCGATGATGGAGCGATGAGCGAGCCATGGAATATCGCCCCGAAAATCGACGACGTTGACTTCGACGATTTGCTCGAACTTGAGCCGCATGGACCCGACACCTTCGTCGGCATCTCGGCGAAGTACCCGTGGGGCAAGCGTCTGTTCGGGGGGCAGGTCGTCGCCCAGGCGTTGGCGGCTGCCATTGCTACCGTCGATCCAGATCGACGGGCGCACTCGCTGCACTCGTACTTCATCCGACCGGGTTCGATCACCGAGCCGATCCGTTTCGAAGTTGAACGGCTCCGTGATGGCCGCTCGTTCTGCACACGCCAGGTGGTGGCGCGCCAGTCGGCTGGGGCGATCCTGAACGTCTCGGTGTCGTTCCAGGTGGATGAAGACGAGGTCGACGCGCAGATCGCTACGTTCCCCGACGGCATCTTGCTGCCTGACGACCCAAGCCTCGACAACTACTCGTGGGGGAACCTCATCGACCGACGTGCGATCGACCTGCCCGGCGTCGATGGCGAACCAGGTCGGCTCGGCTACTGGTTGCGGATTATGGCCGACCTCGACGACGACCCAGTGAAGCACACGCTCGCGATGGCGTTCCTGTCAGATGCTGCACCGTCTCGTGCGGCGCGGTCGCCGCACCCCGACTTCGACAACAACAACAGCGATCGCACGAAGTTTCAGGGTGCGAGCCTTGACCATTCCGTCTGGTTCCACCGGCCGTGCCGTGCCGATCAGTGGCACTGGTTCGACACGCGCTCGCACGGCCTCAACGGCGGCCGCGGCTTGGTGACTGGCGATGTGCTCAACATCGACGGCACGCATGTTGCGACGATCGCCCAGGAAGTGCTCCTCCGTCGCGTCCGCGACTAAGCAAGGCGGAAAACAACTTCTTTGCGGCACAGGTGGGCGATACCGTTCCGGCAATGCGCATCTCGGAGCGAGTCGACAACGCCGTTCGGGCGATGGTCGAACTCGCGTCGGGTGAACTGGCGACGCGGCCGGGCGGAGTCGTGAAGGCTGATGCGATTGCGCAGCGCCAGAACATCTCGCTGAAGTACTTGCTCGACATCACTCGGGACCTGAAGCGTGCCGAGCTTGTGCGATCGAAGCGCGGTCCCGATGGTGGGTTCTCGCTCTCTCGGCCGGCTGCCGACATCTCGTTGGCCGACGTGTTTCGTGCGGTCGATGGCCCACTGGCGGACGTTCATGACGAGAGCCTGCGGGATCTGACATATCCCGCCCCGGCGGACGCACTGCCGCAGGTGTGGATGGCAATTCGCGGTGGGCTGCGTCGAGTGCTCGAGGGTGTCAGCCTCGCTGACCTCGTCTCAGGCGAACTGCCGGACGAGGTTGCCGAACTCGCCGGTGAGTATCAGTTCGACACCGCCGCCCGCCATCAGCGCTGACCGATCCCGCGCGCCTCACCAAGGAAAGGGTTGCGCCTTTGACTCTGATGTGTTTATCCTATTCTCCGTGAACTTGGTAGACAATGCTCCATCAGTGGAGAGACTGACGCACTTGCAGCGCTTGGAGGCTGAGGCCATCCACATCATGCGCGAGGCCGTCTCCGAGAGTGACAACCCGGCGATGCTGTACAGCATTGGTAAAGACAGCTCGGTCATGCTGCACCTGGCAATGAAAGCGTTCTATCCCAGCAAGCCGCCGTTCCCGTTGGTCCACGTGGACACCGCGTGGAAGTTCAGCGAGATGTACGCATTTCGCGACGCCAAGGCCAAAGAGCTTGGCGTCGACCTCATCGTGCACCAGAACCCGGAGTGCGTCGAGCGCGGCATCAACCCGTTCGAACACGGATCGTCGATGCATACGGACATGTGGAAGACCGAGGGTCTCAAGCAGGCGATCGACATGAACAAGTTCGACCTGTGCTTCGGCGGTGCTCGGCGCGACGAGGAGAAATCACGGGCCAAAGAGCGCATCTTCTCCGTTCGCTCACCGCAGCACCAATGGGACCCGAAGCGGCAACGCCCCGAGCTTTGGCAGATCTACAACGCACGTCGTAGCCCTGGTGAGACGCTGCGCGTCTTCCCGATCTCCAACTGGACCGAACTCGACGTCTGGCAGTACGTCCACCTCGAGCAGATCCCGATTGTTCCGCTGTACTACGCCGCGCCGCGGCCTGTCGTGCATCGTGGTGGCACATTGATCATGGTCGACGACGACCGATTCCAGTTCGAACCGGGCGAGGAGCCTGAGATCAAGAACGTGCGGTTCCGCACGCTTGGCTGCTATCCGCTGTCAGGCGCGATCGAGAGCGATGCGGACAGCCTGACAGGAATCATCCAGGAGATGTTGCTCGCCACGACGTCTGAGCGTGAGGGCCGTTTGATCGACACCGACTCAGCCGGCTCGATGGAAAAGAAGAAGCAAGAGGGCTATTTCTGATGCAGGACAAAAGGTTCAGCACCATGACCGGCTGTAACAAGGAGAATCTCTGATGGCCCATGTCTCTGATCTCATTGCGGTGGACATCGACGAGTATCTGACGTCGCACCAGTACAAGTCACTGCTTCGCTTCATCACGTGTGGCAGCGTCGACGACGGCAAGAGCACCCTGATCGGGCGACTCCTGTACGAGTCGCACATGGTGTTCGAAGACCACCTGGCTCAACTCGAGGTCGACTCGGCCAAGGCCGGTACCCAGGGCACGGACCTTGACTTCGCGCTGCTGCTCGACGGTCTCACCGCCGAACGCGAACAGGGCATCACGATCGACGTTGCCTACCGCTTCTTCTCGACCGAGAAGCGCAAGTTCATCGTCGCCGACACCCCTGGTCACGAGCAGTACACGCGGAATATGGTGACCGGTGCGTCAACCGCTGACGTTGCCGTCCTCATGGTCGATGCGCGCAAGGGCGTCCTCACTCAGACTCGCCGCCACAGTTACCTCGTGTCGCTGCTCGGCATCCGCAAGGTTGTTGTTGCCATCAACAAGATGGACCTCGTCGACTACTCGGAGGAGATCTACAACGCAATCGTGACCGAGTTCGGCGAATTCGCTGAGCAGATCGGCTTGAGCGACATCACCTATGTTCCGGTCTCAGCGCTGAAGGGCGACAACATCGTCGAATACAGCGTGGCCACGCCGTGGTACGACGGTCCGACGCTGATGACGTATCTCGAAGACGTTCCCGTTGATGACGACGTGGCTGCGGGACCGTTTCGCATGCCGGTCCAGTGGGTCAACCGCCCCAACCTCGACTTCCGTGGGTTCTCAGGTCGAATCGTCGGGGGCTCGATCAAGCCCGGCGATCCCATCCGAGTGCTTCCCGCAGGCACGACCAGCACCGTTGATCGCATCGTCACAATGGACGGAGATCTCGACGTTGCGGTCGCAGGCCAGTCGGTCACGATCACGCTCACCGACGAGATCGACGCGAGCCGCGGCGACTTGATGTGCGCTGGTGACGCGCCAGCCGAAGTTGCTGACCAGTTTGAGGCACACGTGGTCTGGATGCACGAAGACGGGATGCTGCCCGGCCGCCCGTACCTCTTGAAGGTCGGGACCCGCACGATGGGGGTGACAATTGCACATCCGAAGTATCGGGTTGACGTCAACTCGCTGGAGCATCTTGCTGCGAACACACTTGAGCTCAACGAGATCGGTGTCTGCAACCTGAGTCTCGACCGGCCAATTCCTTTCGATGCCTATGCCGACAACCGCGACACGGGCTCGTTTGTCATCATCGACAAGCGCACCCAGAACACCGTGGGCGCAGGCATGTTGCACTTCGCTCTTCGCCGAAGCCACAACATCTACTGGCAGGACGTGCGCGTCGACAAAGCGGCCCGCGCTGACCAGAACAATCATCAGCCTGGCGTTGTCTGGTTCACCGGCCTGTCAGGGTCGGGCAAGTCGACCATCGCGAACATCGTCGAGTCGAAACTCCACACGCTTGGCGTGCGCACATACCTCCTTGACGGCGACAACGTCCGTCACGGCCTGAACCGTGATCTTGGGTTCACCGATGCAGATCGGGTTGAGAACATTCGCCGAATCGCAGAAGTATCTGGCCTGATGGTCGACGCGGGCCTGGTGGTCCTTGTCTCGTTCATCTCGCCATTCCGGGCCGAACGCCGTTTGGCGCGCGAGCGAGTCGAAGCGGGCGAGTTCATCGAGGTCCACGTCGACACGCCGCTCGACATTGCAGAAGAGCGCGACCCGAAGGGTCTGTACGCCAAGGCCCGGGCCGGTGAGCTGACCAACTTCACCGGAATCGACTCACCCTACGAAGCACCCGAATCGCCGGAGATCAGGGTTGATACCACGGCGATGACGGCAGAGGAAGCTGCCGATCAGGTGATCGCAGCGCTTCGCTCGAAGGGCCTGCTCGACTGACCGAGTCCCTGACCGGATTAGTTGACTCTCTTACGCGACGGACGGCTCAAATGACACTCGACGCCTGGATCGCGCTTGTCGTGATTCTCAGCTGTGTGGTGGTTCTCATCGTCGATCGTCTGGCACCGGTCGTCGTATTGGGTGGCGCCGTCGTTTCCCTGATGTTTGCCGGCGTTATCGATTCTGAGATTGCACTCAGTGGGCTCGCCAGTCCGGCACCGGCGACGATCGGAGCGCTGTACATCTTGGCAGGAGCGGTCACCGCGACAGGGACGTTCTCGCGCGTGTTCGACCGCCTCCTCGACCGCAACGGCTCAATCGTGATGCTGGCGGCGGTGACTGCTGGCGCATCGTCGGTCGTACCGAACACACCGCTGGTCGCGATGTTCGCTCCTCGCGTGGTGCGATGGTCGCAACTCAATGGAGTGAGTGCATCGCGTTTTCTGCTCCCACTCTCGTTCGCGAGCGTTTTGGGCGGCGTGATCACCCTGATCGGCACGTCGACCAATCTCGTTGTCTCCGATTTGCTGAGCCGCTCGGGCGAGGAACCACTCGGCGTGCTCGAGATTACCGTGGTCGGTCTTCCCGTTGCAGTAGTTGGTGTGGGGGTGTTGTCGACGATCGGGATGCGGCTGCTTCCGGAGCGGGCAGCGGCACTGTCAGATGTCGACCGGCGTGGCCGCGAGTTCCAGCTTGCTGCCCGTGTGACTGCTGGCGGCCCAATCGCCGGTCGGACGATCGCAGAGTCAGGACTCAGGAATCTCGACGGCGCGTTCTTGGCGCTGGTGGAGCGCCCTGACGTCGAGAGGCGGTCGACCACGTCTCTTGCTGCATCGCCTCACACGCGTCTCGAGGTGGGTGATGTCTGTTGCTTTGTCGGCGACGTAGCGAGAATGATCGACCTTCATGACATTGAGGGTCTCACGATGCTGGAGGAGCAGCACGTCACTGCTGCGCAAGGGCCTGATGCTCGAGTCTTCGAGGCGGTGGTAGCACCTGGATCGGTGTTGGTCGGGGGATCGTTAAAGTCGGTGGGTTTCCGTGCCAGCTACGGAGCCGCAGTGATGGCGATTCATCGCGCGGACGGCGATGTTGGTGGTCAACTCGGGCAGGTGACGCTCCGGGCTGGTGACGTTCTGTTGGTGCTCGCCGATGAATCGTTTGCGTCCCGTTGGCGAGGTCATGCCGACTTCTCACTGATAGCGGCCCTAGAGGAGCAACCCCCGGCTCGCCGTGACCGGTCGACGCTGGTCATTCTCGCAACGGCTGGATTGGTCGTTGCAGCGGTGACGGGCTTCTTGGATCTGTTCGAGGCGGCCCTCGCGTCAGCGATTGTGGTGGTGGCCGGTCGGGCGATCTCTTTGGGTCAGGCTTGGCGGTCGATCAACATCCATGTAGTGGCGACCATGGCGGCGGCAATCAGCCTCGGAGCAGCGATGTCTGAGAGCGGACTTGCTGCCGAAATCGCTGGAGCCGTCGAATGGGCCGACGGCCTGGGGTTGGGCAATGCAGGCCACGTGATCATGGTGATGCTTGCCACGATTGCTTTGACGGAGCTACTCACGAACACTGCGGCTGCAGCGCTCATGGTGCCGATCTCGCTCTCGATCGCCGCCGATGCAAACGTCGAGCCAAGAATGCTGACCGTGGCAGTGTTGATAGGCGCGTCGTGCTCGTTCTTGTCACCTGTCGGATATCAAACAAACCTGATGGTGTTTGGCCTCGGCGGCTATCGGTTCACGGACTTCACGCGAGTCGGTGCACCGCTGACGCTGACCACGTTGTTGATCTCCACCGCCATGATCCCTTGGGCGTTTGGCTAGGGCGTCGAAATCAAGCCCCGCGATCTGCTCGGGTCAGGTGGCTTGACTCTCGGCTGCGAGTCGAAGTACCTCGTCCTCGGGGAACACGCCGATCCAGCCGGTGATCGGCGTGCCGTCGGCGGCAAACATCACCGCAGCGGGCTGCGAGGTGACGCCGAGCGCTTGCCATGAGAGGAACGATTCGTCCCACAACATGGTGAATGACTCGGTGCCGTAGTCCTCGACGAAGTCTTCGGCTTGGCCAAGACTGTCCTGGGTGCCGAGGCCGATCACTTCGAGTTCTTGGAGGTGATCACGAGCAAACTGCTCGACATCGGGAGCTTCCCGACGACAGCTGGGTCAATGCGGGGCCCACAACCAGAGCAGCACCGGTCGCTCGGCGGGAAACACGTTGCGCAGAGCGACTTTTGTCTGACGTCGAATGTCGTCGACCTGAATGTCGGGCAACGCGTTCTCGGGGAAGTCCGATGTCGGTGAGAGTTCGGTGGCGAACGCCCGACCGCCAAGCATTGCCTCGGGAACGACCGGTGGCGGGGCGTCTGATATCGCGGGCGCTGCTTCGGCGGGGTCGGTGACGGCATCGGAGGCGACGGTCGCTGCGGACGGTTCCGTCTCGGCGGGGGCGCCGACAGTCACCTCGCTGATGTCGGCCTCAGTCGATGTCGGCGCCGGTTCATCACTGGTGATCGGCGCGGTATCTTCGGTGGTCCCGCAGGCGGTGAGAACGAGGCCGGCGGCGGCAAGCGCCACGGTAGTTCGTCGCACAACGTTCACCATTCGACCACGATGGCAAAGCCGACGCTGATTGTCTTGTCACGCGGACACCCGCGTTGTCGAGGGGTACCGTTGGGTGGGTGCACATCGTGTTGGTCAACCCGCAGATCGCGCCGAACACCGGCAACTTGATCCGGCTCTGTGCCAATACGGGGAACGATCTCCACCTGGTTGAACCACTTGGTTTCCGGCTGGACGACTCGCTGCTCAAGCGCGGCGGGCTCGACTACCACGAGCGCACAAGGATGACGGTTCATCCTGACCTGGCCAGCGCGCGGGCCGCACTTCCTGGCCGCTGGTTTGCGTTCTCGACGCACTCAACGCGCCGCTATACAGACGTCAGCTATCAACCAGACGACGTGCTCGTGTTCGGCTGTGAAGGCTCAGGCCTTGACGAGGACGTCAGCGGCCAGTTCGACCCGGCACACTCGCTCACGATTCCGCTGCGACCCAACAACCGCAGCCTCAACCTGGCCAATGCGGTGTCAGTCGTCGTGTTTGAAGCATGGCGGCAAGTTGATTTCGATGGCGCCGCCGAGAAGGACGAGCGCGTCGAAGGGCTCACCGGGGAGCTCCTCGACGGAACCCCGTTCGACCGCTGACCTCGCTCAGAGTTGGTGCGCGTCAGGCAAAGCCGGCGCGCATTGACGGATTGACACCGTTGACGATGTCGTCAGCCCGGGTGATGACACCGGCTTTGGCCTCGTCGTGGGTGAGGATCCAGAAACGGTCGTTGCGCACCGCGTCGAGGACGTGCTGGCCGACGACCTCGGTGCTGATACCGCCGGCCACCATTGCCTCGATTTGAGTCTGCATGCCGCTCGCAGCAGGCCGTTCGGGCAGCGTTGCGCGCACGTCGTCGGGCATGTTGCGGTCGCTGGTAGCGATGCCGGTGGCGACGAAGGCCGGGCACAGCACCGAGACGCCGACCGCTGTCTGCATCATCTGCATCTCTTTGCTCAGTGTTTCCGAGAGCGCGACGACGCCGTACTTCGAGATGTTGTACGGCCCCATCATCGGCGCCGAAGCCAACCCCGCCATCGAAGCGGTGTTGACAATGTGACATTGCTCGCCATGTTCAATCATCGCTGGAAGGAATACCTTGCATCCGTAGATGACACCCCAGAGGTTGATGTCGATCGTCCATCGCCAGGCTTCGAGATTGTCAGGGTCGGCGACGGGCCCGCCGGCCCCGACGCCGGCATTGTTGCAGAGCACATGGATGTTGCCGAAACGATCACGCGCTGCGCGGTCGAGATCGATGATCTGATCGTGTTCGCGCACGTCGATCTCGCGCGCCAACACCGGGTAGCCGGCTTCGCTGAGCTCGGTCACCGCTCGATCAAGGGCGGGCCGTTCGACGTCAGCGAGCACCAGGTTCATGCCGGCCGCACCGAATTGCTTGGCCAGCTCCAAACCGATGCCGCTGGCGGCGCCGGTAATCACTGCGGTCTTGCCCGAGAAATCGTCCATGCCGCCGGGTTTAGTCGGCTCGGTTCGGTGGAACGTAATCGAGCGAATCGTCAGGTTGTTTCGAACGCAGTGAGGTCTTCGGGTTTCCAACCGACCTCGGCGAGGACTTCCGCAGTGTGCTCGCCGAGGCGTGGCGCATGGCGGTGCGGCAGACCCTGCTCGTCGCCACGACTGTCGAACCGGATCGGATCGCGAGTAACGCGATAGGGCCCTTCGGTGGGATGGTTGTCGTCGTGGAGTAGATCGACTGCAGCGAAGTGGGGGTCCTCGGCGATGCCTTCGAGTGACATGACTGCCGCGGCGGGGATCGAGCGGGCATCACAGAGGTCGAGCAATTCCGAGGTGGTGAAATCCGCAACGAGGTCGTCGAGCATTCCGTACAAGGTGTCGGAGTTAGCAACTCGAGACCTCTGGTCGGCGAAGCGCGTATCGTCAATTAACTCGGGTCGGGCGACAAACTCGAAGAAGTCACGCCAGTTCTGAGTGCTGTACGGGAGGATGACGACCCAACCGTCACGGGTGCGGCGTGGACGTCGGTTGGGTGTGGTCACCCGGGCGTAACTGAACGGTCCGATCGGCGGCTCGAACGTCAATCCGCCGAGATGCTCAATGAGGTTGAACGACGCCATCACCTCAGCCATAGGCACCTCGATCGAGTCCCCCTCACCTGTCATCGCCCGGCGATACAGCGCCGCAGTGATGGCAGGAACGATATGAATCCCGCACACTTTGTCGGCGATGATCGTTGGCATCAACTGCGGATCTCCACCGGCGAACGTGAAAAGGTCGCTCACCCCGGAGGCGGCCTGAATCACATCGTCGTACGCAGCCTTGTCGGCACTCGGCCCGTTGCTGCCGTATCCGTTCGCGACGCAGTAAACGATGTCAGGACGAATGTCGCGAACACCTGCATAGTCGAGACCCAGGCGAACGAGTGCAGATCGACGCATTGTGGTGACGAAAACGTCTGCGGTCGCGATGAGATCGCGCAACGCAAGCATGCCGGCGTCGGTCTTGAGGTCAAGCACTACGCTGCGCTTATTGCGATTCATACTGATCGCCAGCGCGCTCATCCCTGAACTTCGAGCAGGCTCATAATGGCGAAGGATGTCGCCGCCCGGGTTCTCGACGCGTATGACATCGGCACCCATGTCTCCGAGCATTCGAGTCGCAAGTGGCCCCATTACCACTGAAGTCAAGTCGATGACGCGGACACCGTCGAGCGGCCCGAGGGGTCTTTCAAGATTAGTTCGCAAGGACTGCAACCGCTTCGATTTCGATGAGTGATTCATCCAGGAAAAGCGACTGAACCCCGACGAGGGTTATCGGCACCTGCGCAATCGGGTTGACTTGGCCGGCTGCGCCGAGGCCGGTGAATAGATCGCCCTGCATGGCCGCAGTCCATCCGACGACATAAATGGTGAGTTTCGCTAGGTCCTTCGTTGATCCGCCCACGCCTATCAGTGCGTCGACGATGTTGCGCATTGCTTGGTCGGTCTGCGCCGCAAGCCCGTCGGAATGATTGCCGTCGGCGTCTGTGCCGATCTGGCCGGACAGATGGACAATGCGACCCGGCGATGCGATCGACGCGTGGGAGAACCCCTGCGGTGCTGGCAGCCGATCGGAGTTGCGAAGCTCAATAGACATAGACGTACCGTATGTCAGCCAGCGTGGTTTTCGACGAGGTCGAACCTTTGCTCACCCATGCCGGAGCCCGAGCACCACAACCTCGACGGTGGTGTTTAGAGGCAGGCGTCTAGGCCGCCGATGAGTCAAATGGTCAACGCAGAAGTCATTGCAGCCACCGACCGCGCACCAGCGCCCTTGACCTCGACTGGCCTCACCGATGAACAGCTCAGCACTTCTGGACTGCGATGGTACGACCTCGCCGAGCGCATGCAATCGGCAGGCGACCGTAGAGGTATTGCAAGTGTGACTCGCAATTGTCTTGGCGGTGGACGTAGTGTGAAGGACATGGGCACGGATTTAAAGCCAGCGATCGATGGACGCCACGCTCGGCGCGCACGCAGTCGCATTGCGGTAATCGATGCTGTCTTCGCTTTGGTGCGTAATGGCAAAATTCCTCTCACGGTCGAAGGTCTTGCCGAACACGCGGGCGTGTCGGTCTCGTCAGTGTTCCGCAACTTCGACGGGCTCGATGACATGCAACGCCAGGCGTTTGATGTGTTCCGCGAGCGTTACAGCAAACTGTTTGACCCGGTGGCTCCAAGTACTTCTCCTCGCCGTCAGAGGGTTACCCAGCACGTCAAGAGCCGACTCGAGCTGCTCGAAGCCGCAGGGCCAATTTTACAAATTGCCCGCCACCGAGCACTCGACTATCAGCCGATATCAGAAGGTGTCGCTCGGAGCCGATCGCAGCTATCGGATCAGACCCGGTCACATTTTTCAACCGAAGCCGCACAGCTGACGCCGGCCGAAGCATCCAACCTGATCGCCGTCATCGATGCGTTGACCTCGCCCGAGGCGTATGACGTTCTGCGGGCAGCACACGGTCGATCGGATCGCCAAATCGCCCAGTCGTGGACCCGGTCGATCGAAGCAATTCTCACTGGCTGGCCCGGCATTGAACCAGACGTTGATACAGGCAAGGAGAGCATGGCATGACACGCTCCTCACGTTTCGAAGGCACGATCGGCAAGACGCTCGCGGACTCCGAACCTTGGTTCGACGAACCGCCGCACCCTAGTGAGGATGCCCCAAATGTTGTGGTTGTTCTGCTCGACGACACTGGCTTTGCGCAGTTCGGCTGCTACGGCTCTGACATCGACACGCCAAACGTAGATGCGCTCGCTGCGGGCGGCGCCCAGTTCACCAACTTCCACGTCACCCCGCTCTGCTCACCAACCCGTGCGTCGCTCTTGACCGGCCGATCGCAGCACGCCGTTGGGATGCGTTCAGTGTCTAACTTCCGCACTGGCTTTCCAAATCAGCTCGGCCACATCAGCAACCACGCAGCTACCGTCGCGGAAGTACTTCGCGACGAGGGCTACGCCACGTTCTGCGTTGGCAAGTGGCACCTCGCACCGATGGAGCAATGCTCGGCAGCGGGGCCGTTTGATCAATGGCCGCTGGCTCGTGGTTTTGACCGGTTCTACGGCTTCCTAGAAGGTGAGACCGACCAGTTCCATCCGTCGCTTGTGTGCGACAACCACATGATCGACCAGCCAAAGTCGGCTGAAGACGGCTATCACGTCAGCGAAGACATGATCGACCAACTGATGACGATGATCAGCGACAGCAAGGGCGTTCGACCCGACCGACCTTTCTTCGCCTACGTGCCGTTCGGGGCAACACACGCGCCGCACCAGGCACCACAGGCGTACATGGACAAGTACCGCGGCAAGTTCGACGAAGGGTGGGATGTCATTCGTGAACGCTGGTTTGCCCGGCAACTCGAACTCGGTGTCATCCCCGCCGGTACGCAACTTGCGCCCCGCAATCCGGGTGTCGACGCATGGGACGACCTGTCGGAGAACCAGCAGCGCTTCAACTGCCGACTGCAGGAAGCGTTTGCTGCATTCCTTGACCACACCGATGATCAGATTGGTCGTCTCGTCGACGGGCTGCGCGAGATGGGTGAACTGGAGAACACGGTCGTTGTCGTGCTCGCTGACAACGGCGCGTCGCAAGAGGGCGGCCCGTTTGGCGTCATGCACGAGATGAAGTTCTTCAACGGCATCTTCGAGACGGCCGACCAGATGATCGATCAGATCGATGACATCGGTGGCCCGCACAGCCACACCAACTACCCGTGGGGTTGGGCGCAGTGCGGTAACTCGCCGTTCAAGTGGTACAAGCAGAACACACACGAAGGTGGCGTGCATGTGCCGATGATCGTGAGTGCCCCGGGCATTGCCGAGCCGGGGGCATTGCGCGACCAGTTCGTCAATGTGTCCGACATCGTGCCGACGATTTACGAGATGGTCGGGGCGACGGCTCCTGAGGTCTACAAGGGCCTCAAGCAGCTACCGGTCACCGGTCGGTCCTTCACCAACGCCTTAGCCGACGCGTCGGCGGCAACGGCCAACACGGTGCAGTATTTTGAGATGGCTGGCAGCCGAGCGTTGATCGCCGGTGACCAAACGTCGCTCTGGAAAGCGGTGTGCAAGCATGACAAGGGCGCCGACTACGACACCGAAAAGTGGGAGCTGTACCACCTCACCGACGACTGGTCTGAGTGCAACGACCTCGCCGAGACCCATCCTGAGAAGCTCACCGAATTGCAGGAACTGTGGTGGCAGGAGGCCGACACCCATGGCGTGCTGCCCCTTGACGACCGCATGATCGAGCTGTTCGGGAGCAGGTTCCGCGACCATTCGCCACACCCGATCGACAAGCGTTACGTCTACCGCCCACCGATGTCGCCGATGCCCGGCCAGGCGTCGGTGTCACTTGGCGGCACCTCGTTCGACCTCACCGCCCGAGTCACTCGCGGGGCGGGCGAGGCAGGCGTGCTCTACGCAACTGGCACCGAGAACTCGGGTGTGTCCATCTTTGTGCAGAACAACAAGTTGGTCGTCGACTACAACGCCTTCGACGATCACCTGATTGTCGAGTCTGACGTCGACGTCCCGGTCGGCTCGAGTGAGCTCGGTGTGCACGTCCGCCGGACCGGTGGCAAGACGGGCACGATCTCTTTGAGCGTCGACGGTGCGGCGAACGAGCCAGCTGAGCTGCCGTTGTTCATGACGATGATGTCGTCGGTCGGCCCGAGCGTCGGCTACGACCACGGCTCGGCAGTGTCGCAGCGCTACGTCGGGCCGTTTCCGTTCGACGGCACGCTGCACGACGTCACCGTTCAGTTGCTCTCTCGCGATGCGGTTGAAGCAGAGCGAGCACGTGCTGCCAGCGAGATGAGCCGCCAATGACCACTTGGTGCCAGGCCCCAACTCGTCCCGTAAAGGAGTTCGAATGAGTTTGAAAGTCACGCTGTTGGGCACCGGTTCGCCGATGCCATCACCTGATCGCGCCGGGCCGGCAACATTAATCTCGGCCGGCGAAGGCCCCGAGGGCGAGCACTACCTCGTCGACGCGGGACGCGGTGTCTTGATGCGGCTGGCTGCTGCGGGTCTCGGCGCGCCGAACCTTGCCGCGGTGCTGATCACGCACCTGCACAGCGATCACATCACTGACCTAAACGATGTGATCACCACGCGCTGGGTGATGACGTTCGAAGAGACTCCCCTCACCATCGTTGGCCCGGTCGGCACGAAGTCGGTTGTCGACCACTTGCTTGCGTCGCTCGAACCCGACATCGAGTACCGCATCGCACACCATCAAGACCTGGACCATCGCCCGCCGGTCACGGTGATCGAAGTGACCGAAGGTCTTGTCGAACTTCCCGACGGCCAAGGCGGCAAGGTCACGATCACGTGCGGGCAGACCGACCACAAACCGGTCGAACCGAGTGTCGGATTCCGGTTCGATCTCGGTACGGATCAGGGGGTCGCAGCCGTCGTGGCTGCTGGTGACACGGTGCCGTGCGCGGGGCTTGACGCACTGTGCGAGGGAGCGAATGCACTGGTGCACACCGTGATCCGCAAGGACATCATCGCCAACATTCCGATGCAGCGGCTGCAGGACACGCTCGACTACCACTCGTCGCCCGAACAAGCTGCGCAGACCGCTGCGAAAGCCAGCGTCGACACGTTGATCTACACCCATTATGTGCCGCCGATGCCGATGGGCGGTACCGCAGACGACTGGCGCGCACTGGGCGCTGCCCACTTCGACGGCACCATCGAAGTCGGCGACGACCTCTACACCGTCACCATCCACCCCACCTGACCGAGAGGACGACTTGGTGCCTGGCACCAACTCGTCCTCCCTTTCGAAAGCAGCGACTATGAAATCACTCCGCACGCCTGATGATCGATTCGTCGATCTGCCCGACTACCCGTTCGCGCCGAACTACGTCGACATCGATGACCTCGACGGCGGCGCGCTTCGCGTCCACTACCTCGATGAGGGCCCTGCAGACGGGCCGGTCGTGTTGGCGATGCACGGCGAGCCGTCGTGGAGTTACCTGTACCGCAAGATCATTCCACTGCTCACCGCCGCCGGGTTGCGTGTGATCGCGCCGGACCTCATCGGCTTCGGCAAGAGCGACAAGCCGAGCGAGAAGAGCGACTACACCTACGCCCGCCACGTTGCCTGGATGCAGGAGGCGATCATCGATCACCTCGACCTGCGAAACGCCACGTTCTTCGGGCAGGACTGGGGTGGCCTCGTCGGCCTCCGTCTCGTTGCCGACAACCCTGATCGGTTCGCACGCGTCGTGATCGGCAACACGGGCCTGCCGACTGGTGAAGGTGCGCTGAGTGATGCGTTCATGGCGTGGCAGAAGTTCAGTCGGGAGTCGCCGGTCTTCCCGATTGGTCAGTTGCTGCAGAGCGCCACGACGACGGAGCTGACCGAGAAAGAAGTCGCGGCCTACGACGCACCTTTCCTCGATGAGACCTTCAAGGAAGGCGCCCGTATCTTCCCGTCGCTGGTGCCGACGTCGGCCGATGATCCCGCCGTGCAGGACAACGTCGCGGCCTGGAAAGTCTTGAAGCAGTGGGACAAGCCCTTCATCTGCTGCTTCAGCGACAGTGACCCGGTCACTGCAGGCGGCGACAAGCCGTTTCGGGAACTCGTCCCTGGTGCCCAGGGCCAGCCACACACCACGATCACCGACGCACACCACTTCTTCCAGGAAGATGGCGCGCCGCAGATCGCGCAGATTCTCATCGATGCGATCGGCGCAGGCTGACGACATGGCCACGGTGGTGAAATCAACATCGGTTCCGGCGTCTCCCGACGCGGTCTGGGAGGTCTTGGCCGACTTCGCGGCGATCAGTGGTTGGGCGTCGAATGTCGACCATTCGTGCCTGCTCTCTGATCAGACCGAGGGTGTCGGTATGGTGCGCCGAATCCAGACCGGCCGCACGACCGTGGTCGAGACTGTGACACGCTGGGAGCCAGGCGTGACGTTGAGTTATGCCCTCACCGGGCTACCTGCGGTGATTCGATCGTTGACCAACACGTGGACGCTCGAGCCGCTCAGCGACTCGACCAGTGTGAGTACCACGGTCACGCTGACCACCGAGATCGATGCCGGGTCGCGGCCCCCGCAGAAGGGTATCGCCAAGGTGGTCGGCCGCAAGCTCGGCCAAGCATCCGATGAGATGCTCGTGGGCATCGCCGAACAATTCAGAGCACCACGCAACGCACAGGAGGCGGACGCATGACGCGCCCCGACGTGATCATCATCATGACCGACGAAGAGCGGGCCATCCCGCCGTACGAGTCGGCTGATGTCCGCGCTTGGCGGAGCAAGACGCTGAACGGTCAGGCCTGGTTCGACGAACATGCGGTGAACTTCAATCGCCACTACACCGGGTCGCTCGCGTGCATGCCGAGCCGCCCGACGATCTTCACCGGCCAGTATCCCGACGTGCACGGCGTCACCCAGACCGACGGGCTCGGCAAGTTGGCCGACGACAGCCGGCTCCGTTGGTTGCGAGAGGGGGAGGTGCCGACGCTCGGCAACTGGTTCCGTGCCGCCGGATACGACACGCACTACGACGGCAAATGGCACGTCAGCCACGCCGACTTGCACGACACAGAGGGCGCGCGCGTCGACACGAACGACGACGATGGAAACATCGATGCCGCAGCGGTCGAGCAGTATCTGGCTGCCAACCCACTGGCCGCATTTGGCTTCGACGGCTGGGTTGGCCCAGAGCCACACGGCGGTCGACTGCGCGATAGTGGCGTGCGACGCGACCCACTGATTGCGGCCCGTGTGACGGCCTGGCTTGAAGATCGCTACGCCCGGCGCGCTGCCGGCGATGCTGACGCAGAGCAGCCGTTTCTGCTGGTTGCGAGTTTCGTCAACCCGCACGACATCGTGCTCTTCCCGGCATGGGCGCGGCGCGGCAATCCACTCGAGGCCGGTCTCACTGATCCGCCCCACGTGCCTGAGGCGCCGACGGCGCACGAAGATCTCGCGAGCAAACCTGCTGCCCAGATCGCGTATCGCGAGACCTACCCGTCCGGGTATGGGCCGATCCCGGCGGTGGCCGGCACCTACCGGAAGAAAGCGCAGGAGTACCGCGACCTCTACTACCGGTTGCACGCTGAGGTCGACGGGCCGCTCGACCAGGTTCGCGCGGCGGTCACCAGCAGCGGCCACGACAGCGTGATCGTTCGCACCTCGGACCACGGCGACCTCCTCGGCGCACATGGTGGGCTCCACCAGAAATGGTTCACGCTCTATGACGAAGCGACACGCGTGCCGTTCTCGATCGCACGTGTTGGCGCGAATGCGACGACTGGCGCGGCGATTGACGGCTCGCCCACCTCGCACGTCGACATCGTGCCGACGCTGCTCGCTGCAGCGGGAATTGACGAGGCGATCGCCGGTGACGTGCTGCGAGCTGACTTCACCGAAGTCCATCCACTCCCCGGCCGCGACCTGATGCCGGTGGTTGACGCGCCCGACACCGCGGACCAGAGTCGGCCCGTCTATTTGATGACGCGCGACAACATGCTGGAAGGCGACTCCGGTGCATCTGGTGTCGCGCGTCGGCTCGGTCGAACAGCAAAGCCACCGGCGCCGCTGCGGATTCAAGTGCCGGCGCATGTGGCATCGAATTTCGAAGGGCTGGTGCTGCGGGTTCCCGACGCTGTCGACGGCCTTGGCCACCTCTGGAAGCTCGTCCGAACCTTCGACGATCCGGACACGTGGACCGAACCTGGGATTCGTCATCTCGCGGCATCTGGCCCTGGCGGAGACGAGTACCGGACCGCCACGCTGCCGGATCAGTGGGAGCTGTACGACCTCGATGCCGACCCGATCGAGGCCATCAATCGCTGGAACGAGCCGGCGGTGTCGACCGTGTTCGACCATCTCCGAACGGAGCTCCAGGCCGAACGTGTCCGAGCCGTCCCCAGACGCAACAACCCGTGGCCTTATGCGTCACGCCAACCCACAGCAGGAGCACCGATGAAACAACCACCACCACCCGCACGTCTGCTGCGCAATGCACTGCAGCGGGCAGGCATGCACCCCGCCGACCCGGACGCCACCACATTTGATCTCACCGGGAAGCGGGCGCTCGTCGTCGCGACCAACGCTGGCGTGCTCGACATCGGCAAGCCGACCGGGGTGTTTGCCAGTGAGATGACCGTGGCGTACTACGCGTTCCTCGACGCCGGGATGGCCGTCGACGTGGCCAGCCCGCTCGGCGGGGTGATCCCGGTCGATCCGAAGTCGGTCAAGCCGGTGATCCGATGTGCCGACGACGATCGGTTCCTCGCGGACGATGAGCTCAAAGCCAAGGTCACCGACTCGCTCGCGATCGGCGACCTCGACATGAGTGACTACGACGTTGTGTTCCTCGCCGGTGGTTGGGGCGCGGCGTTCGACTTCGGATTCTCCGAACCGCTGGCCGACAAGATGACTGATGCGAACGCGAAGGGCCTCGTGATCGGCGGCGTCTGTCATGGCCCGCTCGGTTTACTCAACGCCAAGGGTGTCGACGGGGAACCGCTCGTGGCTGGCCGCAAGATCTCGGCTGTCACCGACAAGCAGGTGAAGGAGCTCGGTATTCAGTCGACCCCGCACCACCCGGAGCGCGAGCTCCGTGGGGCCGGTGCCGAGTTCGAAAGCGAAACCCGTCGACGCGACCCCCTTGCGAATCACTGGGTCGTTGACGGCAATCTGGTGACCGGCCAGAACCAGAATGCCGGGCCGATGGTGGCCCGCGAGATGATGCAACTCTTGGTTGCACAGTCTGAGAATGTGAGCACGTCATGAGCAACACGGTCCGCTACGGCACCTTGAACAGGGAGTACGGGATGAAGATGGCAACCATGCCGCCGGAGGACGATGGTCCGGTGTGGATGGTCAACCTGATGAAGTATCGTGAGGTCGCCGACTATGCCGACGGTCGTGAATCCACGATCAGCGGACGCGACGCCGATGACGCGTATTCGCCCCTCGACTCACTCGCAGCAGTCGGAGCTCGACCGGTGTTTTTTGGCAACGTCGATCAGCAGTTGCTGGGTGACGAACCGAAATGGGATCGCATCGGCGTGGTGAAGTACCCGACGCGCAAATCGTTCATCGACATGCAGTCGCTGCCGTCGTTCCAGAAGTCGCACCACCACAAGGACGCTGGTATGGAGACCACGATTGTCATCGGAACCCAGCCGATGCCGGTGCCCGAGGCGCCGGAGGGGTTTGAGCTGATCGACTGGGCCGACGTGCCACACCCGCCGACCGCCGACGATGGCCCGGTCGTGGTGATGCACGTCATCCGCTTCAACGACGCGGCGGCGGCGCACACGACGCCGGACCACATGGAGCAGTACCAAACCGCGGCGGGCAAGGTGGCGCTTGGCCACGGCGTGCGCATCAGCGGCTGGTTTGCCGTGGAAGACACGATCATCGGCGACGGCCGGGCATGGCATCAGGTGCGGTTCAACGAGTTCCCGAGCAAAGCGGCCTTCATGGCCGTTGTGACCGATCCATCTCGTCTTGAAGCTCAGAAGGACCATCGCGAGGTCGCCATCGCTGATACCTATGCGCTGATCGTGCGTGCCGCGCTCAACGATCTCGAAGCGTCGATCGACTCGTGAGCCAACAGCACCCCTTGCTCCTCGGTGGCGGTTACGGGTCGCCGTATTCGATCAAGATGCGCGGGGTGCTGCGCTATCGGCAGATCCCGTTCCGCTGGATCCTGCGCGGGTCGAAGTGGGACACACTGCCGGACGTTCCGGTACAGATCATCCCGGTCATCGGGTTCCCGAACGATGATGGCGACTACACCGACGCGATGGTCGATAGCAGCCCGCAGATCATGCGGCTCGAGACGATGTTCAACGAGCGGAGCCTCGTGCCGTCCGACCCCGTGGTGGCGTTCATTGACTACCTCATCGAGGACTACGGCGACGAGTGGGTGACCAAGCCGATGTACCACTACCGCTGGTACTACGACGCCGCGATCGACAAGGCGTCCAAGCTGCTTCCGCTCGATCGTGGTGGTCTCGATCTCCCCGACGATCAGTGGCAGCAGATGCAGGCGTACATCTCCGAACGGCAGATCGGTCGGCGGGCCATGGTGGGCTCGACTCAAGAGAATCGGCCGATCATCGAGGACTCATACCACCGTCTCCTCGCACTGCTGTCGGCGCACTTCGAGTCGCAGATGTTCCTGCTCGGTGACCGTCCTGGGCGCGGTGACTTCGGGTTGTTCGGGCAGTTGCATCAGTTGGTCAGCTGGGAGCCAGAGTCGGCACGCGAAGCAATCGACCGGGCGCCGCGCGTGCGCAACTGGGTCGACCGAATGGACGACCTGTCGTGGTGGGAGACTCCAGTCAGCGACACCGGATGGGTGGACCGCGATGCGATCAGCGACACCACGGTCGCGCTGCTGCACGAAGTCGGTCGCACGTACGCACCTTTTATGATCGCAAATGCAGCGGCACTTCAGGCGGGCGCTGATGAGATGTCCTGCACGATCGACGGGCAGACGTACGCCCAGGCGCCCTTCGGCTATCAGGGCAAGTGCTTGGTGTGGCTGCGCGAGCAGTACGCAGCGCTGTCAGATTCGGACCGGTCCGCGGTCGACGCGATTCTTGCCGGTACCGGGTGCGAAGTGCTGGTCGCCTGATGGTCAGGCTGGCTGATTTGCACAAGGCGGAGGCCGAACACCTCCAGGCGCGAGCCGACGCCATGTCGCGCATTGAGCCGGGAAGGTGGCTGACGCCAAAGCCGTTGGCCGAGTTGACTGTTGCGATCGTGTCGACCGCCGGCCTGCACCTCCGTACCGATGCACCATTTACCCTCGGTGCGCTCGACTATCGGGTATTGCCGAGTGATGCCGACTGGGGCGACGTCGTCCTGTCGCACGTCAGTACCAACTTCGATCGCAGCGCCTTCCAGCAGGATCCGAACATTTCGTTCCCACTCGACCGACTCCACGAGATGGTCGCCTCAGGTGAGATTGGTGGCGTCAGCCCCCGGCACTACTCGTTCATGGGGGCGATGCCGAATCCGGCGTTGTTCGAAGACACCGGCAGTGAGGTCGGCCGAATGCTCGCCGCAGACGGCGTTGATGTCGCGCTCCTCGTTCCTGTTTGACCGCTGTGCACGGGCGCAGTTGGCGCCCTCACCAACTTCATCGAGCGGGCCGGTGTCGCCTGCACGTCGATCAGCCTGATCCGTGAACAGAGCGAGGCCGTCGGCCCGACTCGGGCACTGTGGGTACCGTTCGCCTTGGGCCGACCGCTTGGTTCGGCCAAGGACCCTGAGTTCCAGAAGAACGTGATGCGCCAGGCATTCGGTCTGCTCGCGACTGCGACCGAGCCGACGATTGCCGACTATGCCGGTCCACTCCCGGAGGAGGCCGGCCCTGGACAGTGGGCCTGCCCGCTCAACCTCGGGCCGGTTGTCGACGACACCTTGACGGGGCGACTCCTCGCTGAGGTGGGGCGATTGAAGACCTGGTCGGCACAGACGCGGGCCGTTCGCGGGCGCACGCTGTTTGGCGTCAGCGGCGCGCAGCCCGACCAGGTCGACGACGTCGCTCGGGCACTGGCGTCGATGGTCGAAGCCGACTCGATCACCGACGCGCCTGTCGGCGACGTCGACTGGGCCTTCGACATGCCGCTGCTTGTTCGGCACCTTGCCGACGACCTGCGGACCTTCTACCACGAGGCCATCGCAGCGCAGCCTGGGAGTGTTGCACCGAACCACGACGCGCTCAACGATTGGATCTTCGGCGGCACCGCCCTTGGCGACACGCTGCTTGCCGTTGCCGACCGGCTCACTGCTGCCGACAACCCGATGGCGAACCTGGTGCGTGGCCTGCTGATCCCTGAGGGTCGGTATCG